>JAEUQN010000614.1 GCA_016789725.1 Blastocatellia bacterium | reverse complement strand
TTCGTCTTTTTCCGGGAAGAACACCTCAAATGAATCCACCCCCGCTTCGACCAGCTTAGCCATCTTTTCAGGGGTCAGATCAGAGTTGCTTTCGGCTACAACTTCGCCCGTGTTCATATCCACAGCATCATTCAGTACAAAAGCACCTTCGAGATCGTGGACTTGCACTTCGACTTCCTGAACGCCCGCCGCAAGCAGGGATTCATAGCCGCTGCTGGTAATCTTCTTACCATTCTTAACCAGCACGTCGCCCTTGCTATCTTTGATTTCGTGCGAAACGCGCAGACCTATCAGATTTTTACTCACCTGCCAAAACAAGCGGCCCTGCTCAACACGGATTTTGTCTACTTGATAGAATTTGCGCAGAATTTCCTCATCACTCTTGAGGCCTAACGCGCGCAGGAAAATCGTGGCCAGGAATTTACGCTTGCGGTCAATGCGGACATACAACAGGTTTTTGGCGTCGTATTCAAATTCAACCCACGAGCCACGATACGGAATGACTTTCGCT
>JAEUQN010000613.1 GCA_016789725.1 Blastocatellia bacterium | reverse complement strand
ACAACTGCTGGCTTGCCATAGCGGCCTGCTCGACGACGGTAGCCCACCCGTGCCCGGAGCCCTTCCTGCCTCATCAGACGATAAACCCGATGTTTGCCGCAACGCTCGCCTAGATCGCGCAGGTCATGCGTAATTTTGCGATAGCCATAGACGCCACCGCTCTCCAGCCAGGATTGCTTGATCAGCCCCAGTAGCCGTCGATCATCCTGCTGGCGGAGCGATGCGGGTTCCGCTTTCCAGGCGTAATAGCCACTGGGATGGACGGCCATGACGTGGCAGAGTCGGCGCACCGGGTACTGCATTTCGTGCGCCTGGATGAACGCGTACCTTACCGGGACTCTTTGGCAAAGTACGCTGCGGCCTTTTTTAGGATGTCGCGCTCCTCACTGACCCGCTTCAACTCTGCTTTCAGGCGCCGAATCTCCGCAGACTGGCCCTGCAATTCACTCCGTTCGACCGGTGGGAGGCTATAGCGTTTCAGCCATTCATACAGGCTGTGTTGCGAAACGCC
>JAEUQN010000612.1 GCA_016789725.1 Blastocatellia bacterium | reverse complement strand
GTCGAACTAGTTCCGCTGCGGAATCCTTATGCGCTAAAGTCCGGCGATATGCTCGAAGTGCTGTGCCTGCGCAACGGGCAACCGCTGGCAAATCAAATCGTAGCGGCGGCGCGTGAAGCGAAAGGACGCGAACTGCCCCCGCTCAGCATGCGCTCCGATGACAAAGGCATCGCGCGCTTCAAGCTGAACGGCGCGGGCAAGTGGTACGTCAAATTTATTCACATGACGGCGCTTGCCGATCCGCGCATCAATTACGAATCGAAGTGGGCGACGCTGACCTTTGAAATCAAGGGGGAATCAGCAAAGCAAGGTCGCTGACACGCTCATTGGCAAGCCGCGCATTACGTCTGAATAAAGCGCCGCCGAAATTGTGCTTGACTCTGTAGCCGACTACAGAGTGTAGACTTCTTTCCGTTGAGCAACAAGATTGCCAGCAGAAAGGAAGAGGTATGACGGCAAAAGCACAACGGTACGACGAAATGGAGCCATCTGTGGCTCAGGCCAACAAACCCC
>JAEUQN010000611.1 GCA_016789725.1 Blastocatellia bacterium | reverse complement strand
AGCCGGTTCGGAGTTCTTCTCCGCGGTTGACGCCGTCACCATGCTCGATCAAATCGAAGGCGCGCTCGCCTACATCGACACCATCGGCACGCGCGCGGACGACGCCTCCTACAAACGCATGCGCATGACCCTCACCGCCGCGCACCGGAAACTGCACAACGAACTGCACCGCCGCGGCCATCACCACCACCACACGCACTCGCACGACCACCATCACCATCACCATCACGAATGAAACCCATCGTGTGTGATAAGGTATTTATACGCTCAGGCCAAATTTGTAAACGCTTTTATTTTGGATTTTGGATTTTGGATTTTGGATTACAAGATTGGCGCAACCGCGCCTCGGCAAACTTTCGATGCTGTTTCGCATCGATATCTTCCCGTGCCTCGCGCAATCCATTTCAATCCAAAATCCAAAATCCAAAATCCAAAATAAGAACTGCAATTCACTGCTGCGCCGCGATGGCAGCCATTCTCGTAGTGTCCGGTTGCGATAGCGCCGTCATCCAG
>JAEUQN010000610.1 GCA_016789725.1 Blastocatellia bacterium | reverse complement strand
CAGACAGTGCTCATGACGGCCGTCGGCGGCGAACCCGTCACGCGCACGATCGAAGGACGGGAACGCTACACGGTCAATGTCCGTTATTCGCAAGATGACCGATCGAACATTGATGCCCTCAAACGCGTTCTGGTCGAAACCGCCTCGGGCGCGCAAATCCCGATCGGCCAGGTGGCCGAGATCGAGCTGGCTCAGGGGCCCTCGATGATCCGCAACGAAAATGGCCTTCTCTCAAGTTATGTTTACGTCGACGTCGCCGACCGCGACATCGGCGGTTACGTCAAGGAAGCCCACGACGTCGTCGCGCGGGAACTGAAAACCCCTCCGGGCGTGACACTCACCTGGAGCGGGCAGTACGAGAACATGTTGCGCGTCCGCGAACGCCTCCAGGTCATCGTTCCGATCACACTCTTTCTCGTGATCCTGTTGTTATACGCGAACACGCGCTCCTGGCCGAAGACCGCGATCATCCTGCTCGCGGTCCCGTTCTCCGCTGTCGGCGCGTTCTGGTTC
>JAEUQN010000060.1 GCA_016789725.1 Blastocatellia bacterium | reverse complement strand
AACGCAAATATTAATTGCAGGACGATTACGTTACTTGGACGCGCAACGTGTAACCAGTCTAATGAATCTCGCAGGAGAAGTTGGTCGTCTATTAAATGGCTTAGCCAAGTCGCTGTCTGCCAACTAATTTCTGCGAACCACTCACTGCGAACTGCGAACTACCAACTGCGAACCCAAAGGAGTATTTGAAATGATTATCGGGCTACCAAAGGAAATTAAAGACAAAGAATCGCGTGTGGGCTTGACGCCTGCCGGGGTCAAAACTTTGCACGATGCTGGACACACAATCCTCGTCGAAAAAGACGCAGGCGAGGGCAGCGGCATTCCTGACGAACAGTATCGCGGCGCAATGGGCGAAATCGTTGCTTCCGCTGATGAAGTCTGGGAGCGCGCCGACATGATCGTCAAAGTCAAAGAACCCGTCGGCCCGGAATACACGCGGATGCGCGAAGGCCAATTGTTGTTCACGTATTTGCACCTCGCGCCTGATCCGACCCTGACGCAAGTCATGCTCGAACGCAAAGTCACGGGCGTTGCCTACGAAACGATCACCAATGATGAAGGTCATTTGCCTTTGCTTGGCCCGATGTCTGAAGTTGCCGGAAGAATGTCGGTGCAAATCGGTGCGCATTACCTACAAAAATCCGAAGGCGGGCGCGGCGTGCTGATGGGCGGCGTGCCGGGTGTATTGCCTGCAAAGACCGTGATTATTGGCGGTGGTGTCGTTGGCATTAACGCATTGAAAATGGCGGTGGGCTTGGGCGCGAACGTTCACATTCTGGATAAAAATCTGGATCGGCTGCGTTACCTGGATGATATTTTTGGAGCCAAGATTCGTACGCTGGCTTCCAATCCGTACACCGTACAAGAGGCCATTGCAAATGCCGATTTGGTGATTGGTGGCGTGCTGATTCCCGGTGCTTCAGCTCCGAAATTAGTCACGCGCGATATGCTGAAAACAATGCATAAAGGCGCAGTCATCGTGGACGTTGCCGTAGACCAGGGGGGCTGTATCGAAACCACTCGCCCCACGACGCACAGCAATCCGACGTATTACGTGGATGACGTGCTGCACTATTGTGTAACGAATATGCCGGGAGCCGTGCCGCGCACTTCAACGTTTGCGCTGACGAATGCGACGCTACCGTACGCGCTGAAGCTGGCGAACAAAGGTTTCAAGGATGCGATTGCGAAAGACAAGAATTTGCAAAACGGCGTGAACACATATCAAGGGCATTTGACGTATGAGGCAGTTGCCGAATCGCAAGGGCTTACTCACACCGCTATCGGAAATTTGCTTTGAGAAAATCTATAATCTGAGGAGACAATTACACGATGATTACCTTAAATGACGCCCGCAGAATTATTGCGGCGGCTGAACAAAAGGCAGAAGAAATTGGTCAACCCATGAATATTGCCGTCGCGGATGCGGGCGGAAATCTGATCTCGCACGTTCGCATGGATGGTGCGTGGATTGGCTCGATTGATATCTCGATCAAAAAGGCTTACACCTCACGCGCCTTTGATATTGCTACGAAAGATTTGGCTGAACATAGTCAGTCAGGCAACCAGTTCTTTGGCATCCACGCCTCCAATGACGGCAAAATCATGATCTTTGCAGGAGGCATTCCACTCAAAAAAGATGGGAAAGTGGTTGGCGCTATTGGCGTCAGCGGCGGATCAGGAGAACAAGATCATGCTGTAGCCGAGGCGGGTGCAGCCGCACTTTAATTCAAGTTATTAATCAACGTATTCAACGTTCATGCTCTGTCCTGAGTCAACCGCTTCGACAGATCGTGAGGCCTGAATACGTTGATTGAACCCCTACCTTCACACTCTCGCAAAAGCTTTCCGCGCCGCATCAATCGTGTGTTCGATGATTTCGTCACTGTGTGCAAACGAGACGAACGCGGCTTCAAACTGTGAAGGTGCTAAATAGACGCCTTCTTCCAGCATCGCGTGAAAGAAGCGTCCGAAGGCTTCGCGGTCGCTTTTCGCGGCGCTCGTCCAATCCACGACTTCTTCATTCGTAAAAAACATCGTACACATCGAACCGACACGATTGCTGACGGTGGCGATGCCCGCTTCGGCAGCCGCTTCGCCAAAGCCTTCGACGAGGCGTTTTGTGGCCTTTTCAAGGTATTGATACACTGCTGGGTTTTTCAGCAGGCGCAGTTGGGTCAGACCTGCGGTCACGGCTAGCGGATTGCCTGATAATGTTCCCGCTTGATAGACCGGGCCGACCGGCGCGACGCAATCCATGATTGCGTGTTTGCCGCCGAACGCGCCGACAGGCAAACCGCCGCCAATGATTTTGCCGAGCGTCGTCATATCGGGATCAATGCCGTATAACTCCTGCGCTCCGCCGCGAGCCACCCGAAAGCCCGTCATCACTTCATCGAAGATCAATACCGCGCCGTGCTTGGCGGTAATCGCGCGCACGGCGTGCAAATAACCTTCACGCGGCGGCACGCAGCCCATATTGCCGACGACGGGTTCGATGATGACGGCAGCGATTTCGGAACCAGCTTCGGCAAACACGTTTTCCAACGCCGCAACGTCATTGAATGGCACGGTGATCGTGTTGCTGGCGACTTCGGGCAATACGCCGGGCGAATCGGGTAATCCTAAAGTTGCTACGCCGGAACCCGCTTTGACCAATAAACTGTCGCCGTGACCGTGATAACAGCCCTCGAACTTCACAATCTTCGGGCGTCCGGTGTAGCCACGCGCGACGCGCAGAGCTGACATCGTGGCTTCGGTGCCGCTCGACGTCAGGCGTAATTTTTCAATTGAAGGAAAGGCGGCGATGACTTCTTCGGCCAACTCAATTTCGAGTTCGGTCGGTGCACCATAGCTTGTGCCGCGCGTCGCTGCTTCCTGAATCGCGGCGATGATGTCGGGGTGCGCGTGACCTAAAATCATTGGCCCCCACGAACCGACATAGTCAATGTACGTGCGCCCGTCGGCGTCGTAGAGGTAACAGCCGCGCGCGGATTTGATGAACAGCGGGGTGCCGCCGACACCGCGAAAGGCGCGGACGGGGCTGTTGACGCCGCCGGGAATGACCTGTTTGGCGCGCTCGAAAAGTTGCGATGAAATGGGATAATTGCTCATAGGTGATCAGTGGTCAGTGGTTGATGGTCCGTGACCCGTTGCCGGAACTTCCTCTTCATTTGGCAGCGGGCAATGGACAAACTCAAGTACCTGTGTGATTATTTTTATTGCTTACGCAATTCTCAAACTTTACGAGCTTACTGATAACGATCCCCGACCGCAACCGAACGGGTTATAGAAATTTGGTTTTCGTAGGAGCACAACCTTGATCGCAGAAATAGGCCTATTAATTTCGTTGCAAGAAACCGATACCGAAATCAAACGCTGCAAGTCAGAGGTTGATTCGCTGCCCTCTCGCCGGGATGCTATCGAACAAAACTTTGCCGCATCTGTTCAGGAGTTTTTACTCGTCAAAAATGAGTTGGATGAGGCTACAGCCGAGCGGCGTCAGCTTGAAGAAGACGTTGCTGCTGAACAGGCCAAGCACGAGAAATTCAAATCGGATCTGATGAAGGCGACGAACGAAAAGCAATACACGACGGCTGTCCGCGAAGTGGATGCCACCAAGAAAACCATCAGCACCCTCGAAACTGAAATCCTCAAGCTGATGGAAAAAATCGAAAAGCTCGAAACTCAGGTCAACGCCCGGTCCCCTGAAATCGAAGCCAAACGCGCCGAAGTAGACAAACAAATTGCGGAGATGACCGCTTCTGTCAAAGCCGATGGAGAGAAGCTGACAACTCTTATCGCCGAACGTGCCACGATGATTGGGCAACTCTCGCCTGGCACGCGCTCCACTTACGAACGCGTCGCCCGGTTGAAATCCGGCCTCGCCCTGGCCGAAGCGCGCGATTACTCTTGCACCGCCTGTCGCATCTCGATTCGCCCGCAGGCCTTTAATAATATTCGCCGTGGCGAACAGATTTACGAATGCGAAAATTGCGGTCGGATTTTGTTCTTTAAGGCTGGCGCGACTGCGAGTTGATTTTCACCAGACGCCTCTGACAAAAAAATAATTTGATTGGCCTCTTTATTCTGCGGATTTTTGCCCCGCTCTGGTCGTGAACTCCTCTTTCAGCTTTCACTTTCGTAACCAGACACTTGTGCGATTGGCTTCTACGCCGTTCACCGACACAACCACTTCCACGCGACTTGGCACGTTCGATAACCTTTCTGCCAAAGATGCAGGCAATTCGATGTTAAGCTGATCCAATCCGACGTATTGCCCCTGCGCGCCCGCGTATAGCACTTTTGCTGCGATGCCACCAATGGTGACGGCAACACGTTCGGCAATACCGTTGGCGTCTTCGTTGTTGGCGTTCGATGCGCGGCGCAACCCTGTCCCAAACAGTAACAGGTAATTCGGTTGGCCGTTGACGGTTACCGCGAAGGGCGATTGCTGATAGGTAAAGCCATCGGCGGTTGCTACTGCCGCCGCATCGCCGCGCCCGCTTGCATCTGCTGTGAAAATCGCAGGTGCAGCGTCGGCAATCGTGATGTGACCAAGCGCGAATCCGCCGAATGAATTGCGCACGACCACGCTGGCAATGCCCGGCTCCACTTCGGGCGGGATCACAAAGTTAATTTGATGATCTGACACGTACAACAACTGCGCGGGCAAACCATTCACCGTGACGGATGCGCCCGCCATCGTGAGCGGCAAGGGAATCGCTTGGGCGGATTCGGAACGCAGTGCGAGATTCGCACCAAATACTGTGGCGATGGAATCCGCCGCAACTGCGCCGCCGTAATAGCTCGCTGCATTCACGACGGCCATCGAATCTGCCGCGACGACGCGCAACACGGTTGTTCGCGCATCTACAAGCTGACCATCGCTTGCCGTAAATGTGACGCGCCACGTTTGACCCGCATCCGCAGCGGTCGGCGTCCAACGTATAGTGCCGCGCGTGCTGTTGTTGGTTTCCGGCTGAACGAGGAATTCCGCCGCCGCCGGCAACCCCTGTGCGTTGAGTGTGAGCGCGACGCCGGAGCCTAAATCATTGGCGGCGATTTGGAATGTCATCACATCGCCGATCAACGCGACAATTTCGGATGGCGCAGCCAGCACAGGCGGCTGGTCGGGCGCGACAGGCGTGATTGGATTGATCGGCAACGCCTCGACCGTGTTGCTGATGACGTACGCTTTGCCATCGTCGGACAACACCGCACCGCCGAGCGCGTACAGCTTGCCGTTCAAGCCGGTGCTGGCCGTGTTTGTGCGTCCGACGCGCAAGGCAAACGAATCATCCAGCAGAAGCCAGCGATCATTGCGCACGTCATAGACTTCGCCATCGCTGAGCGGCAATCCTGTGTTCGGATCATCGCCGCCAAATATAAACCACCACGGATTGCCTGCCAGGTCCGCGCCGACTGCGCTCGCCGCAAAACGCCGCGCGCGATTCAAGCTGGCTATCGGTGTCCAGACATCGGTCGCAGGATCGTACGTCCAACTGCTGCGCTTGCCGCCGTTTCGGTCCGCCCCACCTGTCACATAAATCTTGTCGTCAATCATTGTTGCTTCGTGACCGTAGCGCGGTTCGGGAAAGTCAGACAACGGCGTCCACTCATTCGCTTTGATGTCGTAGCGCAGCACATCAGGAATCGGATTTGACAGCCCCAAGCGGGAACCCGTGATGCGGTAATACGCGTTGTTGTTTGCATCTGCGACCAGGGCATAAAACTGCGATGAAACGGGCGGCTCCAACACCTCTGTCCAATGGTTGGTGGCGATGTCATAGACCTGATGATTCGTAATAACCAGGCCGGAGCTAAGCGCGCCGCCCGGCACATAAATCTTGCCATTCAAAAACACGGCATCGTGGCTGCTGATGGCGCGCTTCATTGGCGCAAGCGTTGTCCAGCTATTCGTGCCTGGATCAAAGCGCGAGAGCGTATTGACGGTTGTGCCGGAACCGCCGCTCAAGCCGCCCATCGCAAATAAGGCACGCCCATCGGTGACGACCGGGAATTGCCAGAGCGAATTCGGCAGAGGCGCTTGCGTTTGCCAACGGCGCGTGATTTGAAATGGTGCGGATTCGGCGCTTGACTCGTTGCCGTCATCATCGGTCGCAACAATGCGCACCCGCAAACCACTCGCTACGACGGGCGGAATTGTCCAGACCAAAGATTGCTGGTCGCCGTTGAGGGCAGGCGCGATTTCATTGGCGACGGAGCCATCGCTATGCAGCAGGATCAGGCGATGTTTGATCACCGCGCGGTCATCGGTTGAAGACCATCGCAAGGCTACCGCGCTGCCGACAAACAATGTGTCGTGCAGAGTGGAGAGCTGCACGGTTGGTGGCGTCGTGTTGAGGTAGTTGAAGGCAGCATTGCGGGTCGTCGTGAAGGTGTCGTTTGCTAGTGTGACGTTGACCGCGCCTGCCGTTGCGGTGGGCGTTACGACACGCAATTCGCGCGGGTTAATAAATGTGGGCGTGACGGGTTGCGCGCCGAACCTCACCTTTGTCGCAGGCGTGAAATTTGCACCATCAATCGTTACCACCGTCCCGCCATTGATTGAGCCGGTCGCCGGAACCAGGCGATTGATCGTTGGTGCCATCGTTCCCGCTTCGCCCGCCCAATAGGTGAAGCCGAAATTGAGCGATGAACCGCCGTTGCGATTGGCGATGCGCACGGCAACCGTTCCGGCAGCGTGTGGCGGTGTTGTGGCGGTGATCGTGTTGTGACTGACGACTTGCACGTTGCTTGCGGCAACGCCATTAAATGTTACAGATGTGTCCGCCGTGTCGGTGAAATTCGCACCGCTAATCGTCACGCGCGTGCCGCCCGCTATACCACCGAACGTCGGCGTGACCGCATAAACATTAGGTGCGGGCGCATTGCCGGGAGTAATGATGCGTGCATCACCCGAACGTCCGACCAACCGAATATCATCAATGAACCAGCCATCCGCATTGATTTCCAAATCGGTCAGGACACGAAATCGGAAGCGCGTTTTGGCTTGCCCTGACAACGCGTCGAGCTTGATTTGTGCAGACGCGAAACTCATTTGTGTACCCGTGAACGAAGTCGCGTACTCCCACGTTGCGCCGTCGTCCAACGAATACTCAACATAGCCGTAGTCGTAGCGGTTTTCTAAATCGCGCCGTTCGGCAAACACCAGCGTCACATCGCTGTAATTCGTCAAATCAAAGAGCGGCGAGGTGAGCGACGAATCGCTCAGGTTTGGGTAATTCCCGGCGGGGCTGTCCGTCCAAACGCGCCCGGTCAACGTTGAAGCCAAAGCGGCATTGGTGATGGCCCAACTGCCCGTCGCAATCCATCCTTGATTACCGCGTTCGACGTTGTCGTCAAAGATCGTTTTTTCGCGTACCATCGAAGCTTGCCCGGTGCTGGGCGCGGTGCTGTCGGCATCGTTGTAGCTCACGATCAACTGGTCGCCCGCGTCTACTGAAGCTTGCAAAAGCCCGTCATTGGCTTGTTTGCGTGCGGCCTGGGTTTTGATCGTACTGTGAAAACTTCCGGCTTGTACGGCGCTCGGTACAAGCGTGATCGTTTCCTGATCGCCAGTGGCAGAACTCGTGATTTGCACGGTGACAGGGGCTTTCGCGTTGCGGTCGCTGAGCGTGATAAACACGCTTTCGCCGTTCACGTAATTCGGTTTGTCGAGTTTGAGTGTGCCGAGGCTGCTGCAAAATGGCGGCGCATCAAACGACTCTGCGGGACGACGATCATACACATCGCGCGCCAACGCCGAAAATCCAAGACCGCGTTTGGCAAACGCCTGCCACAACAAACATTGGTTCCTGCCGTTGTTGTTCACGCGATCCGCGAGCAGAATGGCATCGCGCGCTTCAGTAAAGCTCGGTTCGATGGGCGTGAGCTTCATCGCGTCAAGCACAAGCTGAATGCTTTGATGTTGGCCTTCCTGAAAGCCATATTGTTTGATGAGCAGCGCGCGCAAATCCCACAACGTTGCGCACCAGATTTCGCCGACCGGATGTGGCAGCGGGTTGAAGAAAATATAGCCCAGGGTGCGCGGCGAAACGTTGAGGTCGGTGCTGTAGGGCGTGAAACGCAAGCCCCGTGAATATTGATTCGTCGCATATTGGGCAATCAAATACTGTCCGTCTATCGGGTCGCTTTCTTTTGCTAACAACGCCAACGCCAGATAATCCGACCAGCCTTCGCCCAAGCCGCGCGCATGCAGCCCGCCGAGTCCGAGTCCATTGCCGATCAACCGATTGCTGACGCCGTGTGCTAATTCGTGCAGGATCACCGTTTGATCCAGACTGCCGTCCAATTGCGGCGAACCATTCCACAAAAACATCTGCATGCGCCCGGCACGACCATCGGGCGGCGTCGTGAAATTCGCGTTGTTGAAGCCGCTGCCATCCTGCGCGTCGGCTTGAATGGCGTCGTTGCTCTGTCCACCAAGATTGAAATTGTCTGTCTGAAAATTGCCTGCCGTTTCCGTAAATCCGAACGAGTACAAAATGTCGTGAAAGCGATTCGTCCAGTAAAACAAATTTGCTTGCGCGGCTTTCTGATTGTCCTCGGTCGTGGGCGCTTTGGCCAGGTCGAGCGGAAACGCAAAATCGCTGTTGCTCGCTTGCACTGTCGGGACATCCGGTTTGTCGTCGTTGTTGCGATCCAGATGTGCGGCTACGTTATTGCCGATGAGATCGGTCGGCATCTTGCCTGCCCACCAATCAAGGTGCCGGTCATTCGCAGCGAAAATCGTTTTGCCATTGAACGGCGCGGGGCGAAACGGAAGGTCCTGCCGTTCGACCACAGGCGGCATGGTGGTCGTGGTTGGATTATTCGGGCGCGGGCTTTCGCCTGCCCAAACCAGGCCGTGCGGGGCTGCTTCATAGCACGTCAGATTGCGTCGGTAGAGGAGCGAACCGCGCGCGGCATCAATGATTGTGAGATAGGCATCGGGCGCATTGGCAGGCCAGACCTCAACTTCCCACGCCAGCGCCAGCTTGTCTGCTGCCAGCGGAAAATACACGAGCCGCGCATTGGCCTCACGGGCGAGTTCCGATGTTCGTGGCAGGGTTTGCTCCCGCGCAGTGCCTGCGGCTTCCAGCGTGGCGGGCAACGCTTCGAGCTTGAGGCCAACGGAAGCGGCGGCGAGTTCCAGTGCGGTTGTGGCGGGCAAACCTGACTGCCCCGACTTGGCAACGCGCGTCAGATTTGGAATCAATTCGCCATTCGCGGCAAAGACTTCGCCTGCGCGATTGAGATGTACCGACATTCGCGCGCCGAAGATTTCGATGCCGTTGAGTTGTTGTTGCAACGTGATGTGTGTGACGCCGTTGTGTGCGGTGTGATCGCGCTGCGCCATCCGCAAAGCATTCGCATCGGCGCTGTCCAATTGAAACAGTTCCCGTTGCAGGAAGCGGCGCGCGATCATTTCGGCGTCATCATTGCTGCTTGTCGTGAGAGCTTCGGCCTGCGCTACGATGCGGCTCGGCGTTTTCGTCAGCGAACTCCAGCGCAGCACGGCGCGCGGATGCAATTGCTGAAACTCTGCGACGGCATTGGCGATTTCCGCGCGCGCGGCAAGTGGTGTTGAGGCCCGCGGCAACGTCTCTAAGGCGCGGTGATGATCGGCGCGAATATCGAAGTCTTCGCTGTGTTGTGGTGTACTGCGAATGGTCGCGGATGTGTCAGAACTTAACAGCACATCAAGTAAGCCAGACGGACTGGCGATGGCTTGTAATACTGTTCCGGTTTTCAGTTGTGCAGCCGCAGCTACGAGAAAGAAAGTTAGGACAAGGCTGGCTAAGAAAATCAGGCGTTGGGTTCGTCGCATAGTTTGCGGTCTTGGCGCACAAGGTCGCGGTAGATGAATCGTTTTCAGGTTTTCAACTTGTGTGTGGGAAGGTAGACGAATGAAGCTGATAAAGAACGTCTATGAATCGGTAAGTCAGAATTACGCTTCACCTCTAACACATTCCGACTTCTGTCTTTCTTCCGGCCTTTTTTATCCGAACGCGAAAAAAACATTGTGATTGCTCACAGCCAGCTCTTGCAGACCAGGGCAAAATCCTGTTGACCCGGTTTCGCCACCTGTGGCACTCTCTCGCTCGGACGTAGAGTTTTCCTCACAATCCGGCAAGATTATCAAGTAGAGAACCCTACTTCCTCACGTCACCGACTCACTCATTGACCGCGCGCTGTTCCTCTCCAGCGGCCCGGACTTCTGCACGCCATTTTTCCTCTCACTGGACAATTTCACTGAACCCCACACCGCCCCAGTGGTTAGCACCATCCCGTTCCCCAAACGGACTGACAACTTTGAAAACTATGAACAATCCGGCATGTTCTAAACAACTTTGTTTGCAATCTTTCCTTCGCTTTCTTTGGCTTGGTTTCTTTGGCATCGCGGCGCTGGTTTCATTTCTAACCTGGCGCGTACAAGCGGCGCTTCCACCCAACAGCACGAATCCCATCATCAGTTATGCGACGTACCTCGGCACAGATTTGACCTCGCAAGTTGTGTTGACGGTGGACAAGGAAGGCAATACCTATGTCGCGCGCAATCACGGCTACGATGCCACGCCCGGCGCTTATCAAAATGGTACCGCCATTTCGGTCACGAAGTTCAATAAAACCGGGACGAGCGTCATTTACACGGCAACGTTTGGCGAAGGCGAACTGGACCGTGTCAACGCTATGACGGTGGATCACCAGGGCAACTTGTATCTGGTCGGTCAAGCCAGTACTTCCGCGTTTCCGACGACGGCGGGTGCCTTTCAACCGGATTTCGGCTTGACGGGCGGCGCGTTTCTGAATGGCTTTGTGATGAAACTGAATCCAGAGGGCAGCGCCGTAATATACTCAACCTTTCTCAAAGGCGATACGACGTACAAATCCGAAAAGAAAGGCACGGTCGCGCGCGGCATTGCGGTGGATACGAGCGGCAATGCGTACGTTGTCGGTCACACGAACGCGCTGGACTTTCCGGTGTCGGCGGGAGCCTTGCAGTCCACGATAGCGTCGTACAACAAATTGCCGCCAGTGGATGTCTTTGTGACGAAACTGAACCCACAGGGCAGCGGGATTATGTATTCCACCTATCTCGGCAGCGCGAGCAACACCGAAAGCGGCTCTGGGATTGCGATTGATGCGCAGGGTAACGCGTATGTGACCGGATACACGGGCGATGGTTGGGTGGGCATCACGCAACCACAAGGCACCAAATTTCCAACCACGTCAGCCGCGTACAAATTGCAGGACACCTACGGCCTCGGACAGTTTTTGCCCACCTACGCCTTTGTCAGCAAAATCAATCCGGCGGGGACGGCGTTGGTCTATTCAACACTGGTGGGAACCGTCGCGGGCAATTTGATTGCGCCCAGCCTTGCGCTGGATGCGGCGAATTGTGTGTACCTGACAGGCTGGACGAAATCGCAAACGTTTCCCGCCACGATGGGGGCCTATAAAACGCAACTGAACGCACAACAGGGCAATGCCTTCGTGACGAAATTGAAAGCCGACGGCAGCGGTTTGGCCTACTCAACATTCCTGGGTGGCAGCGTGGCGGATTACGGCACGGGGCTGAGCGTGGATGCCTCTGGCAATGCAGTCGTGACGGGGTTTACGAATTCCACTGACTTCCCGCAAGTCAGCGCAACGCCCGAAAACATTGAGTTCGGGGGCTTCATTACGAAGCTTAATGCGACGGGCGGCGCACTGCTGGAATCGCTGTTTCTGCGCGGCACCCGCGATCCCAAAGTGGCGATGGACGTCGCGGGCAATTGTTATGTTGCGGGTGGAGTGACGGACGGATTTACACCAACACCTGACGCTTTTCAAACGGCAACCGGCACCGCGTTTCTGCTCAAACTCAGCACGCCGCGCGCGGCAACAACCGTTTCGGCGGCCAGTTATATTGGCGAATCACAAGCCTGCGAAGCGATAGTTTCCGTGTTCGGCTCCGGCCTCGCAACGGCGACACGCAACGCGGCGACGACACCCTTGCCGACCAATCTGGCTGGCACAATCATCAAGGTTAAAGACAGTGCGGGCCTCGAACGAGAAGCGCCGTTATTTTTCGTTTCGCCGAATCAGGCTAACTTTCAAATTCCCCCCGGCACCGCGAACGGCACCGCCACGATCACCATCGTGAGCAGTGACGGCACGGTTTCGCAATCCACCACCGAAATTGTGAACGTCGCGCCAAGCCTGTTTACAGCCGATGCGACAGGGCGCGGTTTGGCGGCAGCGCAAATCCAACGCGACGGTTCCAGCACGATGGAACCGACTGCATGGTTTGACCCGCTGAAAGCGCAAATCGTCGCGCTTCCGATTGATTTACAGGCAACGGACAAGGACGTCTATCTGGTGCTGTATGCAACGGGCATTCGTATGAATACCGAAGTGGGATTGGTCAGCGCGACAATTGGTGGTCAACCCGCGCCCGTCAGCTATGCCAACGCGCAAGGCGAATTTGTCGGACTCGATCAAATCAATATCAAACTTCCGCGCAATCTGGTTGGCAGCGGGATGGTAGATGTGGCGATCAGCATTAACGGCAAGGCAGCGAATGCGGTGAAGGTGATGGTGAAGTAGGTGAGCGGTGAGCGGTGGCTGGTGATGGGTGAGCGGCAAACGCTGGCAATTAATAAAAACGGCTCATCAGATGAATGTCTGATGAGCCGTTGCAGTTTGAAAAATTGTTGTTGTGTTATGGCGTAATGCGCGTCACAAAACAGTCTGTCGCGCCCAGGTTCCCACCAGCCAGATTTTCCTGATACGGAATCGCAGGCAAAATGGGGAAGCTGCCGCCGGAAGCCGTCGAGAAGGAATTGGTGAATCCTGCAATGTAGGCTTCTGCCCCCGCCAGCGCGATGCCGCGCGCGCTATCGGTGGAATCCAGCGCATCCAAATCTCCGCCGCCGAAATAGGTCGAAAAGACCAATCCCGCCGCGCCTGCCAGCGTCGTATCAATCCTGACGACAAACGCATCCGTGCCCGGTTGATCGTCCTGCAATCGGTCCCCGGTCGTAGGGAACGGATTCCCGGCGTTGGAAGAATCGGTTTCGCCGACGATATACACGGTCGTGCCGATGATTTGAATGCCCCACGCGGTATCCGCATCCGATCCACCCAGCAGCGTTGAATACACAATGCCGCCACTCGTATTGAACCGCGTCACGAATACGTCGCCGTACCCGCCCTGCGTCGCCTGGATGGCACCGGATGAAACGGGGAATCCGGTTGAGGTTTGGGTATAAGTCCCCAAACTGGCCCCGGCTGCGTGGCAGCGTCCCGTGATATAAAACTGTCCCTGATTCGGCCCCGCCGCTTTATCCACCGCGATGCCATAAGCATATTCGCGTCCTTTGCCGCCGAGGAACGTCGAGTATTGCAGTTCAGTCGCTGTGGGCAGCGACGGGTCAAGCTTCGCCACAAAAGCATCCACCGCCGGAGCTGTTTCCAGCGTCCGATCAAAGCCGGTTGCTGTGGTGGGGAAATTCGATGATTGTGTGTTGCCCGCGACATAGATCAGGCCGTTCAAGACATCAATGCCATTGCCGTAATCCATGTTGCCGCCACCGATAAAAGTGGAATAGTTCAGCGCACCTAAACTGGCGTTGAGGCGGCTGACAAACACATCATATCCACCATTCCAGGTCGCATCGTGAACGCCACCTGTTACGGGGAAGTTCGAGGAATACGTTTGCCCGGTCACGCAGACATTGGTGTTCAGATCATTGAACGCCACCGCGTTGACCTGATCGTGGCTATTGCCGCCCAGATAGGTGAAGTTCACGAGATTGCCGCCCGCGCCTAGTCGCGCGACAAACCCATCGGAATTATTGGCTGACGGATCGGCAGTCACATAACCTGTGACTCCGCCAGGAACCACAAAGTTCGATCCCATTTGGCCCACCACATAGCTTTGTCCGGCAGCATTGACCTTGATTGCTTTGCCGAGATCATCGCCCGTGCCCCCGATGAAAGTCATAAACGCCACGCCTGTTCCCGTGGCATCCATCTTGGCGACGAACACGTCTTTGCCGCCCGCTGAACCGGTAACAATGTTCGTATCAGGAAAAGTCAGCGAAGCGACTTCGCCCGTGATGTACGAATCACAGGCACCGACGCATCCCGTCGGAACCGCAATGCCGTAGGCTCTTTCGTCGCCTTCAAAACCGCCCAGATACGTTGAATACGTCAAGGTTGGATCAATCACCAATGCCTTTGAGGTGTCGTACGCGCCCACCGCAAAGCTGACCCGATTTTGCTGCACGACAAACTGTCCGGCGACTTCCTGACGCGCGCCGTTGATGGTTTGGTACAGGATCGGTTTGTGCTGGCGGAGTTCGCCGCCTTTGGTTTTGATGATTAAATCGCCGTTGTCTGCGAGGCTGAGCTGCCGTGCGCCGCTGTAACGCATTTGAATCACATTCGGATTCGCGCCGGGCGCAACGATGAAGTCGTATTCCAATTCCGTTTGCTTGCCGTAGTACACCAGATCAATGCCGGGATACACCTGCGCATATTTGACTTTAGCAAAGTGCGGCACGTTTTCCCGATATTGGCTGGGGTCTTGACCGAGATAGTAATTGCTAACAATCGGCAATTGATCGAGGCCGGAAATTTCAGGGTTGTCGTTGGCCTGAAGCAATCGCATCCGCAGAGCCGTTGAACCCAGTGAATTGGCTCGTTGGAGCGAGAGGACCGCTTCTTTTTCAGTCAAAAACAGGCTGTATCCCCGGCCTCGTGCCGTGAACTTCACGCGTGCATCCGTTTGCCCTTGATTCACCGTGAAGTTTAGTGGCAAGTGGTTGAGGTTTTTCCTGACGCGAGGCTCTTCGCGCAGGCTGCTTTCATACAGTTGCGTAAAAATATTGCGATGGGGGTTAAGGGGAAGATTCAGTGCTGTGGCGTTGGTCGCCGCGATACCCGGTGCCATCAGTTGCACCAGTAAAGCCAGCACGAGGACACCATTTAATACTGCTCTGAAAGAGCCAATCGAATTGACGGGGCGCAGAACTAACCGTACAGTTTGCATAATCATTTTCATCCTTTCCAAAGGTCGGAAGTGATCTTCAAAACGGGCCAATCTGCGATGAGTCTGCCAACTTTCCAGCAGACTGGTCCGTTTCCTCCAAGTGTAGATAGTCAGAGCGTTCCTGAACCTTGATTGATAGGCCGATGCGCTCCTCACAATTCGCACACCAACCGCTTCAATCAGTCGTTCATCAAACAACTCAATGGTAGTGATTCATCAACATTATCAGCGTCGCCAAATCACCCGCATCACGGCATAACCGCAGTACCAATGATGCGATGAGAAAAAGACCGAGCCGCCGGTACTCACACGAGTACGCCGCACAAATTCTCCGGCAAAGAGGTGTTGTCAAGTTCTTAGGAGATACGCTCTGGCTTTCATCTCGTAATGGAAAGCACACCGGAACCTTGGTTCTCCTCCGGCAAATCATCTTGTCAAGTTGCGAAGCCAGGGGTGATGTTGGTGTGTGGTCAAGTGGTACCGACTGGCGATACTGAAACGCGGCTGATTCTCGTGACGGAATTCTGAGGGGCATTTACTCTCGGAATCAGATGGCGTAACAGGAGTGTGAGGTGATTAAAAGATCAAAGTGAAAATAACCTAGCATGAGGAAGTTGTGGCTGTCTACAGAAATTTTAAGGCGGGAATTGCTCGCCGTCCCCTCAACGCGAACAATCCCCGCCTCAACCCCAATGATCTTTTTCAGGTTTTCGGTTTAATTTTCTGGCTGCTGCTGCAAAAAGAATTCGATCAATTCTTCAGCCGAATTGTGCATTTCAATCGCAAAGCTGTTCACGCGATTGGTGAAATAATTGAACATCCAGACCGCCGGAATCGCTACCACCAATCCGAACGCGGTCGCAATCAACGCCTCGGCAATCGCGCCGGAAATCACCGCAATGCCCGCCGTTTGGGCTTCGTTCATTTTCGTGAACGCATTGATGATGCCGATGACCGTGCCAAACAATCCCACGAACGGAGCCGTCGAACCGACCGTCGCCAGACTCGAAAGCCCCCGCTGTAATTCCGCTGTCTTCATGGCCGTTGCACGCTTGACCGCACGTTTCGCTTTGCGCAGTGGGTTTCTCACGTTGCTGGCCGTTAGTTCCTGCAAACCCGAATTCACGACGACGGCGAGATGGCTTTTGTGGTAATCGCGTGAGAGTTGCAAGGCTTCATTGAGGTGCGCCGTCCTGAGCATTTCCGATACTTTCGGCACGAATTCGCGCGATTGATGGGCCGCCGATTTGAACGTCAAATATCGCTCGAACATGATCGCCAGTGAATAAATAGACATCAGCAACAACACGACCATCACGGCCAGACCAACCGCGCTGGACTCGTCATAGATTTTGCGCCACGACAATCCCAGACCTTGGGTTTCGGATTCCAAAAGAATTGTTGCCACCGTCAGCAGTGGCGAGAGAAAGCTATCGCTAAAGAGCGCCATAGTTGTGCCTCCTACAGAAATTGATCCCAGCCGAATGTTAATGAGTGAACGGATTCGTCAGCGCGCCTGACGAACGTGTTGCAATAGACTCCGGTTCACCGCTAAAGTTCCCATCTCAAATTTCAAATTTCAAATTTTATGAATCTTATTTACGGTCTCTCTCCAGTTCTTGAAGCATTGCGCGCTCAACGACGTCCCATCGGCAAGCTGTTGCTCGCCTCTGGCGCACAACCGACGCGTATGAATGAAATTGTCGCGCTCGCCAAGCAATCGCACATCACCATCGAACGGCGCGAACGGCGCGCGTTGGATGATTTGACGAACGGCGCAAATCATCAGGGAATCATCGCAGTTTTGGCGCACGCCACCACGCTCACCAAAAAAGCAGGCGCGTACACGAATGCCGATGAAATCCTGGATTCGCTGAGCGCCACGCCGTTGCTGGTTTTGCTCGACAACATCGAAGACCCGCACAACCTGGGCGCGATTTTGCGCACCTGTGAAGGCGCGGGCGTCGAAGGCATTTTTATCCCAGAACATCGCGCCGCCGGATTGAATGATACGGTTGCCAAGACCTCCGCTGGCGCAGTCGAATACGTTCGCGTCGCGCGCGTCACGAACCTGGTGCCGTTGATTGCGGAGCTGAAAGAGCGCGGCATTTGGGTCGTCGGTGTCGAAGGCGGCACGGCGGCGAGTTATACAGAGTTTGATTTGAAAGTGCCGCTCGCGTTGGTGCTGGGCAGCGAAGGACACGGCCTTCGACGGCTGGTGAAAGAAAATTGCGATGCATTGATTTCGATTCCGATGCGCGGCCACATCAATTCGCTGAACGTGAGCGTGGCAACCGGCGTCGTGCTGTTCGAGGTTTTACGTCAACGACAATCATCAGACGCGTTGTCGTGAACGGCGTGAAAGTGCCTGAAAAATATCTTGTTTCTCCCGCAATCGCAGCCGTATACTTCCCCCTCGTTTCGCACTCAGCGCAGGTTTGGAAATTTAGGTGGTCTGCTTTTTTCAATCGCCCAGCCGTTGACGGTTGGGGAAAAATAGAGGAAAGAGTGAAGAGGGGGCTTGGAACGTTCTCTGATGGTCTTTGAAAATTGAATCCAGCATTGGCCCAGTACGGGCCATTGAATGTAGGCAGGTCGTTCACGGCCTGTGAGCAAAAGCATATAGAACCGCGCGTCCCAGCGGGACGCTTGACCAGCAGCCCAATTCAAACGTCCCGCTGGGACGTGAATCGTTCGCCCATTTACAGGCCGTAAACGACCTGCCTACATTCAAGCGACCCACTGGGTCGAAAACCAAAACAGCCCCCTTGCCGAAGTTCATTTTCAAAGACCATAACGGCTGGACTATTCAAGAACCACAGAATTTCCAAACACACTCTCAAGAAGCAAGAAATCAGTCACTGCTTTTCTCACCATCGCGGCCTAACGAGCGTGAGAAAGAAACTACGATCAAGCCATTGCGCCTGATTTCAAAGCGCGAATTGAACGCTCCATTTTAGGATGGGCGGATGCCTGATACTAGACGGCTTGATCAGGCGATCAGGCAAAACGAGTGATGGATGGCTAGTATTAGGAAGAACTGGCTAGTATTGGGAATAAATGCCTAATACTAGAAAGCTGGTTCCATCCGTCTAAATCAGGTTATGTGCTAGCCCCGCAAAATGAGGAGGTTTGTAGTGGATATAGATGATTTCGTTATTGAATGGTCATCACCAAGAGTGTGGTATAGCAACGTTCAATTTGAAAGTGATTTATTACGCTCTTACGCCAAAAGTGTTGAAGGGCAGATTCAGGAGTCAATAGATAAGTATCATCGTGAAAAAGTGGTTGAGATTGATGAAACTGACTCTGAATACGGGCCGAATATTAAGGAACATCATCAAGGAGTTGATGGCTCGACATATCATCTTGACACTATTTTTGAAGACTACTTTCCAAACCTGCAAAGAAGAAGTGCACTCATAACACAGTTTTCATTTTTGGAATACCAAATTGATGAGTTATGCAGATTGTTTGCCAACGAGAACAATTTTTCTCTTTCATTGAAAGATTTGAATGGCAAAGGAATTGATCGCTCATATTGTTATTTGACGAAAGTTGTGGGCTTAAAAATTGAAAACGATACATCTACTTGGAATAAGCTTAAGCGGATTCAAGGACTTAGAAATGAAATTGTCCACAATGATGGAAAACTAAAGGACGCTAAGATTAAAAGCTATGTCAACACCTCACCATATTTGTCGGGGGAGGATGAAGTGAAAATAAAAGAAGGTTACTTAAATTATGTACTTGATACCTTCGACATATATTTTAAAGCGATAGATAATCAAATCCCTAAAAAGAAACGCACATGACATCATATTGTTGCGAAGCGCGTCACTCGGAATGATTCGGGTTTATTCGATGCAACAACGCGCTCGCAAAACGCGTTGTTGAGTGCATAAGTCGTCCTTGATTTACATTATCCAAAGTTGTACAGTAATTCTGTCCAATAGAGATGTTTTATGGCTACTCAAACTTCTTATAGTAACGCACGTGAAAATTTGGCCTCCCTGCTGGAACAGGTTGCTGCCAATCGGGAAATTGTCATTATTAATCGGCGGGGTTTTGAAGATGTGGCCTTGGTCACGGCATCCGAGCTTTCCAGTTTGCTGGAAACGGTGCATCTCTTACGGTCGCCCCAAAATGCGCAGCGCCTACTAAAAGCTTTACACCGTGCCCAGTCTAAAACGCTAAAGGCAGAACCCCTGGCAAAACTGCGTCAGGAATTAGGACTTGATGAAACCGAGTAAGGGCAAACCGAAAACAGTGCGGGAGGCCGTCTTTCATCCTGAATTTCGGGAAGACCTGCGCTTCTGGGTAGAAACAGAACGCAAAATTGCACTCCGTGCGTTCGATTTGATGGAAGATATTATGCGTGATCCCTTCAGCGGGATTGGCAAGCCTGAACCATTAAAATATTTGGCTCCCAATACGTGGTCGCGTCGCCTGACGCAGGAACACCGGATGGTGTATTTGGTGAGTGCTACTCGCATAGATTTTCTCCAAGCGCGCTATCACTATTAACGCTGTACACAACATCCATCTGAGGTGGAACTGGCAAGTACAATGAAAGCCTAGGCGCAAAGAAGCCGCATCCAAATAGATGCGGCTTTTGTTTTTCCAACGTGGTTTTCAATGTGCGCTTACCCATTCTTTGCGCTTTGCATACTGGTTTCACTCATCACCTTCAATAGCGCGGTTTTGAATTTCGCCATTTCGTCTTTCGTGCCAATGCTGATGCGGGCGTGCATCGGCCAGGCGGGCCAGACGCGACCGACATAAATCTTTTCTTTTTGCATCGCTTTGACAAATGGTTTGGCGGGCCGTTTGATGTTCAGCATGAAACAGTTGCTGACCGAAGGCACGAAATCGAAATTGTTTTTCGCCAAAAAGCTGAACACGTCTTCGCGGATGTCCTTGATGATTTTGCGGCGTTCGGCGACGAGCGTTTTGACTTTCAGGCTGGCGGTTGCGCCGACCATTCCGGTCATCGGCAAAGCGCCTGCGCCGTAGTTTTTCAGCTTTGCCAGCAAGTCAGGACGCGCGATGGCTGCGCCTGCACGAAGGCCTGCCATGCCGTACAGCTTCGAGAAGGTGCGCAGGATGATCACGTCTTTGTCCATCGAAACGAACTCCGAACCAACGGGGTCATCGGTCAGGTGAATGTACGCTTCATCCAGCAACAGAATCGTGTCTTCGGGTTTATTGGCGATGACGTATTCGATGTCGCTGCGCGAGGTGAGCGTGCCGGTCGGGTTGTTCGGATTGCAAATGTAAATCAGCCCCGCGTTCCTGGCTTTCGCGGCTTCGACCATGGCTTTGACGTCGTGCGCGTAGCTTTTGGTCAGCGGCACTTTGATGACTTTGGCTCCGATGAATTGTGCGGCGCGCGCGCCCGCTTCGTAGCCGGGATCAGCCATCACGAACGGTTTGTCTTTCGACGTGTAGGCCAGCACCGCGCGATGCAGCGGATCGCTGGAGCCGGGGAATGGTAAGACGTATTCCACGTCCAACTGCTCCAATTCGGCCAGCGTTTTGGCAAAGGTGTCCGTCAATTCGTATTCGTAGCGACCGCCTTTAGCGAGAACTTTGGACATCGCCTCCAACGCTTCAGGGCACGGGCCAAGCGGGTTTTCGTTGGCGTTGATTTTGACGGCATCAGGCGGCAAGGGGCCGACTTTGGAAAGCTGCGCCATTGCAAGTTGTGATTCGCCGTAAAAGGGCAGGGCCGCGCCTGCGGCCAGCAGGGTCGTCATCCGTGCGAAGTTGCGGCGAGACATGAGTTGCGAGTTGGTTGATTGGGTGGAGGTGGTCATAGGTTCCTTTCTGAAAGCTGATTATTGGGTATGGGCAGGGGCTGAACCACGGGGAACACGGAGAGCACGGGGAAAGGATAAGACCCGGCAAAAGGGTGAGTGTAAAACCCTGCGCGAAGATGTGGTTGTCACGATGCTTCATACTCTCTCCCTATTTTGTCTTTCCCCGTGTTCTTCGTGTTCCCCGTGGTTCAATTCCATCTACCTTGAAAACATAAGTTGCTCAACTGTTTTGCGACCGCAGCAAACTGCCGAAAAGCGCGTAGAAACGCTCGCTTTCTTTGGTTGCTTCGGATTTGAGAGTGAATCGTTGCGCGCCGAGTTCGGCAATCAAGCCGTTGTCGGCGAACATTTGGTACAAGTGCGGATCAACGCCAGTTATGAACAGATCGCCACCGCGTTCCTGTTGCATCGCAAACACCGCGCGAAACAATGCAATCGCGGATGAATCGGCGGTTCCCGTCGCGGTCAAATCCAGCACTAAAACTTCGATGGGCGGTTCGGCTTGCAACTGGCTCAACACGCGTTCGCTGGTCGCAAAAAATAACGGACCCGTCAGCCGAAACGCGCGTACGCCGGATTCATTGATGTGTGAGAAATAGGGAAGTGAAACCGCGACCGCTTCAAGCCGTGTGGACTCGGCGGCGCGTTCGACGAACAGCATCATCGCAATCAAAAATCCGATGCCGACGCCTGTGACTAAATCTGCGCCGACGACCATCAAAAACGTAATCAGAAACAGCGCCACATCTATGCGCGCCATTCGTCGCAAGGCCGTGAATCGTTTCCAATCGGTGAGCTGTAGGCCAACCATCACCGTTACCGCTGCCAAGGCGGACAACGGAATTTGGGCAATCAATCCACGCAGCGGCAACAGGAACAACAGCAAAATGAAACTATGCGCAATGACAGACAATCGGCTCATCGCGCCCGCGCGTTTGCTGGCCATTGTGCGTGCCAGCATCGCTACGCCGGGCGGTGCGCCAAAAAATGGTGTCAACAAATTCGCGGTGCCTTGTGCGATCAATTCGCGGTCGCATTTTTCCGGGCTGTAGACATTGATCGAACGATTGACCGCGAGCGCCGTGAGCGCCTGATTGATTGTGAAGAGACCTGCGAGCGTCAACGCCGGATGAATCAGTTCGGGCAATAGTGCGACATCGAATTGCATCAATTGCGGCAGCGGAAATCCGCTCGGCAAGGCACCGACGCGTTTGATGTCAAACCCGAAGAAGTTGGCGACGAAAGTGGCGAGCAAGACACCGATAATGGACGCCGGAATATTGTCATTCCATTTCGGCAACAAGACGATGGCGGCAATCACGATGCCACCTGTCAGCAAGGTTTCCGGTTGGCTGGTGGGCAACATGATCGCGGCAGAAACCAGATCATCCAGCACGCCGAAATTAAAGCTCAGCGGATACGATTGCACGCCGAGAAACGCTTTCAATTGGGTCGCAAAAATCGTGATGCCGAGGCCGCTGGTAAACGCGCTGACGATAGACGGAGGCAGGTAATTGGCAAAGCGCCCGAACTTCATGATGCCAATTAACAACATCGCCAGCCCACACAACAGGCCGGTAATTAAAGCTGCGCCGATGCCATAACTTTTAGTCACGGCACCCAGAATCGGCGCAGCGGTGGCGGATAAGCCGCTAATCAGTACGGGTGAACTTGATAAAAATCCTGCGACTAAACCGCCGATGATGGAAGTGTACAAACCTGCTTCCGGTCGCATCCCCATTGCCACCGAAAGCGCCATTCCATAAGGAACTGCGATTAAGGCGGCGACCGTTCCACCGAACAGATCGCCGCGTAATTTTGCTCCCAGATCCGCTCGCTTTCTCAGTTGCGAAAAGCTAAGCCAAAGTGTCGTGAGGTGAACTGTGAATGAATGTCCCTGCATTCTGAAACAAATCTTTCTGGGGCAGAGCCGCGAGCAAGCACAAGGTCATTGTTGCCACAGGAGCCTAATCCAGGCTCCAACAACCTTGCGCCTGCTCGCGGACCTCTCGCGCTTACCACATCAACCGGACGCTCAACTGAATCACTCGCGCAAAGTTGGCTTGCGAGGTGATCTTGCCAAACGTCGAGCTGCCGAACGTCGTATTTGTCAAACGGAAGATCGGCGTATTGAAGGCGTTGATGGCTTCCACGCGGAATTGTCCTTTCAGGGTTTCAAAGATGGCGACGTTTTTCAGCAAGCCGATGTCCCACGTTTTTTGTGGAGACGGACCACGCACACCGAGCGTGCGCGGCGCATTGCCGAATGTGCCAGCCGCTGCGGTCGTAAACGCTGCCGGATTCAGGTAACCATCAATGCGGGATGACATGTCGCCCGAAGTCGCAATGCTCGCGCCCGATACCAGGTTCGGTCGTTGCAGCCGACTGTACGCCAGCGTGTTATTCGTGCCTTGCACCACGGCGATGGGGAAGCCGCTTTGATAAATGCCGATAGCGTTGAGTTGCCATCCGCCCACTACGCGATCCGTGAAGCCATTGGCGCTGCTAAAGAATTTCTTGCCTTTCCCGAACGGCAATTCATAGCTGCCGCTGATATTGAACCGATGCGGCGTATCAAAGCTCGACAGCCCGTATTCGCCCGCGAGGTTGTAGGTATTCAACGCGCCGCCCACGCCGCTGGCATAGTAATTTGCCTGCCCGAACACGCTGTCGAGCATTTTGCTGAAGGTATATGAAGTCAGGAAGCTGATGCCTTTGCTCATCCGCTTCTGCGCTTTGATTGTGACAGAGTTGTAATACGAATTGCCGCCGCCTGCGCCGTGCATCAGAACATCCGTGAATTGCGGGAACGGACGCAGCAATTGCCGCCGCTCAATTGTGCTGGAATTCGCCAAACTGCCTGCGGCTGCGATACCGAAGAACGGATTGGCTACGCGTTCAGTCAATTGCGCCGTTGTGTATTGGCTCAAGACCTGCGGCGAGAGTTGATTGAGATTGACGGTGGAATCGTTGATGCTGCCGATGTTCAGCGCCGTCCCGCGACTGCCGACATAACTCAACGTCGTCGTGATGCCGCCCGGCATTTCACGCTGAATATCGAGCGAATATTGCTGGACGTATGGTGCGCCACGATCCGCGTCAACAAAATCCACGACCGAGCCCACATTCGTCAGCAATCCGCGTGAGCTGCCGCTGGGTTGTGTCAAGCCGTTCGGAAACGGATTGGAAAGCGTTGCACCGGATGACACCGTTGAGACTGAAGAGAAGCCCAGCGCGCCGATGCCTGTGACGGAGAAAGTGAAGACCTGCGGTGCCCAGAAAATGCCGTAGCCGCCGCGAATCGTGGTCTTGTCATTGAGCGAATACGCAAAGCCGATCCGGGGACCGAACTTCGTTTTGACGGGAGTGGTTTGTTGTGTCGGTGCGCCGTTCACTCCCGCATAAATCAAGCCGCCTTTCAGATTCATTCCCGGCACGACCAACGGGCTGGTGGCATTGCGATCAAAGCCCACCGTCAATTGATTGCTGGCTTCCTGCAAGCCTTGTTCGTATTCATAGCGCAGACCGAGATTGACGGTCAGTTTTGATGAAACACGGAAGTCATCGTGAACATACGCGCCGGAATAATTCACAAACGCTGCCAGTGGTTTGGCAATTTGCGCTGAGCTGTTATTGGCGAAATCCAGTCGGCCCAGAATCAAATTCGCAATGGCATCGCCAGTGCCTGCGCTGTTGAAGTAAAACTGACCGCTGGCCTGACCATACGCGACGAAATCTGCATTCAAGCGCCGATAATCCGCGCCGAATTTCAGGCTGTGGCGTCCGACCAGTTTGGACAAGCTCGCCATACCGTTGTGTGAATAATAACGGCGCTCTGACGGTGCGCCGGAACCGAGCGCTGCCTGTGAAGCCGAGCCGTATGCTGCGCCTGCGATGATGATGCGCGGAAATTTCTTCCAGATAATGTCTTTGGTAAAACTGGGGTCAAAGCCGAGGCCCGCCACATCAAACCCATCGCTGACCGTAATGGGACTGTCGTTGAAGGTGTTGTATCCATAACGCAGGCTCAACAAGGTGGTTGGACTCAGCGTAATGAGGTTGTTCCAGGCGAGCGCGTGAACATTGCGGAAGAGCAGTGTGCCGCCGGGATTGGCGATGTTTTGGTAATAATCGGCTTCTGGCTCGCGGCTGCCATAATGTGCATAAAACGCCGAAGTTTTGAAATTCTTCGTGACTTCGTGATCAACCTTCAAGGTTTGCTGATCGGCGCGGTCACTGAGCGTGGACGTTGCCGTGTACCGGTTGCCGCCGCCATTGGGCAGCGGGAAGTATTGCGCCAGATTGTATCCAACCTTGTCGCGGCGATTTTCAGGAATGATTTTATTGGCAAATGGCTGACCCGTGAGCGGATCGGTCACAGTAAAGGCGCTTTGCGAAAAATCGCCTTTGCGTTCCAAGGCCGTTGGCACGTTGAAGCTTTCGCTCAGGAAAGTATCCATTCGATAGCCCTCAAACGCCGCCCAGAAAAAGGTGCGATCTTTGCCGTTGTACAGCCAGGGTAATTTCACCGGCCCGCCAACGCTCCCGCCATACAGTTTGTACGGTGCATTGGGTTTGGCAATGCCGTTACGATTATTGAAAAAGTTATTGGCTTGCAACGCCGACGGACGCACAAACCCGAATAAACTGCCGTGAAAATCATTATTGCCTGAACGCGCCAGCGTATTAAAAAAACCGCCGCCTGTACGACCGGCTTCGGCGTCGTATGTATTGACCTGAATTTTAACTTCCTGGACCGCTTCTATGGACGGGATCACTACGGCGCGGTTGACCAGGTCGGTAATCGGCACTCCGTCAATGATGTAATTGTTGCCACGCACAGGGCCGCCCGCCAATGAAATCTGGGATGAACCGCTTTGGTCCTGTTGCCGATTGAACGTGGGATTGCCTGCCGGAATGACATTGGGTGTGACCGCCGAAAGAATGAATGGATTGCGCCCGGAATTGGGCAGATCGTCCAACACCTGTTTGCCGAGGACGGTCCCGGTTGAAGCCGTCGTCGTTTCCATCAACGGAACATCGCCCGTGATAATCACCGTTTCGACGACGTTCCCCACTTCCAATGTGAAATCCAACGCCAGTTGTTGCTGTGTTTCGACCAGCACGTCGTTGCGATCCGCCTTCTTAAAGCCATTGAGGTTTGCGCTGAGCTTATATTTGCCGGGGTCTACACGCTCGAAAACATATTCTCCCAATTCGTTGGTCACTGTGGTGCGACTGGTATTGGTTTCCTGATTGGTCAGCGTGAGCGTGGCACCGAGCAGGATATTATTTTCCTTGTCTTTGACTGTCCCGCGCATCCCGCCCTGAAACGATTGCGCCTGGACGCCGATCACCGTCACGCTCAGTGCGAATAAAATGCCCAGGATTTGCCGCGCCGGAGGGTAATCAGGTGGCGCGATGGGCCGAATTGCTGGGCTGGGTTTGGCCCAAGAAGTTTTCAGTCGTAAAAAGTTAGCAGAAATTTTAGAAAATAATTGTGCAAAGAGAGAGCTTTTGTCAGTGAACGCTTTTTTTGTTAGCATCGCGCACACTCCTTTCATTCAGTGAAGTGGAGATCAGAAGCCTGGCTTAGTGTCGCAAACCGGAGCCAGGCTTTTGTTTTGTCGTCTTTTCGTGAATTTCTCTAATCAGCGAAAGCAAAGTGGTTCGCTGACCGAATCTGGTTTGAAAAGATTCGATCAGGCGAACCTTTATAGTTGTCCGAAAATCCTGAAGTTATGCTTCAGATCACCACAATCAACAGGAGCCATTTATGGCAACCTATTTCTTGCATCTGGTATGCCAATCTTTTGGATGAGCGCCGTCGCCAGCCGGAGCCTCTCGCTCCAAGCGCACAAAACGCCTGAAAATACGGGGACTTTCACGCCTGCCAGCGTCCTGAGAAATAGTGGACGAAGTTCTGGAATGAGCTACAAGTGGACCACGAAAAGGTTGTACAGTTGTTTTTGGGCAACAAAAATGTGATGAAGGGGAACTTCGGAATTGTCAGACGCTGGCCGAATCCATGCGACTCGCAAACCCCAGTCAAAAAAGCGTGCAGCCAATTACCTCCCAAAGAGTACGGCTGTACAATTCTGTAGGATTTGCTATTTCAGGCTACATGATTGGAGTCTGACGCTTATTTCCGATCTGCTGCGATGTAGTTAGTATTCACCAGTTTTTGATAATAAGTGTACTCGCCCGCACTGTAATCTTTCAGAAATACGGGGACGCGTTGCATCAGTGTCGTGAACATGTGGCCCGTGATACCTGCCGGATGTCTGCCGCGTGAACTCAAGGTGCGAATGAACAGGCTTTGTTCATTGGTGGGCAGCTTTTTGACGTTGGCTGCAAAGCCATCGAACACTT
Source organism: Blastocatellia bacterium (assembly GCA_016789725.1). Lineage (GTDB taxonomy): Bacteria > Acidobacteriota > Blastocatellia > RBC074 > RBC074 > JAFDVL01. Next base: position 9,309 of record JAEUQN010000060.1, on the reverse strand, counting down.
GATACTCAAACAAATATTGCTCGACGTTGGAACAGTAAATCGTGTTGACGCTGAGGCCATGTCGGCGCAGGTAATCGCCGACCGCCGCGAAGGCTTTCGTCCCGGCGAAGTTGCCTGTGATGGGGACAATCAGATTTTTTAGATGAAGGTTGCGCACGTAATTGTAATCCTCGTCACCCGCCAGAAAGCCGCCGTGCCTGCCCTGCAAATCGGTTTGCGTGAGGATTTCTTTCAAGGTCGGAAAGTACATTCCGCGAAAGCTGTTGCGCAATTGATAGCTAATGGACAAGCCGTCCTCTTTGAAACTGCTCAGAACATATTCCAGCCCCTGATTTTCCTGCTCGGTGAGTGCGAATTGATACTCTTTTTGAATCAGCTTACGAAACTCGGCCAGGTTGGCGGCATACAACTTTTCGTCAGTGGGAGTTGCGCTGAAGTACTGCACCAATTCATTGATGGAAGCATTAGCGGCGGGCGCTTTGCCTTTGACCAGTGGCGCGCTCAACAAGCGAGACATAAACTCCGCGCGCGTCGGCGAGAGTTGAAAAATCGCTTTGTAAAGCAGATGCTGCACGACCGCCAGCCGTCGCAAGTCAATGATAAAGGCGATGCGCGGGCGTGTTTTCGCAATGTAGGTGAAGTTTTGCTCTGGCCCGACGCCGATGTACGCGCCGCCGCTCGCGCCAAGCTCTTTGAGTTTCGTGACGATGTGAAGGTATGAGGTTTCGTTTGAGATCAAATTGTCTGAATGAAACTCGCCACCTTCTTCGGAAAATTCCCGAATCAGCCGTGCAAACTCAGAGGCTGATAATTTCTCTGGCAGCGGCGTTGCCGTCGCAGGCTTGGATTGTGCTATGGTAACGGTGCTTGCCCCGAACACTGCGATCAATGTCAGCGCGGCGAGTAAAAGCGATTTGTACAATTTCATAATTTGTCTCTCAAGGTTTCAGGTTTTACGATTCAGCAGCTTTGTGAGAGCTAAAGCATTCTAAGCTAAATTAGAGGAGAGTTCACCACAGGAAATGATCTATATCCCACGCAAAGGTTTGAATGTCCCGACTGTAACAATTGTAGATGACGCGGGCAGAGTGATTGCCGATGAACAACGCCGAGTGATCCGCCACGTGATTCAAGACGGAAGCGGCGCGGACGTCATTTTCGGCAACGGCACCACCGGCGAATGGAATCGGCTGTCGAATGCCGAACGCCTCCGCCTTATCGAAATCACGATTGATGAAGTCCGGCAGGCGAACGCGACCAACCCAAAATCCAAAATCCAAAATCCAAAACCTGTTGAGGCCTGGATTGGCGTCAACGGTTCCACTCGCGCCGAAGTGCTGACCAACTTCGACGCCGCGATTCAATTGGGTGCGGATGCCGCCGTGATTGCGCCGCTGGCGATCAGTGATTTGGACGAAGCCGACATCGTGCGCTTTTTTCTGCGCGATTTGAATGACCTGCTCGAAGCGTCGCGCCGCGATTTGCCCGTGTTGTTGTATGACAACGCCGACATCAATGCGCCGCAATACAACAAACCGCGCGCCGCCCATATTCGCACGCACATCGTCAAAGACCTGAGCCGCTTGCCGTGGATTCGTGGTATCAAGGTTTCGGCCTCACGTCGTGTGCTCGGCAATTACACGAAAGCGGCGTTGCACTTCAAACAACCCGGCGAGTTCGGCATTTACATCGGCAATGCGATGTTGATTTTTGACTGGTTTCGTCCGCGTCGCGGCGTGTTGGGGCGCGGACAAGCAGGCGTCAACGAATGGTTGCTGAACGATGCGCTGCCGATAGGGGTGGTTTCCGGTCCCGGCAATGTGCTGCCGCGCGAATGGCAAAAGGCGTGGCGCGTGTGCTGGGCGGGCGATGATGAATTGATGGATGTGTACGCTGACCTGTGCCAGGACTTTGAAACGATGACCGAGTTTGGCGAATCGGGCGGGCAATATGTCGGCAAGATGCTGGCGAGTTTGAAATATGCCCTGGAATTGGACGGCGTGATTACCAGCAGCCTGGTTTGCGCGGGAACACCATCATTGACCGATGATCAAAAACGTATTTTCGGTGACAAGTGGCTGGCCTTGCGCAAGCGCCTGCAAAGTCAAACTAAACCGCTTTGGCAAACGACGAAGCCGTAACGAAGATGTCGCTCGTTAACTCTGCGGCTCTCCGTGTCGCGGCGGTGAAAAAGCTTCTTTGAGGGCAACTTTCTGATACGCTGGGGTGAAATATTCGTCCACGCTGAAGGGCGTCAGCAGTACGCCGCGCAAGCTCTGCCAGTGTGCATCCTCAAATCCTTTGACGCCCAATTCCACCCGTGTGCCATGGCGGCGTAAGCGAAACGTCTTTGCCAACCGATCCCAAAAGGAAAAGATCGTGCCGTAATTGCTGTTGGCTTCGATCATCAGGCGCGAGTGATGAATGCGATGTAGCGCGGGCGTGGTGATGAGGGCGCGCAAGCCTCGATCAATCCATTCAGGCAAGTTGACATTGCTGTGATGAAAGAAAATCACTGGCAACATCAGCGCGTCATAGAGCAGCATCTGCTGCATTGATAGCCCCAGGATTGGAATCACTGCCGCCCGCAGCAAACCCGAAATAAGAATCTCGCCTGTGTGAAAGCGCACGGCGGACGTCACATCCATATCGGTGTCGCTGTGATGCACCCGATGAAAGCACCACAGGAACGACAATTCGTGATTGGCACGATGCCAAACGTACATCCACGCATCCAGCAACAGAATCGCGCTTAACGTGGCGAGTAATGGCGGCAGCGACACCCAGCGCAGCAAGCCAACGTGCGCCGCTTCGGCCCAGCTTGTCACGCCGACCAGCAAAAAGGCCGAGAGCAAAGCCGTCACGAGCGCATTGCCGCCCGCGAGCGTGAGATTCCGAAACGCGTGGCGGAGGCGATGCGAGCGACCCTGCGCATAAGGAACAATACTTTCCGCCACCCAAATGAAAATGAAGGCGAATGCCACGATGAATTTTGATGACGATAAAATGTCAGGCATGCTCACACCTTTCTTTCGGGCTAGGAGGTTAAAGGCGTGATCGCTATAATTCAAATCGTATTTTTTCGAGGAATCTTATCAGGAGAAGCTTATGACTGACGACTACAATCTCTACCCACTCCACGTCTTTCGCCTGGTTGCGCAACTCGGCAGTGTTACCCGCGCCGCACAGGAACTGTTTATCTCGCAACCTGCCGTTTCCGCGCATCTGAAAACAGTCGAATCGAAATATGGTGAAGCGTTATTTGAGCGAACCCCGCGCGGCATGAAGCTGACGCCAGCGGGCGAAGCCCTGCACGAACACGTCGGGCGTTTATTTGCGCTGTACGAAGGGGTGACGACCGCGATTGCCGATATGCGCGGCGAAGTGCGAGGCGAAATCGTCGTCGCGGCGTCCAGCACGCCCGGCGCTTATTTGGTGCCGAATTTGCTGCGCGAATTTCAGCAACGCTACCCGGCGGCACAACCGGTTCTCAAAGTGGGTGACAGCGGCGAAGTGCTGGCCTGGTTGCACGATTATCGCGTATCCATCGGGGTGATCGGTGAAATCGCCATCACTGATGATTTGGAGCGCGTGGAAATTGGCTCTGACAAATTGCAACTGGTGGTGGGCGCGGACGATGCGTTGGGGCGCACGCGGCAAATCAAACCCGCGCAATTGCAAAGCCGCACGTTATTCCTGCGCGAATCCGGTTCCAGCACGCGCGCCGGAAGCGTCGAACTCCTCGGCGATTTGCTGCCCTCGTTTGCTCGCACCGTCGAACTCACGAATACCGAAGCCATCAAGCAATCGGTCGCGGCGGGCTTGGGCGTGGCGGTGCTTTCATCGTGGACCACCAAGCTCGAAGAGGCTGCCGGGCTGTTGCAACCCGTCAAAGATTCGCGCTTTCGCCTGACGCGCAAATTCTATCTGGTGAAGCGTAAGGACCGCATCTTAACGGGCAATGCGGCGGCCATGTGGGAATGCCTGACGAAGGCGCGCTAACATTGGTCGTGCTGTGGGATCAATGGTAGACTGCCGCGCGACTCAGATGACACGTAGTAGCGAATGATGGTCTTTGAAAATTAAATCCAGCATCGGCCCGGTACGGGCCATTGACTGTAGGCCGGTCGTTCACGGCCTGTGAGCAAAAGCACCAAGAGTCGTGCGTCCCAGCGGGACGCTTGACCCGCTGCCTGATTCACACGTCCCGCCGGGACGTGAAATGATCGTTCGCGCCTGTAGAGGCCGTGAACGACCTGCCTACAGTCAAGCGACCCGCTGGGTGGTAGAAGAATTTCATAAGGCGCTCAAAACGGGCTTGGGGATTGAAAAACTGCAACTGGAAACCGGGGCCGCATTGATGGCGGCGGTCGCCTTGTTGAGTGTGGTCGCCTTGCGCTTGTTGCAACTGCGTGAACTGACGCGCCTCCTCCCAGATGTGCCTGCCGCTGCCAGCGGTTTGAGCGAACTGGAATTGCAGGTACTGGCCGCCAAAACCCAATGCACGTTGACGACCATCCGCGCAGTCGCACTGGCACTTGGGCGGCTCGGCGGACACCTCAATCGCAAACATGACGGCCTGCCCGGATGGATCACGCTCTGGCGCGGTTACGTCACGTTGCAAACCTTGGTGGAAGGGGCGCGCTTGTTTCATAAACTTGAAAATACTATGTAATGACAAGGCTCACGCGCGGGCTACTGACACGCCGCACGCATTGGCAAACGGAGATCGTGATGAAACGCATCGGGCAACTATTCCTATTCGCAATTCTGATCGTCATATTTACTCTGACAACTATGGCACAACCCAATTCTTTGCGGGTCGGCGTGGCGGCGGTTTCGATTACTCCGCCCAATGGAACGCCGCTCGCAGGCTATTATCGCAAGCGATTGAGCGAAGGAGTGCTCGACGATATTCACGCCAAAGCAATGGTCTTTGAGCAAAATGGCGTCAAGGCGGCGATTGTGGTTTGCGACATCCTGACCTTTCCGCGCAAGACCGTTGTGACCGCGCGCGAATTGATCGAAAAGCAAATGGGCATTCCCGGAGCAAACGTAATGATTGCCGCGACGCATTCGCATACATCGCCCGTTGTTTCCGGCGAAAACACGCGCGATGCGTTAGATGGCGGAGACACGGAAGCCGCGTTGAATTACTCGGCGGAGTTGCCGAAACGCATTGCCCAAAGCGTCGCCGAAGCGAATCAAAAGCTCGCGCCGATGCGCCTCAGCGCGACGATTGCCCACGAAGACGGCGTCAGCTTCAATCGTCGCTTCTGGATGCGCGATGGTTCGGTCAGTTGGAATCCGCCGAAGCAGGATAAAAACATCATCAAGACCGCCGGGCCGATTGATCCTGACATCGGCTTCCTGCATTTTGAAACGCTGAAAGAGGAACCGGTCGCCGCGTTCGTGAACTTCGCGTTGCATCTGGACACGACGGGCGGGCAAAAGATTTCGTCGGATTTTCCGGGGCATTTGGCGCGGTTGTTGTCGCAGGTCAAAGGCGCGAATTTTCAGACGGTGTTTGCGACGGGCGCGTGTGGCAACATCAATCACCGCGACATCAACTGGAAAGACAATCAAAAAGGCGTCGGCGAATCGTTTCGCATTGCGACAGCTTTGGCGGGCGCGATCAACACGAGTTGGAGTGGATTGCAGCCGTTGACCGACACGACCGTTCAAGTGCGCAGCGAAATCGTGAAGCTGCCGCTTGCACCGATCACTGAGGCCGACATTACCAAAGCGCGCGAAGTGTATCAGCGCATCACTAACCCCAAGACCACATTTCCCGAACAGGTCAACGCCTTCAAAGTTCTCGACATCGTCAACCGCAACGGTCAACCGCTCGAAGTTGAAGTGCAGGTGATTGCGATTGGCAAAGACGTGGCGTTTGTTTCGTTGCCGGGCGAAGTGTTCGTTGAGCTGGGCCAATCCATCAAAAAAGCCTCGCCGTTCAAGTACACGATGATTATTGAATTGGCGAATGGTTCGATTGGCTATATTCCCAACAAATCCGCCTACCCCGAAAGCAATTACGAAGTCTGGAGCGCGCGGTGTGCCGCTGGTTCCGGCGAATTGTTGGTGAGTGCCGCGACGAAGCTTTTGAGTGAATTGTTGTCGCCGGTCCGTTAGTCGAGCGCGGAGCCGATTCGACGGGAATTTGCTTTCGTTGTTCAAGTGTATAAAAATTCGTTTGCTGCGCTTTCGCGTAGCGAATGATTTATTAATCAAAGGAGTTTTGCGAATGCAGAGATATTGAATCCATCACGCTTGTCTGCCGCAGGTTCTGCGGCTTGTCACGTCTCTTCCGAAGCTTCCTGCCTAACTTTCCGGCCCGAAGCCAAGGGGTGTTGCTTCGGGAGTGCAAACACAAATCACGAATAATTGAGCGTTGACCATTACCGTTAAGACCGTGCTGTCTGGCTGTGTAATCGGTACAAGCGGCCCGGCTGCGAAATGGTTTTTCTCCGTTCGGTATGAGCGGTCGCTGGTTCATTTCGAGCAGAAAGGCTTTATGCAAAGCAAAAACAAAATCATCCCCGTCATCACTTTATTGGTTGGACTGTGGCTGGCGGCCTGTAATCAATCTGCCTCTCACACTACAACACAACATCATCCACCACAGGTTTCGCCTACAGCGGTCGCGCCGCGGGTTCCGGCCCACCTCACAGCGTTGCCGGATTTGAAAAGCTTAGCTCCGACGTTACCGCCGGAACGATTCAATGGAAAGGTCCGAAAGGCCTATCAGGTAGCAAGGGAAATCCCGCAAACGCTCACGCAATTGCCGTGTTTTTGTTACTGCGACACCATCGGGCATAAGAGCCTGCACACCTGTTATGAAGATGAACACTCTGCCGGATGTGATGTTTGTATGGATAGCGCGTTGATTGCCGCCGAACTCAAGCAACAGGGGCGCAGTGATGCCGAAATCCGTAGCCAGTTGATTGCCAAATACAACTCGCCAAACACGCATTAACCCTTAATTTCTAAAGAACCCTGCGCTGGCAATCGTCAGCGTGAATCACCAATGACAACTCTTGAAGGAGACATCATGAAAATTACTCGCAACTTCATCGGCGTGCTGTTCACCAGCACTGCCATCTTGGTCGGCTCTCTTCTTGCGGCGACACAGGGAACCTCTCCTGAAGTCGGCAAACCCGCGCCGGAATTCACGCTCAAAAGCAATGAGGGGAAAGACATCAGCCTCAAGGATTATCGCGGCAAATGGGTCGTGCTTTACTTTTACCCTAAGGATTTTACGCAGGGCTGCACCATTCAGGCGCGCAACTTCCAACGGGATTTAGCGCTGTATGAAAAAGCGGGCGCGGTGATCCTAGGCGTCAGCGTCGACAGTGCCGATTCGCACAAAGATTTTTGCGCGAAAGAAGGATTAAATTTCAAATTGTTGGCCGATACTGAAATCAAAGCATCAACCGCTTATGGTTCGGTGCGTGAATTCAATGGCAACAAGCTTTCCGCGCGCAATACCTTCCTGATTGATCCGCAGGGCAAGATCGCCAAAATCTATCTCGGTGTTCAGGTCGCCAAGCATAGCGAAGATGTGCTGGCAGCATTGGCGGAGTTACAGAAGAAGTAATCCGCCGGGAAATTTGGAGCGCGAGCCAACAACCCGCGCTCCCCTTATTTGCAAAGGAGAAACAATCTATGTCACAGCCGCAAACAAAGCTCATTTCTGTCGTGCTTGCTTTCCTGGTGTTCCTGAGTGTTGCCTGTTCGACCGCGCACACCAGTTCCGCCACCGTGGCAAGTTTACCTGCTCCCGCCGCTACGATCACTCCGCAACCTGCCGCACACAATGATGCTTCTCAGGTGCCGCGCGTTACGGTTGAAGAGTTGAAGAAATTGCTGGCCGACAAAAAAGCGCTGGTGATAGATGTGCGCAGTCTGGATGCCTATGAGATCAGCCACATCAAAGGCTCGATCAGTCTGCCGCTTGATAAGATTCAGGCCGGAGAAGTCAAATCACTGCCGAAGGATAAACAACTCATCACGTATTGCAGTTGCCCGGCAGAAAACTCCAGCTCAGTGGCCGCTGACGCTTTGGCTAAAGCGGGCTTCAAAAATTTGGGCGTGCTACTGGGTGGCACGATTGCTTGGGAAAAAGCAGGTGGAGAGATGGAAAAAGGAAAGCCCGGAGCCACGTCATAACACAAGAACAGCCTGTTTGTTGCTGATCACCTTGCTTACAGACAGGCTGTTTTCCTCGCCGAAATTCGTCCTGCCTTCAGCCTCATAGCATTAAGTTCAGGAAAATGGCTATCGTCCAACGGGCGACTCGCCCGTTCATTGCGGGCGAGTCGCCCGCCGTACGGTCTTAAAAATGTCCCGCCAAATGGACAGGTCGAAGGATTCCGAATATGATGCCCCACAGATTCAACACGAGACGGACGTCTCTCAAAAAAACTAACGAGCAATTTATGCAACGAAGAACGTTTCTGCAACACAGTGTTCTGGCGGCGATGAGTGTCTCTCTCCCGCAAGCGGCGCGCGTTCGCTTGATTACACGCGGTGATGATTTGGGCTGTGCGCGCAGCCTGAATCGCGCAGTCAAGGAATGCTACGAAAAAGGGATTCTCAAAAATGTTTCCGTGCTGTCGGCCTCCCCTTACGTCGAAGAAGCCGCGAAGATGCTGGCGAAAGCGAAAGGCTTGTGCTTTGGCCTGCACTGCGACTTGACTTCGGAATGGGACAACGTCAAATGGGGGCCGGTTGCGCCGCGCGAACAGGTGCCATCGCTTGTGGACAGCAAAGGACATTTACATCAAACCAATGATGCCGTGCGCGCCAATGCCAAAGCGGACGAAGCCCTGATCGAATTACAAGCGCAACTCGACAAAGCGCGCAAACTCGGCTTCGACATTCGCTACGCCGATTGGCACATGGGCACGGTGCAATTTGTTGCCGGGCTGTCCGACAGGTTCGGCGAATGGTGTCGCAAGAATCGCGTGATTGATACGCGGCGCATTGGCGGGCGTTTGAATACGCCGCGCACCAGTCCTGTCTCGCGTAAGCATCCCGGCGATTATGTCGTGGACGTGATGAACGCGCTGAAGACCGCGTCGGACGGCGAATATCTAATCGTCGGTCATTTGGCCTACGACGATGCGGAGATTCGCAATCTCGGTCATCCCGGCTATGCGGGCGATGCCGTCGCGCACAATTTGAACTGGGAACGCTTGGCCTACGTGGATTCGCGCATTGTGAAATTCGTCAAGGAAAACGGCGTGCAAACGATTCGCTACGATGAAACCGAAGCAGGACAGGAGCAGATAAAACAATTCAATG
>JAEUQN010000609.1 GCA_016789725.1 Blastocatellia bacterium | reverse complement strand
CGCCACCGGTTTTCTCGCCCTGGGACCCAAGGCCGTCGCGCAGCAAGACAAAAAGAAGATGTTGTATGACGTCTTTGACGAACAGGTGGATGTGACGAGCAAAGCCTTTTTGGGGCTGACGGTGGCTTGCGCGCGTTGCCACAATCACAAATTCGATCCGGTGTTGACCAAAGATTACTACTCGTTGATCAACATCTTTGCTTCGACGCGCAGCTTCAGCAATCCCGATTCGCACGTGTCTGCGGTGTTTGAAAAACCGCTCGTACCCAAAACTGAATGGGAGCAGTATCAGGTCGCGCGCCGCGAACATCAGGCCAAGGAAAGACGCGCGCGCACCGAATTGAATGAAATTGTTGACGCCGTCAAAGAGCCTGCGGTCAAACAACAAGCGCCCCGTCTGGCCGAATACATGCTGGCGGCGCACAAAATCTATAGCGCTGGCGCAAAACCGGAAGACGTCGCCCGGCAGAGCAATCTGTCTGAAGACGTATTGAACCGTTGGGTCAAATTCCT
>JAEUQN010000608.1 GCA_016789725.1 Blastocatellia bacterium | reverse complement strand
GGGGCACATCACCATCGGGGCAACTGCCAGCGTGGGAGTTTATGGCCTCTATAACTACGGCACTTTCAACAACAACACGGGCGGGGCAATCAATATTGACAGGTCAACCAATAGAGGGATTTATAACTTTTACGGCACCTTCACCAATCAAGCGGCCATCACCATCGGCACCATTGCCAGCACAGGACTTTATGGCATTTGGAACAACTGGGCTTTCAACAACAACACGGGCGGGGCAATCAATATTGACAGGTCAACAGATACAGGGATTTACAATTTAGACTACTTCATCAATCAGGCAGCCATCACCATCGGCGCCATTGCCAGCGTGGGATCTATTGGTCTCAATAACATAGGCACTTTCAACAATAACACGGGCGGGGCAATCAATATTGACAGGTCAACCGATTCCGGGATTTATAATTATTACGGCACCTTCACCAATCAGGCGGCCATCACCATCGGCGCTCTTGTCCCAATGACAGATTTGATGACCGCTTCAACAGGAACGTTC
>JAEUQN010000607.1 GCA_016789725.1 Blastocatellia bacterium | reverse complement strand
AATTCTGAAGATATAGAGGTCGATCGTAATGAAGGACCTTTTGATTTAGTTTATAAGCGGACAACATGTATGGAAAAGAAGAACTCATACACGCTCGAGCCAAAAAACGAAAAAAACTAAGTCGTAACTCTGTCTTCACTTTTTAGTCACGAACTTGAACTATGAAGGCATTTGTTTTTTTAGACGTTCTGATTTGTCGATGTAATAGTCCCAAGACCCATCGTAGATGCTAAGTTTGTTTTTATCGAGTTCAAATACGCGAGTGGTAATTTCACGTAAAAAATAGCGATCATGGCTCACGATAATCACGGTACCTGGAAAATTTTTAACGGCATCTAGCAAAACTTGCCTTGAAACGATGTCCAAGTGATTCGTCGGCTCGTCCAGAATCAACAAGTTCACTGGTCGCGCCAAAATGCACGCTAGAACTACGCGACTTTTCTCGCCACCTGATAAAACCGAAATTTTCTTTTCGGCCTCTTCGCCAGAAAATTTAAAGGCTCCAAGAAGCGTAC
>JAEUQN010000606.1 GCA_016789725.1 Blastocatellia bacterium | reverse complement strand
TGGTTACGACTCAGCTACTTACGAGACTGCGAAATTTGAGTCAACGGGTCAGGCGCAAGTGTTTCAATCCCACCTTGGTTACGACTCAGCTACTTACAAACTTGGCGTCCAAAATTTGCATGTGTGGGATAACGTTTCAATCCCACCTTGGTTACGACTCAGCTACTTACCTAGCCTAAAGGGTTGTAGCAGCGCAGTAGCTGATAGTTTCAATCCCACCTTGGTTACGACTCAGCTACTTACGATCAAAAAAGCGCCTTGCTTGATGCGCCTGAAAGCGGGCGTTTCAATCCCACCTTGGTTACGACTCAGCTACTTACAGTATCATACTTTGGCACTTGCAAAGTTTTTCCAATAGTTTCAATCCCACCTTGGTTACGACTCAGCTACTTACAATGGAACAAGGGTACTCGTGGCTGTTTGCGGAATTGTGTTTCAATCCCACCTTGGTTACGACTCAGCTACTTACGCGATCGCTCGCATCGTCCAGGGTTCCTAAGTCTGTAAGTTTCAATC
>JAEUQN010000605.1 GCA_016789725.1 Blastocatellia bacterium | reverse complement strand
GTGACAAGACACACCTGCGCCACCAAGATAAAAGTTAGGATTTTGTGGATTTTAGAAGTAGGTAAGAAGTGGAGCTAGTCGGGCTCGAACCGACGACCTCTGCAATGCCATTGCAGCGCTCTTCCAAGCTGAGCTATAGCCCCATATTCAACGGTAAATATCCTAATGGTCGAGAACGTGCCCTGTTCAAGGGCGCGGCCATCTTAGCCAATCAACCCCTATCCGTCAAGAATGCTTCGTGAGATTTGTTGCGGGCCAACTGCCTGTTCGGCCATTAGATAAAATGCGTTCGCGCACGCGCCAGTGTCAGGACGGCGACACTGCGTGCGCCGCCTTTGAGCAAGGTTTGCGCCAGTTCGTGTGCCGTACTGCCGGTAGTCAGAACGTCATCTACCAAAAGCACGGCGCGGTTTTCCAACAGGCGTGGCGCGCGCACGCGAACGGCGCCTGCGAGCGAGCGTGCGCGTTCGCGCGCGCCCAGACCTGCGCGATGGCGTTCTGTTTGTTTGGCGCGTA
>JAEUQN010000604.1 GCA_016789725.1 Blastocatellia bacterium | reverse complement strand
CGGGCTTGACTGCCCCCACACCTTCGGGGGTCCCTGTATAGATAAGATCACCGGGCTCGAGGTGATAGAACTTTGACAAATCGGCAATGATCTCGGGGATATTCCAAATCAGTTTTGAAATATCGGAGGACTGTTTCGTTTCGCCATTGACTGCAAGACTGATCGCCCCCTTGTCGAGCACTCCGAAGTCACCTTTGGGAACGATCTCCGTACACACCGCCGATTTTTCGAAATCCTTACCAAGGTCCCAAGGCCTGCCTTGCTCTCGGGCAATCAGCTGCAGGTCACGGCGGGTCATGTCGAGGCCTGCCGCATAGCCGAGGATCAGTTGGCCGGCGTCAGCTTCCGACACTCGGAAGCCGGGAGCGCCAATGACTACGACCAGTTCCATCTCGAAGTGATAGTTCTTGGTACCGGTCGGATAAGGTACCGTCGCCCCCGATTCAACAAGCGTGGATGCGGCCTTGGTGAAATAGAACGGACTGGACGTAGCCTTATCAACCGGGCGATCCATCTC
>JAEUQN010000603.1 GCA_016789725.1 Blastocatellia bacterium | reverse complement strand
AGCAGAGGGCGGCGGCCGAACGGGCGGCGCGCGACAAGTCGGCCTTCCTGGCACGCGTGAGCCACGAGCTGCGGACGCCCCTGAACGCCGTGGTCGGCTTCAGCGAACTGCTGCTGAACGATGCGCGAAACGCTGCCGACAGCGACCTGGCGCGCCGCCTGGACCTGGTGACGACGTCGGCACGCCACCTGGCGGCGCTGGTCGACGACCTGTTGCAGCTGTCGTACCTGGACGCCGGCGCGCCGGGCCCGCCGGCGCAGCGCGTGGTGCTGGACGAGGTGCTGAGGCAGGTGATGCGCTGGGTGTCCCCGCTGGCCCAGCGCGCCGGGGTCGCGGTGTTGGCCGAGCCGTTCTGCGGCCGGGCGGTGCGCGCGCCGCACCGTCATGTCGAGCAGATCGTCACCAACTTGCTGACCAATGCCGTCAAGTACAACCGCAGCGGCGGCAAGGTCTGGATCCGGCTGTGCCATGACGACGACAGCGGCCTGTGCGGCATCGCGGTCGAGGACAACGGGCGG
>JAEUQN010000602.1 GCA_016789725.1 Blastocatellia bacterium | reverse complement strand
TGGTCGTGTTGTTGAACGGCTGATCGTAATTCGACAAGCCTTTGTCATTGGCCAGATTGCGAATGTTGCCACGCGAATTGTCGCCGAAGTTGGCTTCCAGATGGCCTGCCGCATTGTCCATCGCTTTTGACCACGTGAACGAATTCAACAGGTACAGCCCGTCCGAAAAGCGGCGTTCCAATTTGGCCTGGAACGCATGGTAATTCGTCCAGCCGCCGTTGAAGGAAATCTGAACGAACGAGTAGTTGGCAAACGGACGACGATTTTGCAGCGGAGTTCCCGCCGCCGGATCAGTCGCATTGTTCGGACGCGCCTGGTTGTAATCGCCCAGGATAATCAGCTTGTTGCTGCGGTTGCCAACATAAGCCAAATCCACCAGCCATTTGCCAGGCAATTCGCGCTGAACGCTGAAATGCCAGCTTTGGACGTAACCGGTGCGCGTGTCTTTCGGCGTGAAGTTGACGCGCGCGGTCAGCGGGTTGAAACGCGAAGGCGCGACGAAATCGGTCGGGTACCCG
>JAEUQN010000601.1:263-519 GCA_016789725.1 Blastocatellia bacterium | reverse complement strand
ATCGCAATTGGCCGTGCCGGGCGTGTCAGTCGGTGACGTCAGCACCGTGAAAATCGAAGGGTCAGGATGATCAAAACTGACCGTGTTGATTGTGTTGAAGCGCGTCAGGTCGTATTTGTACGGCGCATAGTTGCCGTGCCAGGCAACGACATCCAGCGGCGCATGACCGATCTCTGCTTCCCACAGATTGCCGCCAAATTTGGCAATCAATTTGAAATCGCCCTCGCGGTCTTCGTACGCCGCAACCGGCGTCTGA
>JAEUQN010000601.1:0-253 GCA_016789725.1 Blastocatellia bacterium | reverse complement strand
GTCGCGTGCATTGGCCAATCCGTTTGCGCCAATCGGCCCCAGGTCAGGCAGGCGAAACAACGCGCCGTAATTTTCGCAAAGGTAACCGCGCGCTTGTTCGTCTAGCAGCACAACGCGAAATTTCACGCCGCGCGGAATGACGCAGATTTCTGTCGGCGCCACGTCGAGAATGCCAAGCTCAGTATGCACACGTAATCGTCCGAGTTGCGGAACGATCAGCAATTCGCCATCGGCGTTGTAAAAGAACCGACCT
>JAEUQN010000600.1 GCA_016789725.1 Blastocatellia bacterium | reverse complement strand
GGCCCTTGCGGCTCGTGCCAGCGGCGCGCGCGACAGGATCGCTCAGCTTGCGCAAGCCGACCGCGCCCCGCAGCGTCTCCATGAAGGGCGTGGCGCGCACGCGCGCCTTGGCGGCGCCCGCGCGCAGGACCTCCTCGATCCGCGCCGGATGCGCCACCAGTTCCTGGTACCGCTCGCGCGCCGGCGCCAGTTCGCGGTCGATGCGCTCGTACAGGGCCTGCTTGGCCTCGCCCCAGGCAATGCCATCGGCATACGCGCGGCGCATCCGTTCCGCCTCGCCGGCATCGGCGAAGGCCTGGTAGATCGTGTACAGGTGCGAGGCCGCGGGGTCCTTCGGCTCGCCCGGCGCCTGCGAGTTGGTCACGATGCCCATGATCGCCTTGCGCAGGTCCTTCGCCGGCAGCCACAACGGGATCGCGTTGTCGTAGCTCTTCGACATCTTGCGCCCGTCGAGTCCCGGCAGCAGCGCGGTGGACTCGTCCACGCGCGCCTCGGGTAGGGTGAAGTACTCGCCGCCGTA
>JAEUQN010000005.1 GCA_016789725.1 Blastocatellia bacterium | reverse complement strand
CGATCCATATAAAACACGGACGAAACGTTGCCGACGGAAAAGAGCGACAGCGCGAGCGGATCGTCTGCGGCTTGCGCGGCATTGGTATACGAACGCGATGTGCCGTTGGTAACGGGTTCTTTGAGAATGAACTTTCGTGCATTCGGATTCGGGGTGTATTCGATGTCTTCAATTTTGGGCATAAAATCTTTTGAGGATTTAGGAGCCAGGATTTAGGAGCTAGGTTCGATCAGCTTCCCTAAATCCTAAATCCCAAATCCTACATCCTATTCTGCGCTTGTACGGCGGTGATGGCGACGACATCCACAATGTCTTCCGCTTTGCAGCCGCGCGATAAATCGTTAGCGGGTTTATCCAACCCCTGTAAAATTGGGCCGATAGCCATTCCGTTCGTCAATCGTTCCGTTAATTTGTAGGCAATATTGCCCACATCAAGATTCGGGAAAATCAACACATTCGCCCGGCCTGCGATGCCGGAGCCGGGCGCTTTGGAAGCGCCAATGCTCGGAATCAGTGCGGCATCAGCTTGTAACTCGCCGTCAATTTCCAAGTCAGGCGCTCGCACTTTGGCGGTTTGAGTTGCTTCAATCACTTTGTCCACAAGCGGATGTTTCGCGCTGCCTTTCGTTGAAAACGACAGCATTGCGACGCGCGGTTCGACTTCCAACAATGCGCGGCAACTGTCAGCCGACGCAATCGCAATTTCAGCCAACTGTGCTGCGGTCGGATCAGCGACGACCGCACAATCGGCATAGACCATCACGCCGTCCGCGCCAAAGTTTTTATCTGGTACGACCATCACAAAAAACGACGACACCAAATTGAAGCCCGGCTTGACACCAATTGTCAAAAGCGCCGAACGAACCGTGTGGGCCGTCGTATTCGTCGCACCTGCGACAGAGCCGTCCGCTTTACCGGTTTTGACCATCAAGTTGCCGAAGTACAGCGGGTCTTCGATTTGCTTGCGCGCTTCGTCAAAGGTGACGCCTTTGGCACGGCGCAGTTCGTAAAACAACTGCGCGAATTTGTCGAAGTCGGAATGCGTACGGTGATTGAGAATAACAACGTTTGTCAGGTTCGCCTGCAACGATACAGCACGATCCCGAATTTTTTCTTCGTGACCGAGCAGCGTCACACGGGCAAGGCGTTCCTGCGCGATGCGCGATGCCGCAACAATCGTGCGGTCATCTTCACCTTCAGGTAAAACGATATGCTTTAACTTGGTTGCCGCGCGAACGCGGATGCGATGCAAAATGTCCATAGAATCTAACGAGTAGTAAACCACGGAGCGCACGGAGGTCACGGAGAGAAACATGATTTCTTCGCGGTATCCTATTCCGCGTTCATCGTTCCGACTTCTGACTTTTCTCCGTGTGCTTCGTGTCCTCCGTGGTTCAATCAACTTTTCAAGCAGCCTTGCGCTTTTTGATAAACCAACGCAGCAAAAATATCACAGCCACCGCGACGAGGATAATCGTCACCGCAGTGCTGTATGTGGCCAGATAATTTCCCGCCTCGCGCCAGTTGCCGCCGAGCGATTTGCCAAGCCAGAGCAACAATACATTCCAGACGGTCGCGCTCGCTGCGCACAACAACGTCGTCGGCACGAAATTCATCCGCGACATCCCGGCAAAAAACGAAACAATCGCGCGTGTCCCCGCCAAAAACCGATTGGCAATAATCACGCCGTACCCGTATTTGCGAAACAACGCCTCGACCTTGGCAAAGGTGTCTACCGGTAGAAAGCGGCTGAAGCGCCCTTCGATCACTTCCTTTTCAAAATACCGCCCCGCCGCGTATGCCGTCATGAACCCGAGCGTGCTGCCGAGCGTTGCCGTAATAACCGCAGGCACAAAGCCTACCGTCCCAATGCCGATGAGCGTACCCGCAAAAACAAGCAGCACATCGCTCGGCGAAGGCGGGAAAATATTTTCAATGTAGGCAATCAAAAAAATCGCAACCATCACACCAAAGGGCGAAAGTTGTTGCAGCCAGAGAATTGTTTTTTCGACAACATCCATAATTGCTTTTCGCAGGTCAGTTTTTCAAAGCCGCCAGTATATCAGCAATCAGTTCATCAATGCCCAACTTAGCAAAATCTTCGTCTGCCTTATCCCAAAACTCGCCTAGGTTTTTCGCGCCGCCTTTTTCGTATTCGCGCGCTTGCAAGAGTAAATCCAGCTTGTCTGCTGCTTTGACAATACGCGCTTCGAGCGATGATCGCTGTTCGTATTCGTACCACAGCGTAAGGTAATTCGCGCCGAATTCACCAAGCGGTTGCAGGACGTCGCGTGTGGCTTGTTCATCAGCTTGTTTGAGCGTGTCGCCCGGAAAGTAGGGCTTGATGGTCGCAGGCAAATCGCCCGTGCGTGCTTCGGACAAATCGTGCAGCAATGCCATCCGCAAGACCTTCTCGACGTTCACTTGCCTGCCCCGCGCATTGGCCCGATCCGCCAGCAGCATCGCAATCCACGCGACGCCGAACAGATGGTCAGCAATGGATTCGGCATCGCGCACGCCGCGCAACAACCACCCTGTACGCGGCAAGGCTTTCAGGCGAATTAATTCGGTCAGAAATTCGATTGTCCCGCTCGTCTCCATTGCCACCACGCTACCGATTTTGCGCGAAGGCGTCAACTCATCCCATTGGCTTTGTGTTCCTTCGTGTGGCTTCGTGGAGGAAGATTCTGTTATATTGCGCGCTATGCAGTATCCGACTTCGTTTCAAATTGCAGGCCGCGAGCTTTCGCCGCCGCTGATTCTGTCGCCGATGGCGGGCGTCACCGATTCGCCCTTTCGTCGCATTGCCAAAAAATGCGGTGGCCTCGGTTTGATTGTCACCGAATTCATCAGTGTCGAAGGATTGACGCGTGGCAACATGCGCACGCACGAAATGATGCGCTTTACGGCGGAAGAACGTCCGATTGCGATTCAGATTTTCGGCTACGACGAAGTGCGAATGCGCTGGGCCGCCGAGATTGCCGAAGAAGCTGGTGCGGATTTCGTAGACATTAATTGTGGTTGTCCGGCCAAAAAAGTGACGAATGGCGGCGGCGGTTCCAGCTTGCTGCGCGATTTGCCGCAACTGAAAAAAATTCTGCTTGAAGTCAAACGCGCGATCTCGATTCCGATGACGGTGAAGATTCGCGCGGGCTGGGACGACAAGTCCATCAACTGTGTCGAGGTCGCCAAGATGATCGAAGATTGCGGAGCGTCAATGGTGACGTTGCACGGACGCACGCGGGTTCAGGGATATAAGGGCTTTGCGAATTGGGATTTGGTGCGGGCGATTAAAGAAAATGTATCCATTCCGGTGTCGGGCAGCGGCGACATCCTGAACCCCCAACACGCGATGCAACGCTTTACTGAAACAGGTTGCAACGCAGTTCACATCGGGCGCGCGGCCATTGCGAATCCGTGGATTTTCCGGCAAACGTGGGAAACGATGAACGGGTTGGAGCCATACCAACCAACGCCGAAAGAAATGCATGAATTGTATTATGAATATCTCGGTTATTTGCGCGAAGCGATGCCGGAACGCGGTGTAATCGGGCGCTTGAAAATGCTGTCGGCACAATTTATGCGCGGTGTGGCGAATGCGACGCATCTGCGGACGTCAGCTTTGCGGGCGCAATCGGTCGAAGAAATGCTGCCCTTTGTAGATGAGTATTTTGCGTTGGCTGAACAGTTCGGCGTGGACATGAAATTGCAAACCGCACGCGACGAGGCGGCTGAATCAATGACCTGTGGCGCATAATCGGGTTATCAACCAGCAATCCGTTAGTTTTGTCATAAGTTTTCTCTCGCTTCAGTTAACGGCCTTGGCAGGCGTAATCTAATCAGGCAATATATAAAATCTTGATTTCTTGATGGAATTTTTACCGTCAACCTAAAACTAAGGGCAAGCCAAGTTGATTCCTCCCTTACATCTGTGCAAGCCCCTTTGTATGTTGGCTGAGATCGTCATAACACTGTATTAATCTTAAATTGCAGTTTCTTTTTTCCGCCCAGTTGTTGTCTTTTCGGTGCGGCAAAATTGTCGAAATGTCTGACCCCAAACCCAGGAGGACTCTATGCCTTTGACCCTAAAAGGTAGGAGCAACGATTTGCACCCTTCCCACCCATCTGAACTGGTAAAACGAATTGTATTGCTGGCGGCAACTGCCTTTGGTTTATTCGCCGCACTTGATTTCTCAACCAGCCAATTAACTTTGCAAGCAGCACCGCAACGAAAAGTGGCTCGAACCCAGACGGTTGTGGCCCCCGTTTCAGTCTCCGATTGCATGTTCCTGAAAAACCCGGAAGAGTTTCGAGAAGCGCAGGCCCGGCATCGGATTACTGTTTCACGGACGACGCAAGCGTTCAGCGAGAGCGTGCGTCCAACCGCATCCGCATTGGTCTCGCCGCAGGAAATTCCGCGCAAGAATTTCATAGATGCGATTTTGTTTGATCGAATGAGCCGCGATGGAATTAACTCGGCACCGTTGTGTAGTGATGCTGAATTTATTCGCCGTGTGACGCTGGACCTGACAGGTCGCATTCCTTCACCGGAAGTCGTAACACAATTTCTGGCCGATACGACCCCCGATAAACGCGAGTTGCTGGTTGATGCGCTGGCGCAAACGCCGGAGTACATTGATAAATGGACGCAATTCTTTGGCGATTTGTACAGAAACTCTGCGTTTGCCACAAATATCAACATCTATCGCGGCGGACGGGATGCCTTTTACTACTACATCAAAGACGCCATCGGCAGCAATCGCGGCTACGACCAAATCACCACCGACTTGATTGCGGGAAACGGAGACAGCTTTAATCCGGCAGAAGGCTATGCGAACTTCATTGTGTTAGGAAATGTTCCGATGGGACCCGCGCAAGACACGATGGATGGCCTGGCGGTCAAGGTGTCCGGCACTTTTCTCGGTGTCAATGCGATGGATTGCCTGCTGTGTCACGACGGACGAGGTCATCTGGATGAAGTCAACCTCTGGGGATCAAAACGAAAACGTTCAGAAGCCTGGGGAATGTCAGCGTTTTTTGCACGCACGGCGCGGCGCTCGGTGCAATTAGGAAGCCCGCCCACGACGAATTACGTCAAATACCTGGTTTCAGAAAATGCGACCGGTGAATACAACCTGAACACGAATTACGGCAATCGGCAAACGCGCTCGGCGGTGAATGGCAAAACGACTACAGCACCGGAGTATATGTTTGGCGGCGGCGGCGTTCTTGCCGGTGAAAGTCGTCGGCAGGCCTTGGCTCGCCATGTCATCAACGACCCCCAATTTGCCCGCGCAACGGTGAATTATATTTGGGAAAAATTGATGATCGAAGGTTTGGTCTCTCCTTCCAGCGCCTTTGATCTGGCGCGGCTTGATCCAAATGCACAAATGCCCGAAGGCTGGACCTTGCAACCCGCCAATGCCGAATTGCTGGAAGCGATGGCGCAGGATTTCAAGCAAAAAGGATTCGATCTGCGCTATCTGATTTCCGCCATTGCCAAATCCAGCGCCTATCAATTGTCGTCGCAATACGCTGGCGAATGGAAGCTGGAATATTTGCCCTACTTCGCGCGGAAATATGTACGGCGGTTGGATGCAGAAGAGAGTCATGACGCGGTCATCAAGGCCACGGGAATTATGCCGACGATGGCGTTCGGCGGACAGCCATCACAAATCGGCTACGTCATCACGAACGACCTTAATCAGGAAGTCTGGCGGACGCCGTGGGCGATGCAATTGCCGGAACCGGTCGAACCCCGCAGTAACGGTACAGCCCGCGCGTTTCTGGATTCGTTCCTGCGTGGGGATCGGGATCAAAAACCACGCGCGTTGGATGCGACCGTCATGCAATCCCTGAATTTGATGAACAATTCCTTTGTGATGGGACGCATTCACCGCAATAACACAGGGTCTCTGGTGTCCAGATTGATTGCCAACACCAGCCTCACCAATGAACAAATCATCGAACAGTTATACCTGACGACGCTGTCACGCCAACCAACGGCAAACGAGGTCAAGAAACTCTTGCCCTACTACACCTCGCTTGGCAAACAAGTGGCGACTGAAAGTGTGCAATGGGTGCTACTGAACAAGGTTGATTTTATGTTCAATTACTAGGCCGATGACGGCAGAAAGGAAGATTCAGAAAATGACAAATCATCTTCATCCAGATCATTCGTGTGAAGTTTGCCAACCGTTGCGGCCCGTAAATTCGACCTTATGGGATGGCCCTATGCTGGGGCGACGCAGCTTCTTCAAAATCGCGGGCGCAGGCGTGACAGGCTTTTTCCTCTCACCGCTGATGAAGCCTGCGACAGTTGCCGCTGGCGTCAGCGCCAAGCTCAAAGGAACTGCCAAAAACGTGATCTTCATCCTGATGGGTGGCGCGCCAAGTCATGTGGACACCTTCGACCTCAAAGTCGGAACCTGGACACCAACCGATTTCAATCCGACCACGTACAACAACGGCGCGCTACTCTTTCCACAAGGGTTAATGCCAGGGATCGCGGAACATCTGAATAAGCTCGCCATTCTGCGTTCGGTTCGTGCGCCTGCCCTGGTGCATCAGTTGCAGCAAGTTTGGGCGCAAATTGCCCGCAGCCCCAGTTCTGCATTAGGAAAAATCGCACCGAATCTTGGCAGCGTCGTAGCCTTGGAAATGGAAGCCAAACGCACGCCGAATCAGAAGCTCCCTGGCTTTATTTCGCTCAATACAGGGGGCAATCTGGTAGGCGCAGGATATTTCAATGCTCGTTATGCCCCGTTCGATGTAGGGGCGTCGCCCAATGGCATCGCCAATCTGGTGAACTCTGACGGGAGGACGTTATTCGAGACGCGCTACGCGATGTTGCAAGCCGTAGACGGAGAGTTGCGCAAAGATTCTCCGCTGGGAAATGCTGTTTACGATATGGACAGCTTCTATGCTCAAAGCAAAGGGATGATGTACGACACCGAAGTGGACAGCGTCTTCAAGTTTTCCACCGCTGACCAACAACGCTATGGCAGCTCTGGCTTTGGGAATTCCTGCATCACGGCGCGCAATCTGGTGAAGTCGAACCTGGGAACGCGCTACATTCAGATCAACATCGGCGGGTGGGACAATCACAGCAACATTTACGCCAAGCCCGGCGGGATTTATGGTCCGGCAGGACAATTCGATAAGGGCCTCTCGAATCTTCTGATTGATCTTGCGGCACTGCCGGGTACAGAAAGTGGCTCGTTGCTTGATGAAACATTGATCGTCGCCATGGGCGAATTTGGGCGGACAGTGGGATCGTTGACAGTCAATGCCGGGCGCGATCACTTCTTCCAACAATTCTGCGTCATGGCTGGCGGCGGTGTCGAAGGCGGTAAAGTCATTGGAAGCACGACGGCAACCGGTGGCAGTACGGCCGAGCCAGGATGGTCACAAAGACGCGACATCGCCAATGAAGACATTGCGGCGACGATTTACGCAGCGCTGGGCATTGATTACACGATCTCGCGGAAGGATGACCCCTTTGGGCGCGGTTTTGAATATATTCCCTTTGCCTCGGAAGGAGCCTGGTATCCAGTGATGGAGGTTTTTGATAACAGTCGGTCAAAGAAAGATGGAGGTCGCCCCGGCACAACGCGGAGAGGCGATTCAGGGCGTGGGTAAAACAGCCGTTTGTTTTTTTGCAAAGGCAAAAGGGGATGCACTGATTTGTTGCTTCCCCTTTTGCTTTTCCAAAGACCGGTATCAGCGCCGGAAAATTTTATAAATGGCACCATTAGAAAGCGACACCACATATAAATTCCCATCAGGACCGGTTTTGATGTCCGTCCCCACGCCGAAGTTCCTGCCAAAAACCAGCGTTTCACTTTCAGTGATTTCAAATTTATCCAGGTTATCCGCCACGCGATCCGTCAGGCGGGAATCTGTATGCACCAAATCGCGCCGATTCTCACTGAGCTTCAAGCGAAAAAGATAACCATTCAGCAAATTCAGGCGCGCCGCTCCAACAAACAAATCGCCTTCGTACTCTCGTCCCAATCCGCGCCCTTTCACAAACCCGATTCCGGCTGGAGCCACGGCAAATTTCCAACTAAATTCAGGATCACGATAGCGAGATTCAGGCAACACAAATAGTCGCTGTAAAGCTTCGCTCGGCGTATCGGCAATCAAGCTTGGTGGCCAGCGAATTTGTTGCAAGCCGCCAGCGCGCGCCACCTCAATGGCCTTAAATTGGGCGATCCGAGAGACGGGTCCCATAATTTGCGTCCAACCGCCATTCGACCCCGGCTCAACCAGGCTGACCTCATCAAACGCATCGTCACAGTTTTCCTCCAACCACAATTTGCCTGAATACGGGTCCACCGCCATGCCAAAACTGTTGCGCCGCCCAAAGGAAAAGATTTTTTGCAGGTTCGTGCCGACTACACCACCGACCTGTGCGCCATATTCATAGAAAGGATTATCCTTTGGGGTCGTGCCATCTTCGTTCAATCGAATCACCACGCCGGTGAGTTGCGTATCATCAGGATGCGGGCCGCCAAACTGATCGTTGGGTACGCCCAAGACAGTGAGGATATTTTGCAACCAACCGCGCCGACCATTGTCTCCGACGAAAATGTACAACTTCTCTACTTCGCCACGACCACGCGGCGTGCCTTGCGGGTTTTCTTCAAACGCTAATACTCCGCCATTGTGATTGCCACGCAGCGGTTGTCCAAAATCCGCCTGATAGGCGCGGAGCCTAATAATATTGCGGTCATGGGTCAAGGTATTGCCTGTCCAGACAAACCGATCTACGCGATTGCCCAGCAATCCGACAGCGCCTAAATCTGTGCTGTCGGCCCCGGTAGTGCTTTCGGTCCAGTAAAGATAGACATACGGTGTTTCAGGAAAATTGGGATGGAGCGTAATGCCCAATAACCCACGTTCCGAAGAAGAGTTGACGTGCAAGTCTAAAGCGGTGCTGGCAATTTTTCCGTTCGTGACACGTTGCACTTTGCCACTCGCTTTTTCCAACACCAGGATGTCATCGCGCCCGATAAAGGCCATCGTGGTGGGCTGTACCAACCCTGTCACAATTGGCTGAACATCCAGTGCAGGGTCTACAACCGACGGCAGCGGTGTTTGGGCGGAGACCTGGAAAATAGCGGCCATCAAGCTTATAGCTACCGTCAGGCCAAGCCACACCGCACGGTGGCGACCCCATAGAGAGTTAGAGATAGATTGATTCATTGAGAGAACTCCTTTCGTGTGTTCGTCGAAAGTTGATAAGGAGCTTCGAGGTACACTGATAACCTCAAGAGCCGTGAACGCTGTTTAGGGGAGGGCTAAAACAACGGGACTTTTTTACAACTGTGGCATTAGTGAATGAATTACAGGGCAATTCTCATGCCAGCGATTTCTTGCGGTTTTCGATGGGATTCGGCTACAGGGTGAGTGCGCCTGACACTTTTTACGCAATGATCCGAGACAGGCCGACTCGTTTTGTGCCAGCAACCTCATATCAAACTCTCTGGTAACTGGCGGGATGTTGTTTCTGGTTGATGTGGAAAGAACAACCGCAGAAGGGGAAAGGGCAGAAATGATGGATGGAATGAATCGAAAAATCTCAGATTGCAAGGGAGTCACGATTCGGCAATTTAATAATGAATTCGCAGCCTTGCCCAATCGTGCTGTTGACTTCGGCATCGCCGCCGTGCGCGCGGGTCAAATGCTTCACAATAGCTAAACCTAAACCGGTGCCGCCAAGCTCACGGGAGCGCGCCTTATCTACGCGGTAAAATCGCTCAAAGACACGTGACAGGTGTTCGGGCGAAATTCCCACGCCCGAGTCGCGGACGCGAATGATGGTTTGCTCTTCCGTAATGGAAGCACCGACGATCACTTCGCCTTGTGGTTTATTGAATTTGATCGCGTTATCTACCAGATTGATCAGAATCTGTTCTAACCGTCGCCGATCTGCGATGACTGAACAATCTTCAGGAACCTCGTTGCGAAGTTGCACTTGATATTTTTCGCTGCGTGGCGCGAGACCATTAAAAACTTCGCTCACGACCGAATGGAGTGAAAGTCTATCAAAAGACAACTGCACAGCCCCCGCTTCAATCAAGGACAATTCCGAAATATCATTCACCAAATTACGCATCCGCTCTGCATTGCGATGAATGGTATTCAGGAATCTGAGGCTATTGGCCTGATCGTTCAATCCACCATCCAACAAGGTTTCGGTATAGGCCGTGATGGAAGTCAACGGTGTACGCAATTCGTGCGAAACGTTCGCCAGAAACGCCTGGCGAATACTTTCCAATCGTTCCAGTTGCGTGATGTCAATAAAAGCCCCAACCACCCCTTCGACCTGTTGATCGCTGAAGCGCAACGGCGCAGTTTGCAGGCGAAGAATCCGCTTGTTGATTCCAACCGTGATTTCCACGCGAGTTGAGGCACGTTCGCCTTTGGTCAGGACACTCAAAAACGCTTCGATGATGGGTGGGTCGCGGCTGATGTCGGGCAGCCGCTCAAAATCCTTACGACGCAGATTGAGCAGGCTCTGCGCGGCATCATTGATCAGCAAAATCCGTTGATTACGATCAATGATAATTAACCCTTCATCCACCGAGGTGATGATGGATTGCAATAGATTGGTGCTGCGCTCAGCCGTTGCCAGCGCCTCG
Organism: Blastocatellia bacterium; assembly: GCA_016789725.1. GTDB lineage: Bacteria > Acidobacteriota > Blastocatellia > RBC074 > RBC074 > JAFDVL01. Next base: position 84,700 of record JAEUQN010000005.1, on the reverse strand, counting down.
CGCAATCGCTCATTGCTGTTTTTTTGTTCATCAATAAGCCGTGACTGACGCTTAATCACCTGGCGAGAGATAATAGCAGTGATAACACCAGCGACAATAATCGTGATGACATGCGAAGTCGTCACGCTCATGTCGGGGAAGATCGCGGTCTTCGCCCATTCATAAACCGTAAATAGCGCCACCATCGCTAAAGTGGCAACGACAATCTGGCGCTTTTCTTTCATTCTTTGAGGTGCGAGGTTATTGAATCGCTTTGGTCAGGAAATACATCAGAGCGGCAATACTGGCTGAGATGGGAATGGTGATGACCCAGGCCCAAACAATGCGTCCCGCGACGCCCCACCGCACAGCGGAAAGTCGTCGTGTCGAACCCACACCGACGATAGCTCCAGTGATGGTATGCGTCGTCGAAACAGGAATTCCAAGATAGGAAGCGAGCAAAATCGTCAACCCGCCGCCGGTTTCCGCACAAAAGCCGCCCACAGGTTTGAGCTTCGTAATCTTTGATCCCATTGTTTTCACAATTCGCCAGCCGCCTGACAACGTCCCCATTCCGATGGCAGCAAAAGCCGCAAATTTGACCCAAAACGGAATTCCATTAGAGGGATTATTGCCTAGTAATGCCGCGACATTCGGGTCCAACTTTGAGCCGATCAATAAGGCAGAAAAGATAATGCCCATCGTTTTTTGTGCATCGTTGCTGCCGTGTGAAAGGCTGAAGAGAGAAGCCGAAAACAATTGCCCGACGCGGAAATATTTATCTACGCGCGATGGCGCTGTATTTCTAAAAATCCAAAAGACAATGGTCATCAACGTCAACCCGCCGATTAACCCTAGCGTGGGGGAAAGGACGATGAATAATAACGTCGGCAACCAACCTTTGGGCCATTTGGATTGCAAGATCAAGACGCCGAATCCGGCGTGAGCAATCGCGGCCCCGGCAAAACTACCGATCAAGGCGTGCGAGGAACTGGTAGGCAAGCCCAGATACCAAGTCACTAAATTCCAGGCAATTGCTCCAATCAGCGCGGCCAGGATGACCCACAAGTCTATCTTAGTAATATCTACAAAATCTTTGGCAATATTATTGGCGACGTTCGTGCCTAAGAGGACCGCAATAAAATTGAAAAACGCGGCTAAGAGAACCGCTTTCCCCGGCGAAAGAACGCGAGTGGAAACCACCGTCGCAATCGAATTGGCGGCATCGTGAAAACCATTGGTGTAATCAAAGCCAAGCGCCAAAAGAATAATCAGGATTATCAGGGTGAACGTAGTTAACATACGGGTCGTTCGGGGTAACGAGAGAGGTTAAGCGTTCTTGAGCATGACCGCTTCAATAATGTTCGCAACGTCTTCACACTTATCAACACTGCGCTCAAGTGTTTCGTAAACCTCTTTCCACTTGATCAAATTAATCGGGTCTTTTTCTTCGGCAAAGAGTTGGCTGAGCGCCTGGTAGTGGATGGCATCGCCTTCATTTTCCAAGGTGTGAATCGCAATGATGCAGTCCTGAATCGTTTTCACGTCATTTTTAGCAAGTGCCGCCACTGCTTTTTCAAGCTGCTCTGATTGGCGAATCAAGACGCTGGTTAATCGGAGGGCATGGTCGGTCGTCGGCGCACCAACCCGAAAGAGAACCACCCGGCGAGACGTGTACTCAACATTGTCTACAATATCATCCAGCTTGCTGGCAATGGCGTGTATATCCTCACGGTCAATTGGAGTAATAAAGGTTTGATTCAGTTTACGTACAATCTCATGTGTAATTTCATCACAGGCATGCTCAATTTTTTTGATCTGATTGGCATAATCGCTATGTTTGGAAACATCTTCGGCAAAGAGTCTTTGCAATAGCGCCGTACATTCTTTGATATTGACCGTCATTTGATTGAACAAGTCAAAGTACTTCTCTTCTTTCGGTAGAAGACGAAACATAAAAAACTCCTGAGTGATCGTGAAGCTCAATTTTGACCGCGCGACTCTTGCCTAGCGGCAAGAAGTTATAGTATTTTGCACGTCGCTTTCGGGAAGTCAAAGCCCGAAATTAGACTTTGCAGAAACTTAATACCCCCGAATGGACCGTTAGCTCAGTTGGTAGAGCAGATGACTCTTAATCATCGGGTCGCTGGTTCGAGCCCAGCACGGTCCACCATTCCCAATTCTTAATTTTCCTATCACTGATATTCATCCTGAGAGCAGGATACAGGTATTCAAAATCAGCCCTGGATCGTTGAAAGTGCGCTGAGGCATTGGTTGCCAGTGATTGCGTGAGAAGTCAAAGAGTAAGCCAAGCGGCGCCTTTCAAATCGCTTTTGAAGCGAAACATCTCTCTACAATTTTCATAGAATTAAATTGGGCTTCACGTTTCCCTAACCTTACACACTTAGACTATCCCCGTCCTTTCAAAGCGAAATCAGTGGGTTTGGAGCAAAAGGGAATGTACGCGGAGACCTGGCGAACTTTGGTCCGTTGTCATAGTCACTCATTGCTTGAGGTGTCGGAAACCGCACAGGGGGAATGTCGGGAGGGACTGTATCGGATTTCAGTTAATGGGTTACAACATCTGAGCTTGGGGGAGTAAAGATGTTCTCGCTGGACAAGGGCAAGTCGCTCAGGCCGGACTCATTCCATCATTCAAAGCCTGCTGCTGAAAGGACAAAATTCAGCCTGGTAGATGATGATGCTGTAAGGCTGTTGGGGCGGGCGAATACCTCATAAGAAGGTTTATTCGCCCGCACCTTTTTTCTACTGAAAGAAGCAATCTTGTATGCGTCGTGATGTATTGGCTTTTGGCTCATTGAGCCTTTGTATGCTATTGCTGTTGGCGACAACCATTTGGTTTATGTTGACCCAGGTTCACTAACACCGTGCAAAATTATTCCGATCTACTGAGTTCTTGCGCCCCCTCACAAAGAACATTCCACCTACATCATGAGTACAATTTCGATGTCATAGCGAGCTTGCGATGGATGGGGCAGGTGGTTGACTGGCTTGCACCATTTGTGAAAGCTCGTTGCTTGAGGGGCAGACAACGCCTGTTTCCTGGCGCGATAGTACTTCAGGTTGTGACGCACTTCGTGAATTGCTTTATTGCAAAACGAGGAGCAAGCTTCGCGCGAAGCTTGCTCCTCGTTTTAGGCAAGCGCGAATTGTTCGCTTAATATCCGCCCAGAATCGCGCGCATAATCTTGAAGAAGATGTCAGTGTTTTCCTGCACGCCACCGAATGACCGCCACGGCTCGCGCCCCGTGCGGCTCGTGCTGTAGGCTGACACCGGAATATCCGACGCCGTGTGAACTGCAAATGTTCTGCCACCAGCTTGTCCCCGCAAGTAATAGCCCATTTCTTTCGCACGATCCACAGGCAAGGTCGGATAGCCTTTGGTGGCCAATTCTCCGCTGATGCTACTGGGCAAACTATCCACACTAGGCGAGGGAAGCGGATTCGTCACCCAGGTTTCATAGCGGTCACCGCTCGCTCCATAGCCAATCAAGATTTTGCCGTCGACGTCGAGCGTTTGCGGATAGCCATCTGCGGCAATCGTGTATTTCGGGAAACCTGCCGCTTCGTATACGCCGATCATTTTTTGCCGCTCCGGTTGGGTTGCGGGATCAAGTTTCGCCGCATCCGATGCCATATTTTTCAGGGTATCAATCTTGCCCGACAAGGCGCCGAGAATCGAAAAGCCTGCGCATTCGTGGTCGGCCAACACCAGCACCAGCGTGTCGCCATTGACATCGGCGAAATTGCGCGCAACCGCGACGGCATTGTCGAATTCCAGCGTCTCCCAAATCGCGCGTTCGGAATCCATTGAATGTGATTGCTTGTCAATGTGCGCGGCTTCGACCATCAGCACAAAACCGTTTTGATTCTTGCTCAGCACGCGCAAGGCCGCAGCGGTCATCTCTTCCAGCATCGGTTGATCCGGCGCACGATAATCGTCCACAACAAAGCTGGTTTGACCGGGCAAGGCTTGGTTACGCCGCTTGGCAATCTTGTCCGTTGATGTATTCATATTGCCCCAGGCGAATAAGCCTAACAGCTTGTCAGGTGTACCCGCAGCATTCAGTGCGCTCAAGCTGTCGGCGTAAGTGAAGCCCGCGTTTTTATAATCCTGAATCAAATCGCGCGTGGGATCAGCCGCGCCACGCGACCCGGCGGGCAAGCCCCAGGCAGCCGCCAAATCCGTCGGCATTGCGGGATAGTCATTGCTGGCGCTACGGCTCGAACCGAATTGGCCGGAAGGCACAAACCAACGCCGCCCGCCGCCCAACAAAACTTTCAATCCGGTTCCGAATTTACCCGTGTTCGCGGCATCGGATTCGTCGAGATATTGATCCACGATTCCGGTTCCATTACTACGCAAAAGCGTGTGCGCGGCATTGGAGGCAGGCGTGGCGTCTTCGACGTCCGCTGTTGTGACAATGCCTGAAGAGCGGCCCAGCGTGCGATGCAAGTATTCCGCCAGATATTCTACGCGCGGGGCAAAGAATGGATTGGTCACATTGGCTGGAAACACGCCTTCCTGATTGTTGTTGAAGTGGTTGCCCGTTGTGTAGCACGCCATGCCCGGTGCCGAGTCCGTGACGATGCTGTTGAGCGAGTGCGTCGTCAACAAACCGGTTCCCGGAAACGCATCCATCGCCAGATAGCCATTGGAACTTCCGCCCGTGACACCGTGTCGTACCAAGCGGGCGGCGGTTCGATGTGCGACGCCCATGCCATCGCCAACCATAATGATGACGTTCTTGATACCTTCCTGGCTAAGCGCGGGTAAATCCAGCGCGGCTTCGGCTTGTCGGCTGGCAGCGGCGCGCCGCCCAGGAGCTGGCGCTGCTTCTTGTGTTTGTTCTGCGCTCTGGTTGCGGTCTTGGCCTTTTTCCAATTGCCGCGTGAAGCGATCTGTCCAGAGCGGATGCACAATTTCAAATTGCGCCGTGACGGTCACCGTTCCCGTTGCATCCGTAAACGTCGCGCGAATGCGGTGCAAGCCAACGATTTCTGAAGTGTAACCACGCAGATTGAAGCCGCCCCAGCCCAGCGAGGTAATGCCATCTGTGGTAACGGTGTTTTGTGCGCCTGAGGTAAATTGTTTTTGCGCGCCATCAATAAAAATCGTCGCGGAGAACGGCCCCGCCCCTTTGCCTTCGACACGCAGATCAAAGCGTTGTCCCGGCAAAAAGCGTGCGCCGTTGGGCGGCGTGATCGTGACATTGGTCGGTAAAGCGAACGCCGCCGTGCTGGCACCACACGCCGCGATAAACAGGTATATCAAAAGACTCCGTCGAATGCGGATGTTCATAATTGTTCCTTTCGTGAATTGGGTTATCGTTTGGAGTTCTTGCGTAATTTGGGAGCAGGAGTTTTTAGTGGCTTGACGGCGGTGCTGAAACTATCGGTCAGCACGCGCACTGCCCATGAATCTTGTTCCATCTCGCTTTGCCCACCAAGTTCAAGCACGCCACTGACCTCAATGAGTGGGGCGAGAAATTTGATAGCTTGCCCCTTTCGCATCTTGCCCCCACGCACGACCACGCGCACGGCATCAATCGGTAATTCGCCGATGCCACCACCGCTTTCATCGCACAGGATTGGGCGGGAACACAGATAAAAATAGCCATCAGGCATGTGTTCCATCTCGGCCATAAAACCTATGATGCGGACGCGCTGGCCTTGTAAACGGCGGAGCTTATCTGATGGTTTGAGTTCGGTGGTCGAAGGCGCGAGGATTTCTCGAAACTCCAGCCGCGTGGCTTGTTTCGCCTCAGCAGCTTGTGGCAGGGTTGCGGTCAACACCAAAAACAAGGCTAACAACATGGTCATAAAGATCGTGTAAAAGTGAATGGAAAGTAGGGTTGCAAAATGAATCGTGATGGTATGGCGTGGATGTTAGACAGAACTCAGCGCAGCGTTAATTCCTGCTCAATTGGAAGCTAAATGAATCTTAGCGCCTAGAACTTCTGTCGGGGCATAAGCGTATAATGCGGGAACTAAATTAAGAGGCGTTTTTACAACCGAGGAACTTATGACAGATGGAATGAATAGCGGGAATGGAATGGGGATGATTAGCGAGCACGATGTTACCCGCTTGATGGCGGGCAATGTCGAAAGCGCCCGCCAACGATTGGTCATCGCGTTGGAACAGCTTGGTTATCGCGTGATGAGCGAAAACCCTTTGCGCGCGCGACACGGCGCACGCGGAGGAGCTGTTTATTATATGTCAGCCAATGCCCTGGAATATCCGACTCGCCTGGAAATCAGTTTGAAGCCGCAGGGCGCGGGTGCGACGCAGGTGACGTTTGATTACCAGGTGCAACACGGTGCCTTCGGCAAAGGCGACCGTCAAACCTTAACGCGAGAAGCCGAAGCCCTGATCGCCCTGGCTTCGCAACGCGCCCAAGCCCTGAATTGTGCAGGTTGTGGCGTGGAAGTCGCCGCCGATTCGCGTTTCTGTCGTAAGTGCGGCGCACCTATCAGGAGCACCGCTCCGGCTGAACTCGAAGTAATGCGACTGACTGCCGGAACGCGCGGGGGCTATCAATGGACCTGGATTGGGATTTCCCTGCTGTTCTTTGGATGGCTTTTCCCGTTAGTTGCCGTACTGAAAGACGCGCCCAAGCTAATGATTGCGTGGGCCTTTTTTAGTGCAGTGGGTGCCTGGGCATTAGGCGCAGGCCTACGACGCATACATTTCACACTCAATCCTAAAGAGGACAAAGAAGAATTGCAGTTGCCAACCTATTCGCCCGCCACCATTGCTACGCCCATTACCAATGAATTGCCGCAACAGCAGAGCGCCTACCGCTCCATCACCGAAGGCACAACCGATTTGTTGCCCGTGCTGGATGAAGTGGACCCGATGCTGGCCCGCTCGCCCAAAGAGCGTTCTCAGGCGTGAGCGGAATCAGTGGTGCCGACGTTTGTTTGCACATGAGCAGCTTCGGCCAACGTGCGTTGCTCGCCGACTGTAGCGCATTTCACACTGCAATAGAGGCGTTCATCTTCGCCTTCCACGTAGCTCAAAGGCAATAAATCCCGTTCACAATACGCGCATTCTTCTTCGCTATGCCTCGCCATATTCGCCCTCCTGTAAGCTGTATGATTCGTGATTGACCAATGACAGCAAGACCGCGCCCAGCAGGAATTCGCCAGGTGCATCTATCGTTTCGCCGGTCGTTGATGTTGGTGTCGCTGGGGCAACAAAACGATGCGCCACTTTTTCGTGTGCGCGTCGTGCCAGTTCTTGTGTAGTGATGGTGTGGGGTGGATTGAGCATTTCGTGCGCCTCCAGAAAAACTTCGATTTGGTGGAGCGCCAACACGTTCCAGAAATGGCTAACGAATTCCATTTCGCCGTGCCAGCAGCAAAGATCGCGGGTTTGGTCGTTGAGTGGTTGTTCATTGATGGCGGTGTAATGCAACGTCAGTGGGAAAACGGGTGAGCCTGTTTTGAGAGCCGCGCAGAAAAGCAACGATTTGAATGGCAACACTTCGTCCCCCCTGGTCGAAGTGCCTTCGGGGAAAACCAAAACCTGGATGCCTTGTTGCAATGACGCAGCGATTTCATTGGCACATCGCCAACCATACCGGGTGCTGCTGCGGTCAATAAATATCGTGTTGCCGAGGTTCGCCATCCAACCGATCAGCAGCCAGCTTCTGACCTCTTTCTTCGCCACAAATTGCACTGGGAAATGCGCCACCAACACCAGAATATCCAAATAGCTTTGATGATTACTCACCACCAAACAAGCTTGTGGTGCGGGCAACGATGGCGGCGAAGCAAAATGAATTTTGATATTCAAAATGCGAAGCAAAACCCGCGCCCCGATTTGAGTGAGGTAAATCGCCATCCGCTTCTGTGTCGCTGAAGACGCAAAGATCAAAATCGCTTTGACCAACACCGATGCGCCGATGAACCCGCCAAACACCGCGCCACAAGCGATCAGCTTCAGAAGGCGAACGATCATGCCGCACGCTCCGCATAATGATTTTTATAACGGGTGGTGAGCTTGTCCATTTCCAGCAGCACCAACACATCCGCTGTGCCGAATTCCGCGTCAAAGGCAGGCGCACCGCAAATCATCACGCCCGCGCGCAAATAACCTTTCATCACCGGTGACAACCGCCGCAATATCGCTCGCGGGTCGTACACCACCCGTTCATTTTCATCCAGTTTCATGCGGCACGAAAGCACGGGCTGCGCGCGAAATTCTTCCGGCGCAAGATAGTGATCGCGCAGGTACGCGTAGGTTGGCATCACGTCTTCGACCTCGGATTGATGCAGGCTGCCGCAACCAAATAAACGAGCGATGCGACGCTGCCGCGCATATTCAATGATGGCGTGCCAGAGCCGCGAAATCGTGGTCGCATTACGATGTGAATGGGCAACACATGAGCGTCCCAATTCCAACAGTTCGCCAGGCAACTGCTTGAGCTTCGTCAAATCGAATTCATTTTCGGAATAGAAACCAATGTGACGGTCAGCAACGCTTTGCCGCAGCAAACGATAGGTGCCCACAACCTTGTCGGTGGGCAAATCTTTCACGATCAAGTGATCGCAATACGCATCGTAGGCATCCGTGTCATAACCGCGATCATAGGATGCGAGCAACCCTTCCTGAAGCTCAAGATTGAAGACCTCAAAACGCAAACGCAGCGCGGCATCAATTTCGGCAAAGGTCGTCGCCAGCTTGATCTCAAGCGTGTCGGTGCGAAGCAGAACGGTGGGATGATGCTGAATAAAGATTGTCATGCGATACTCAGGAAAAGAAAAAAAGCGGCGAACCTCACAAGTTGCTGACCTGTTCAATTCCCAGTCCGCCGCATTGTTAGAGACGCAAGCGAGAAGATAAAGCTTGCATGTTGAATTCGCTTTAGGCGCATGTCAGGCAGGCGTAATTTCTTCGCTAAGGAAATGTTAGAAACCACTATTCCTTGTGCCAGCTTTTTGGCTTTCCACAAAACCTTGTTTGGCCTCGACGAGTTCCCCTAAATTCATCACGATTGAAAAGGCCACGCCAGGGGATAAGGCAATGTAACCTTTTCGCTGGCCCAAGATTTAGCAAAGACTTTGGACGCATTTGATATTCCGCAAAAGTAGCCTCGCTATCTTTCCCTATCACGCCCTATTACGGCATTTGCCCTTAAATATTTAGTAATGACATGGCCGCTTCGCAAATCATCAATGAAATCTTTGCGCTCTACGAAGCACGTGGGCATCGGCGTTACGGCGAGGATGTGACCGAACTCCAGCACGCGTTGCAATGCGCGATGTTTGCGCAGCGTGCAGGCGAACCCGCACACATGGTGGCCGCCTGCTTACTGCATGATTACGGTCACTTATTGCACGACCTCGGCGAAAATATTGCGGAGCGCGGCGTGGATGCGCGGCACGAAGAGTTGGGAGCAAATCACCTGGCGCAGATTTTTATCCCCCAAGTGACTGAGCCGATTCGATTGCACGTCGCCGCCAAACGATATTTGTGTTGGCGACAGCCAAAATACTTTGACGGTTTGTCAGAAGCTTCGCAACAGAGTTTGCGATTGCAGGGCGGCGCAATGACAGAGGTAGAAGCCGCCGATTTCATGCGGAATCCATACAGTTATGCCGCAGTTTGGTTGCGGCGTTATGACGACGCAGCGAAGGTGAATGATTTGGCAACGCCGCTATTAAAAACCTATCGGACAATGCTCGAAGCCTTCGTCAGTACCTAAACATTCAAAGGCACGCACAGGACATACGAGGCACCCCACAAACGCGCAGAATTTCTGCGTGGGGAGATGTGTGTGTTGCTAAAACAAGAAGCCGCGCCACCTGTTCGCCTGATTTTGCTCCAGCATCCGTCGTGGTTTTCGCTCTGCGCCTTGGTCGCGGCCTTTGGCACGTATTTTTGCATGTATGGGTTTCGCAAGCCGTTCACGGCAGCCACGTATGAAGAAGTAACGTTGTGGGGCTTCGGCTACAAAGCCGTGCTGGTGACGGCGCAGGTGTTGGGCTACACGCTTTCCAAATTCATTGGCATCCGCATCATTGCCGAAATGCGACCGGAACAGCGCGCCCGCACGTTGTGGTTGTTCATCGGCATGGCGCAAGTTGCATTATTGCTGTTTGCATTGGTTCCGGCACCGTGGAATTTCTTCTGTTTGTTCTTCAATGGGTTGCCGCTCGGCATGGTGTTTGGATTGGTGCTTGGCTGGTTGGAAGGGCGACGCGTGACGGAAGTGCTGACCGCCGGATTATGCGCGAGTTTTATTTTGGCCGACGGCGTGACGAAATCAGTCGGCGCGTATTTGCTCGCCGCCGGAGTCTCGCCATTCTGGATGCCGTTTGCAGCAGGCTTGGTGTTTGCTTTGCCGCTGCTGGTCTTTGTTGCAATGCTCACGCAAATTCCACCACCGACGGCAGCAGACATTGCGCATCGCAACGAACGTGCGCCGATGACGGGGGCAGAGCGGCGAGCGTTGTTTTGGAAATACGCAACGGGCTTGACGCTGCTGATCGGCGTGTATCTGTTGCTCACCATTTTGCGCAGTGTGCGCGCCGATTTTGCGCCGGAGCTTTGGCGCGGACTCGGCTTTGCCGGGCAACCCGCCATCTTCACGCGGTCTGAACTCTTCGTCATGTTCGGCGTCATCATGGCAAATGGGCTGGCAGTCTTGATCCGCAATAATCGGCGGGCATTCTTTGCGGCGCTGGGAATCTCGCTTCTGGGATTCGCGTTGGCAGGGATTGCCTTGCTGGGATTGCAGAACAATTGGCTGGATGGGTTTGCGTTTATGGTGTTGATTGGGCTGGGGCTGTATTTGCCGTATGTCGCGGTGCATACGACGGTGTTTGAGCGATTGCTGGCACTAACGGGCGATAAGGGAAACATTGGGTTTCTGATGTATCTGGCAGATTCGTTCGGCTATCTGGGTTATGTTGCGGTCATGCTGGGACGCAGCGTCGTACCCACGGATCATAGCTTCCTTGAATTTTTTATTTTGTTAGCAGGAACGGGGACGATAGTAGCAGTTGTGTTGCTGGCAGGCAGTTGGATTTACTTTGCAATGCGCACCGTTCACGTAGTCCCAAATTTATTTGCTCCGCCAAACAGCGAATGAACTCGCTACTACGCGTTTGAAGGAGGATTTCATGAAGCAACAATTTGATGACGCCGTGGTGGGCGCAGGAATTATGGGCTTGGCGCACGCGTATGCACTCGCCAAGCGCGGGCGACGTGTAATCGTCTTTGAGAGAAACACGCGGGCAATGGGCGCTTCGGTGCGCAACTTCGGGATGCTCTGGCCGATTGGACAACCGGCAGGCATTCCCTTTCAAACCGCACTACGCAGCCGCGCCATCTGGCTCGAAGTGTTGCGCAGCAGCGGCCTGTGGCACGAACTAACCGGCTCGCTGCATCTGGCCTATCACGATCTTGAAGTCGCGGTGCTGCAAGAGTTCATTGCTGAAGCGCCGTCCGGTCATTACGGATGTGAATGGATGAATGCCGCGCAAATTACTTCGCAGTCATCGCTCATCAATCCGACGAATCTGTTAGGCGCGATGTGGAGTTCGACCGAAATCTGCATTGATCCGCGTGAAGTGGTGGCAGGTTTACCCGTTTGGCTGAACGAAACCTACAATGTGCAATTTGAATTCAATTGCGCGGTCACAGGTTACAATCAACCAACCGTGATGGCCGGCGGCAAAGAATGGCGCGCGAACAATCTGTATGTTTGTTCGGGCGAGGATTTTCAGACGCTCTACCCGGAAGCATTTGCAGCGAGCGGTTTGTATCGCGTCAAATTGCAGATGATGCGTTCGCAACCGTTCGGCGACGAATTGCGCATTGGGCCAATGTTGGCGGCGGGGTTGACGCTGTGTCATTATAAAAACTTTCAGGATTGCCCTTCCCTGCCCGCCTTGCGCACCCGCTTTGAAAACGAGATGCCAGAATATATGCGTTACGGCATTCACGTCATGGCGTCGCAGCATGCGCGCGGCGAAATCACGATTGGCGATTCGCACGAATACGATGAAGCCATTTCGCCATTCGACAAGGAAGAAATCAATGAACTGATCCTTGCGTATTTGCGTGCGTTTCTGCACATTCCCAACTTGCAAATCGTCCAGCGTTGGAATGGTGTCTATGCGGCACATGCGGCAGAACTCTGCTGGACCAATCGCCCGGCTCCTGGCGCAACGATCATCGCCAGCCCCAGCGGACGCGGTATGACAATGTCCTTTGGCATTGCCGAAAAGATAGTGGCGGAAATTTTAGGAGAGCATTGAGATGCAAATCGAACTCGTGGTTTTTGATATGGCTGGCACGACCGTTTCCGAAGGTGGCGCGGTATATCAAGCTTTGCGCGACACGCTGGCAGCCAACGGCTTAGAAGTGGATGATGCAGCCATTCACCAAGTCAAAGGCCGAGATAAACGCGAGGCACTCCGCGTGTTGATCGAGCAATCGCCGTTATGCGATGAACTGCTGCCAGGACTGACGGCGATTCACGAGGATTTTGTCGAGCGCATGATTGCTTTTTATCATTCCGATCCGTCCATCAGCGAAGTATCAGGCACGAGTGCAACGTTTCGTTTACTCAAACAACATGGTATCAAAGTCGCGTTGAATACGGGCTTCAGCCGTGCGATTGCGCAGACGTTGATTGACCGTTTGGGATGGGAAGACGACAATCTCATTGATGCTTCTGTCACCAGCGATGAAGTGGAACGCGGTCGCCCACACCCATTTATGATTCACCACCTCATGCAACGGCTGTACATCAAAGACGCCCAGCAGGTCGTTAAAGTGGGCGATGCTCCGACGGATTTGCTGGAAGGCAAAAACGCCGGATGTGGGCTGGTCGTGGGCGTCACGGAAGGGTCCAGCACCCGTGAGCAGTTGCTGCGCTATCCGCACGACCATCTGATCCACACGGTTGCCGATCTTCCCACGGTACTGGGGATTAAACCCATACAGAAAATCTAATCCTATAGATAACACGCCTTTTAAGACAGACTTAGCACAACGCTTAACAACATTTATGACAAACCTCACGGGAACGTTACACCATCTTTGTATTCTCCGACCTGTATGTTGCGCCCGAACGTCCAGACAGGAGATAGCCGATGCCCAAACCGTTCTCACGTCCACGCACCCTTTTGCAGGTGGTGAAAAGTTACGATGAAGCCTTGTTTTTATGGCCTGCCCGCACTGCCATTTCCCTGCACTGTCACACGCACCATTCCAAAGAAATTCTTGATTTCATCCCGCATTACGCCGCCCAGATTCCCGTCGTCGCCCGGCTCTTTCAACGCGAAATGAAGCGCTACGAAATGCGCGTCGGCAAGCCAATTGATTTTGCCAGCGCGTGGTGGACACCGCCGGTTTCCGCGCGCGAGGTGTGGGAAACTGAAACGAAGCAGATTGAAGAACGCCTGCATTTGCGCGGGTTGGTTTCGATTACCGATCACGACGAGATCGAAGCGGGGGCCAGATTGCAGGTGCTGGAACTGAAAACCCCCGCGCCGATTTCGCTGGAATGGACAGTGCCTTATGACATCGGATACTTCCACCTGGGCGTTCACAATTTGCCGCGTGAGCGGGCTGCCGAATATGCCGAATTACTTTTGAGCTACACGTGCAATCCAATGACGTATGAATTGAAAGACCTGTTGGTAATGCTCAATCAATTGCCCGGCGGGCTGGTCGTGCTGAATCACCCGTTGTGGGACATTGAAATGATCGGCACAGAGCGGCATAACGCGGCGCTGAAAAACTTCCTGCACGAGTACGGCGAATGGCTCCACGCGTTTGAAGTGAATGGCTTTCGTTCGTGGCGCGAGAACGATGCGGTGATGAAAATGGCAAATGAACTGCGCTTTCCCGTCGTGTCAGGCGGAGATCGGCACGGTTGCCAACCCAACACCACCTTGAACTTGACACGCGCCGAAACCTTCCCGGAATTTGTGGACGAAGTGCGCGCCGGACACAGCAAAATTCTGGTGATGCCGGAATACAACGAAGAGTTGATCGCGCGCACGCTGGAAGCGGCTGCCGAAATCTTACGCGAATATCCGAGCCATCCAATCGAACAACAAGTCTGGACAGATCGTGTGTTTGCACGACTGGAAAGCGGTGAGACGAAATCATTGTCCAATCTGTGGCAACGTGGCGGCCCGGTGTGGGTACGCACGGCAGTGTGGATGATGTGTTTATTAGGCAGTCGTCGGTTACGCCCCGCCTTGCGACTGGCTTTGTCTAGTGAAGGGGTAACGTTGTGAAAGCAGTTCCGCGTGTCGCGTTTTTTACAGATTCATTTTATGAAATCAATGGCGTAGCGAATACCAGCCGCCAGTTCGTCAAGTTTGCCCAGCGCCAGCAACGCCCGTTGCTGTGTGTGAATGCCGATACCCAAACCCGTTGGACGCGCGAAGGGCCATTCACCCAACTGGCGCTTGAGCGGGGTCGTCTTGCGATTCGGCTGGATGACAATTTGAGTTCAGATTTGTTGCTCTGGCGACACCTACCGGATGCGCTCAAAGCGGTGCGGGATTTTGCGCCGGATGTGTTGCACATTACCGGGCCAAGCGATATGGGGCAACTGGGCGCGTATGTGGCGCACAAGCTGAAAATTCCGCTTGTCGCTTCGTGGCATACGAACATTCACGAATATGCGGCCAATCGCGTGCGCCGTTACGTGCCGTTTCTTGCGCCGCCAACCCGCGTCGCATTCCAAAAGTGGATTGAGCGGCGAACGTTTCATTTGGCGCGTCAATTTTATCAACTCGCGCGAGTATTGCTGGCCCCGAATGAAGAGCTGCAACGATTGCTTGCCATCGAAACCGGCAAGCCCGTGTTCCTGATGCAACGCGGCGTGGATACGGAATGCTTTGCGCCTGCACATCGGTTGCGTCTTGATCAGAAATTCAAGCTCGGCTATGTGGGACGCCTGCGACCGGAAAAAAATGTGCGAGCGTTCGTGGCGTTGGAAGAAGCGTTGCTAAAAGCAGAGATCGCCGATTATCAGTTTGTGATCGTTGGCGAAGGCAGCGAACAGGAATGGCTGAACCGGCATTTGCGTCGCGTAGTCTTCACGGGCAATTTGACTGGCCTCTCGCTGGCTCGTACCTACGCGAATTTCGATCTGTTTGTGTTCCCTTCCAACACCGACACGTTCGGCAATGTCGTGTTGGAGGCCCTGGCTTCTGGCGTGCCTGCGGTTGTGATGGCGGGTGGTGGTCCGAAGTTTCTGATCGAACCCGGCAAATGTGGTGCCGTAGCCAGAGACGAAAAGGAAATGGCGGAAGCGGTGGTGCGGATGATGCGCGAATTCGACGACCCGACCGCCAGGCAAATGATGCGCGATGCGGCCCGCGCCCGCGCCCTGACGTTTTCGTGGACGCAGGTGTTCGAGCGTGTCTACGAGGCGTATGAGGCCTGCCTTTCCACGCAACAGGTCTTGGAAGTTGAAGGCAGCAAGTCAGCAAAAATCCAGCCCACCACTTCCACGATGAGCAAATCATGAAAGCCAAAGAATTAGCCACTGTCCGCGACGTGCTGCACGCCTTGCTCACCCATCCGTACGAATTATTAGTCGTGCGCTGGAATTGGAAGTCCGCCATCTTGAGTTCAATCATGCGCGCGTTACTCTTTTTCGTCGCCAATATAAGCGCCGGGAAGCAGGCGGCCTGGGCGGCGATGTACACGGAGTTCATTTACCGTGCGCTTACTTCGGGGTTTTATGCGTCTCTTACCCAATCCTTCCGGCATGCCCGACCCGTGTGGCAAGCTACGCTTACGGCGATGGTATTGCTACCGCTCGTCAGCCACAGCATTGAATTGTGCATTCACTGGTTGCGCGGCACACCCAAACTCGCGCTCAGCATTTTGGCTTCGGCAGGTTTCACCACCATTTCGACTGCATACAATCTATTTGCCATGCGACATGGAGCGTTGGTGGTAGGACAGGAAGGACGCCCGTTGCGGGAAGACCTGCGACGCACGCCAGCCATTTTGCTGCGATTCATGACGATGACGATCAAATTGCTGGTACTGCAAATACCTACCAAACTTTGGCAGTTGAAACGCCATCGGTTCTCAAGCAAACAAACATCTCGCATCGAAATCGCAGGGAGTAAAAGTTAGATGAAGACGCTGCATTTCACCAATGCGTATCACGCGACTTCGGGCGGCATCCGCACGTTCTATCAGGAAATGCTGGCAGCGGCGAATCGGCAACGAAGATGGATGCGGTTGGTGGTGCCCAGTGATCGTACCGCCGTGGAAGAGGTGGGAGAATACGGACGAATTTATCATTTGACCGCACCGCGTTCCTGGTTGTTCGATGTGCGCTATCGGTTGTTGCTGCCCCACACATATTTGTTTTCCGCACGCAGCCAGATTCGGCAAATCCTGCTGAACGAAAAGCCTGACTTGATCGAAGTCTGCGATAAATATTCGCTTTGTTGGCTGGCGGGTTTGATCCGCAAAGGCTGGTGGCGCGACGTCCCGCGTCCGGCGCTGATTGGGCTGAGTTGCGAGCGTATGGATGATAATCTGGCGGCGTGGGTCGCCGGGCCATCCCTGTCCCAGAAATTCGCCCAACTTTATTTGCGGCACTTGTACCTTCCGCTCTTCGATTACCACATCGCCAACTCGCAATACACCGCCAGCGAATTGCAGCAGGCCACTACCAAACGTCACGAAAGAATCGTGCGGGTGTGTCCGATGGGCGTCAATATGGATGTGTTCTCGCCCGCCCGCCGCAACCGAGAGACGCGCCGCAAGCTGTTGACTCTGATCGCAGGCAACGAACGAACGCGATTGTTGCTGTATGCCGGGCGTCTTTCGGCAGAAAAAAACCTGCCGTTACTGCTGGATACGATGCGCTGCTTGCGCCGCGAAGAAGGGCGGGATTTCCGGTTGCTCATCGCGGGCGATGGGCCATTAGCAAACTGGCTACGACAGGAAAATCTGCGCCAGCCAAACCCTCCGATGCATTTGTTAGGACAATTGCAAAGCCGGGAAGCCCTGGCGGATTTGTATGCCAATTGTGATGCGTTTGTACATCCGAATCCGCACGAACCTTTTGGCATCGCACCGCTCGAAGCGATGGCTTCGGGGTTACCGTTGGTCGCGCCGAAAGCGGGCGGCGTGTTGACGTATGCCAACACTGAAAACGCGTGGCTGGCAGCACCGAACGGCGAAGCCTTTGCCGACGCCGTGCGCGAGGTGTTTGCTGATGAAGAAGTCCGATGGCATCGCGTGAATCGCGCCCGCCGCACCGCTGCCGCCTATTCGTGGGACAACATCACCACTGAATTCTTCAAGCTCTACGACCAGCTTTATCACTTGGCGCAGGAAGAAACCTCCACGGGCCGCTTCAGCCACACCAAACAGCGCAAAGGAAAGCTGGCACTGGCGGAAAAATAGACGATGACCCAACTCATTACCGCCAATTTTTCTCATCGCCCGGGACGCACTATCGCCAGTATTTTCGGGGTTGCGCTGGGCGTCGTGTTGGTGGTACTGACCGTGGGGTTAGTGCGCGGATTGCTCAGAGATCGCGGCGAACGCGATACGCATCTTGGCTTTGAATTGATTCTGAGCTTGCGCGGTCAGCAGGGAATTTCACTGACCTCACTACCGCTGACCATGCCGCTCCAACTGGCCGACGAAGTCAAAACGATTTCGGGGGTGGAGGCGGTGGTGCCGGTCGGACAGCAACTGGAAATGAAAGGGGAAAGCGGCTTAGGCATTCGCCAAATTGACGGCGTAGAGTTTGCCAGCCTCGCCACGGCCTCAACCGTCCGCATCGTTACAGGTCAGCCGTTGCCACCGTCCGGCGATTTGATGATTGTGGACGTGCGCTATGCGACAGGTCATAAAACCAGGCCCGGCGACAAAATTTCCGCCCTCGGTCGTGAATTCACGATTGTGGGCATTTACGAACCGGAAACGGGAGCGCGGATGATGATTCCCCTCACGACGATGCAGGAAATTCAAAGTGCGCCCGAAAAATGCTCCATGCTCTATGTCAAATGCGAAGATGCTGCACAACAGCAGCTCATCGCCGCACGCATTGCCGAACGGCTTCCCAACTTGCGCATCATTTTCACCAAGGACTTGCCGGAGCTATTTGCTTACGGCTATCAGGGCTTCAACGTCTTCCTCAATCTTGTCATACTCCTTGCCGCCTTCATCAGTGCGCTGGTCATTCTGCTGACGATGTACACGAGTGTGACAGAACGCACGCGGCAAATCGGAATTCTAAAAGCGATGGGCGCTTCCAAAAAATTTATTGCCTTGGTGTTTGTGAACGAAGCGTTGCTCGTAGGGATGGCGGGCGTGTTGAGCGGCCTCGGAATCGCCCTGCTGGCGCGGTTCGGAATTGTGCAATGGATGGGTGTGAAGCTCGCGCTGGGGTGGGATGCGATTGGCTACGCCGCCCTCGCAGGATTGTTGAGCGGATTGCTCGGCGCGTTGTATCCGGCGTTGCGTGCCGCACAACAAGACCCCATCGCTGCACTGAGCTATGAGTAAAGCGTCTTAGCCAAATTTGCCGCTCACATAGTCCTTCGTTCGTTGATCGTCCGGTTCGTGGAAAATTCTTTTCGTGGGAGCAAACTCAATCAATCGTCCGAGCAGAAAGAAAGCAGTGTAAGCGGAAACGCGTGTGGCCTGTTGCATATTATGCGTGACAATAACGATGGTGTATTCACCCCGTAGTTTCAGGATCAGTTCTTCAATCTTTTGCGTTGCCAACGGATCAAGCGCCGAAGCGGGTTCATCCATCAACAAGACCTCAGGGCGAATCGCCAGTGCGCGCGCAATGCACAATCGTTGTTGCTGCCCGCCGGATAATCCCAGTGCAGAGGAATGTAGACGATCCTTCACTTCTTCCCAAATGGCAGCATCGCGTAACGCCATTTCAACGCGTTCGTCCATTTCCGCTTTGCTTTTTGTCAGGCTATTGACGCGCAACCCGTAAGCAATATTTTCGTAAATGGATTTGGGAAAGGGATTGGATTTCTGAAACACCATTCCGACTTTTTGCCGCAGCGCCACAACATCGGTGTTGGCGGCATAAATATTTTCCCGATCAATTTCGATCACCCCTTCGACGCGTGTGCCAAGAATCGTGTCATTCATTCGATTCAGTGTGCGCAGAAACGTGGATTTGCCGCAACCGGACGGGCCGATAAAAGCCGTGACTTCACGCGCGGGAATTTCGAGATTGATGTCGTGCAACGCTTGCGACGCGCCATAATAGAAATTCAGGTGGGCAGATCGAATCTTGGTTTCACTCATTGCTTGGGGCCGTGAAGTTGGTGGTTTTGCACTCAATGACGAAGTTTGGCGCGGATGCGCGCCCGCAGCACAATGGCCGCAAGGTTCAATAAAAAAGTCAGCACCAGCAAGACCAGCACTGTTGCGTAGAGGTTTGGTAAGGCAGCATTCACATCCGGCGATTGCGTCGCCAGCACAAAAACGTGATAGCCCAAATGCATAAATTGATCGGTCGGATGCGCAGGCAAAAACGGCAAATAATACGCTGCGCCCGTGAACAGGATTGGCGCGACTTCACCTGCGCCGCGCGAGACCGCCAGGATTCCACCGGTTAAAATGCCGGGCAAAGCTTGCGGCAAAATAACGTGTGCGATGGTTTGCCACTTCGTCGCACCGAGCGCGAGCGAACCTTCGCGGTGATCGCGGGGAATCGCCTTCAATGCTTCTTCCGTAGCAACGATGACAACGGGCAAGGTCAACAGAGCAAGTGTCATGGCCGCCCAGACAATCGCCGGCTTGCCATACAACAAACCGCCGTCATAAAAAATGTCATCTATGCGAGTGCCTACGGTTTCGATGAAAAAGCCGACCCCAAATAAACCAAATACAATCGAAGGCACACCGGCCAGATTGGCGACGGCGACGCGCACAAGACGGGTGAGCAACGCGTCCGGGTGCGCATATTCGTGCAGGTAAATCGCAGTTGCGACGCCCATTGGAACGGCGGCGATAGTCATCAGCAACACCAGCGCCATCGTGCCGAAAATCGCAGGCCAGATGCCACCCGCCAGCCCTCCTTTGCTGGGCGCAGTAGAGAGAAATTTCCAGGAGATTTGCCCGATGCCACCACGAGTGATTTCAAACAGCAGCAGCAATAACAACCCCAGAATCGCGATGACAGCTACACCGGTTGCCGTCGCCAGCACAAGATCGCCCGTGTAACGACGCGGCGCTCTCGCTTGCGCTGTAGCCTTCATCGTTTCGCTCCTTGCAAGCGTGTATTCAGCCGCCCAATGACCCAATCGCCAATCGAGTTAATGACGAAGGTAATAATGAAAAGCAATGCGCCGATGGCAAACAAAGTGTGATAGTGCGCCGAGCCGTACACGACTTCGGCTAACTCCGCTGCTACAGTTGCTGACATCGTGCGAATCGAATCAGCCGGGTTCCACGAAGTAATCGCGGCATTGCCCGACGCCATCACCACAATCATTGTTTCGCCGACAGCGCGCCCAAAGCCCAGCACGATCCCCGCGAAAATGCCGGGCAACGCCGCCGGCAAAATCACGCGCAACAACGTCTGGGCGCGACTTGCCCCAAGGGCGAAGGATGCTTCGCGCAAGGCACGCGGCACAGCGGAAAGCGCGTCTTCCGCAACGGTGTACACGACTGGAATGATCGCCAATCCGAGCGCACATCCCGACACAACAGCATTCAAGCGCATCTCGAACTGAAACAGCTTTTGCAACCATGTCGCCATCACGACGAGCGCGAAAAATCCCAATACAACCGAAGGAACTCCGGCGAGCAATTCGATGGCAGGTTTGATGTATTCGCGGACCTGCCGCGGCGCATATTCGGTGGTGTAGAGCGCGGCCAACAGGGCGAGCGGCACCGAAACCAGCATTGCCACAATCGTGGCTTTTAAGGTACCAAGAAGCAACGGAATGAAACTATATTTCGGGCGTTCGGAAATCGGTTGCCAGATGAAGGTTGTGTGACCATCGGGCGTCGTACCATTGGGCCTGAAAAACTCCGCGAGGTTGGCAGTTTGTTGAATTACCTCGTTCGTCAAAATGGGTACGGCTTTGCGCCCCACGAAATAAAAAATGAGTAAGATCGAAAGAATCGAGATGAGCGCGGTCACCAGGATCACTTTTTCCGTCAGCCATTCCAGTACGTGTTTGCGCCGCCTGTTAGTTGCTTGTTGCCACATGTTCAGTTTGACCGATGGGGAAAAATCCAATTTCTTTCAGCGCGTTTTGCCCCGCCTGACTCAAGACCCAATCCACCAGCTTTTTCACTTCGCCGGTCGGTTCATTCGGCAAATACCAATAAAGGAAACGACTAATCGGATAGGCGCCACTCGTGACATACTCAAACAGCGGCGGAATCGCGGGAGACTGGCTGTCGCGTTTGATCGCCAGGGTTTTCACGCCTTTGGCAAACGCTACACCGCCGTAACCAATGCCGCTGATGTCCTGACTTACAGCATTGATGACAGCCGCATTGCCCGACAGGGTTTGCGTACGCGGGGTGAAGTCTTCTTTTTCCAGGACGTGTTCTTTGAAAAATTCGTAAGTTCCGCTGTTGTTTTCGCGGCTGTACAACAGGATTTTGCCGGGACTGCCGCCGACATTTTGCCAATCCGTAATGCGGCCCGCGTAGATTTCCCGCACTTGCGCCAGCGTCAATTCATTAAGCGGATTTGATTCGTGAACGTAAATGCCCAGGCCATCCAGCGCCACTTTCAATTCGATCAGTTCGTGATTGTACTTCGCACGAAATTCGGAGCGTTCGGAATCGCGCAGCGGGCGCGACGATTGCGTGATGTCGGTCGTGCCGTTGAGCAGCGCGGCAATGCCGGTGCCAGAGCCGCCGCCATTGACCTGCACAATCAATTGCGGATGCGCCTGTTGATAATTTTCGGCCCACCATTGCCCCAACAGCACCATCGTGTCCGAGCCTTTGATGGTAATGGAATTGCTTGTTTTGGCGCTGGCATTGGGCTGATGGCGGGGTTGAGGAACGCGCTTGGCGCAGGCGCAGAGCAGCCCGATACAGATCAGTAGAACTGCGAAATATCGCGCTCTTTGCATATTGCTCCTTCGTAGTTTGATTCGACCTTTACTTGTGAAGTGGTCGGCATCTTACGACGAGCGGATTAAATGAATGCAAATCGGGTCTCAAGTTCTGGTTAAATTCTGAAACGAAAAATGGAACCCGCAGCGGCGTGGGGGCTATAAGGACAGCGGGCTTTGGCTAAAGAATTCGCCCAATCCAATGGTGAAAATCAAATTGCCGTACAACGCGTGTTCAAGGCACACCAGGCGTAGTGAACGCGTGCGAATGTAAGTGTGGGTGAAAAACAAGCCGCCCACCAGCGTCAGCACGACGGCGAACGGATTGCGAAAAATCAGGTGCATCCACGCAAAGACCAGCGCGCTCGCAACCAGCAACCATTCCTTGCGCGGGAACAAATGCCGATAGCGGCGCACAAAAAATGCGCGATACAACAGTTCTTGCGGATAGACGGACAGCAATGGATACGCGATCAACAACGCCGCCCAATACAACGGCATGGTGCGCGGAAAATGGAACAGTTTGTGAGGGAAGAACGCCAGAACCAGACCGATTAAAGCAATCGCACAGCCCATAAAGCGCAACAGCATCTTTTTCAACTCTTGCCGCTCGTGCGCCGGATTTTCACCGCGCCAGAAATGTTTGCGATGAAAGCCGCCGTGCTGGCTGAGCCAAATGCCCGCCGCGACAGCAACGCCCGCCAGCAGCAACAACCACGGCATGTTGCGCAAGCCAAAGCCAATCGCAATGGGTGCAGTCACAAACAATAAAATCCATTCCAACCACAACAAAAACTTCTTCATCGCTACACGGCCTTCTTCGATGCGGGGGCAATAACCTGAGCATCATATTTTCTTTGCGCGATCTGAGTAAAGTGCATTTTAATTTCACCTCAAATCCCCCCGTTCAATGCGCAAAATTCGTCACACTTAACACAACAGTAAAATTGCATTGATATGCAATTAACGCAGCATTCGTATTCTTCCCGACTACGTTCAATCTTCACCTATCTTTCCCAATTAACAGGAGGTTTACAGTGACTCATAGATTCATCTGTTTCCTGGGAGTGCTCGTGTGTGCGAGCAGCTTCCTTTTCCAATCACCCAGCTTGGCCCAACCCGGATTCCGGTCGAGGGATGTCCGCTTTGAACGCTTGCTCAATTTCAAAGTGAATGGCGTAGTGGCGGAAATCGTGGCCGCGACGCCCGACGGCAGGAAACTTCTCTATACGAATGCAACCAATCAGAAAGTCGGCGTTGTGGACATCAGCAATCCCGCGAAGCCCATCGAAAACATCACCATCAATATGTTTGGCGAACCGACTTCAATTGCCATTACCCCAGATGGTCGCTGGGCGTTGGCGGCAGTTGCAGCAAGCAATTCCCATCTCGCCGTCATCAGCCTTCCCGATGGAGAAATCAATACCATCATCCCGCTTGGCGGGCAGCCTGATTCCATCGCCATCAGTCCGAATGGTCGTTACGCCGCGATTGCGATTGAAAACGAACGCGACGAATCGCTCAACAGCGGACGAATGCCGCAAGGCCCGGCAGGATTTTTGACCATCGTGGATTTGGTTGGACAACCATCACGATGGCGCACACGCGATGTCTCGCTGCTTGGCATCGCCTCTCGCTTTCCCGAAGACCCGGAACCCGAATATGTGACGATCAACCGCTTCAATGAAGTCGCCGTCACGATGCAGGAAAACAATCACATCGCCATCGTGGATTTGCCCACAGGCCGCATCCTACGCCACTTCCCGGCTGGAACCTCGACGCATTCGGCGGACCTCAAACGAAACAATGACATCGCATTATCGGAGATGCTGATTGATGCCCCGCGTGAACCTGATGCGATTGTGTGGACGCCGCGCGGCAATCTGTTGACAGCCAATGAAGGCGATTACACCGTAGACCTGGCTTCCGGCAGATTTGCAGGCGGACGCGATTTCACGATCTTTGCGCCGAATGGAAATCTCGTCTATGAATCCGGCGCAGACGTTGAATGGGAAGCCATCAAACACGGGCATTACCCTGACGCGCGTTCAGCAGCCAAAGGCGTCGAACTGGAAGGCGCAACCGTCGGCACATACCACGGGCAAAACCTAGCATTCATCGGTTCAGAGCGCGGCAATTTCGTCGTGGTTTACAACATTGATAACGAGCGGCAACCGCAATTCGTGCAGTTGTTACCAACTGGTGTTTCGCCCGAAGGTTTGTTGGCGATTCCGCAGCGCGAGTTGTTTGTCACAGCCAACGAAGTAGACGGCACGATTTCAATTTTTGCCGCCACGCGTGGGATTCCGCCAAGCTATCCTGCCATCGTTTCCAATGGTATTTCCTGGAGCGCGATTTCCGGTTTATCTGAAGGGCCGGGACGAACCTTTTATGCAGTGCCGGACAGCATCTTTGCCCCCAGCCGCATTTTCACGATGAGTTTGGGCAACCCGTTGTTAGGGCTGCCCACACGCGTCACCAGCGTGCTGAACCTGCCTGGCAATTACGATCTGGAAGGCATTGCCACGCGTCCCGGCGGCGGATGGTGGGTGGTCAGTGAAGGGGCGGGAACTGCGGGACAAGCAACCGCGACGAAAAACCTGCTCCTGCAAATCAACCCCGATGGTTCGATTGCACGCACCGTCGAGCTACCTGCGGCAGTGAATGCACAGCAAGTACAATTCGGTTTTGAAGGCGTGACGACCAGCAGCGACGGCTCGCAAGTCTATGTCGCCTTCCAGCGCGAATGGCGCGACGACCCGGCACGATTGGTGAAAATCGGTCGCTTCACCCCTGCTACAGGCGAATGGAGATTCTTCCATTATCCGATTGAAGCGGCAGCCCCAACAGCAGGCGCGTGGGTCGGGCTATCTGAAATCACACGCATTGACGATTCAACGTTTGCCATTTTGGAACGTGACAATCAGCTCGGCGCGGCGGCGCGTATCAAGCGTTTGTACACGGTTTCGATTGCAGGCCTCACGCCTGCTGCCGTGGGCGAAAAGCCTCCGGTGCTGACCAAAACACTGCTGCGGGATTTGTGGTATGAAGACGGCTTTGTTCTGGAAAAAGCGGAAGGCGTACTGCGGCTGCCCAATGGCAATTTTATTGTCATCAATGACAACGATGGTTCCGGCGAAACGCGAGTCTTTAGAATTCGACAGGACGATTAAAATAAGGTTTCAGAGTTCATGCTTGAGCGTGCAGGCAAGTCTGCACGCTCAAGCATGAACTCTGAACGGAGCCATTTACCGCTCCCGCTCTTCGTCATCCGTCTCCACTGCCAGTGGCGCAAACACGGATTGCCGCACGCGTGGATACGGAACGCTACGGCCCTTTACCTGCCGCCAGACAATGCGATTGAGCGTTTCCGTCGGCACCGCATCCGGCACATCAAATCGCATCCGCATCGAAGCGATTGCATCACGTCGCGCTTGTCCTTTCAGCGAGGTCAACTGCGGATTCAATTCAAATAACGATTGCTTCGGCTCGACGACTTCGTACGGCGTAAAATCCGGCGTGTTGGTGAAGCTCGCGCGCATATCGTTCGCAATCAAATCAAAGAGCGACAATGTCGGCAGACCCAGCATCAACTCCATCGTTTTGAGCATGCTTTGATGCGAATAGAAGGTCGAATCCACGTGACCGCGCCGGATGTACGGGCTGATAGCGAGCGCGACCGTGCGATGGCCGTCCACATGGTCTACACCGTTTTGCGCGTCATCTTCAACGACAAAAATCGCCATCTTTTTCCAGAACGGAGTTTTGCTGAGCGCGGCGACGATCTGGCCGAGCGCGTAATCGTTGTCAGCGACCATCGCCTTTGGCGTGTGTGCGCCGGGCGTTGTGCCGCGCGTGTGGTCGGCGGGCAAAAGCGCAATCACGAAGTTTGGCATCTTGCCTTCCGCTTCCCATTTTTTGATGTCGGTCAGCAGGATTTGCGAACGCACCACATCAGGAATTGCCTGTGAATACGGCGGGAAATTTGCCGCGAGGATTTTGTTCAGCGATTTGATCGGTGCCGTAATGTTCCAATCTTTCGTGAAATCTTCGCCGCGTTTCCAACGCTCCAGCAAATTCACGCGTTGTTGCTTGTCGGTTTCGGGCAAGCGTCCCGCGTATTCGCCGTACACGCGCACGGTCTTTTTCATCTGCAACGCCAAATCCCAAATGAAGCCGCTATTGCTATACGCAATCGGATCGGTGCCATCAAACGGATAGCTGCGTCCGGTGTAGCCGGGCCATAAGCAATAGGCCGTCTCATTTGCCTGCGTCGCCCATTGATGCCCGTCGCCGCTGTTGCCACCCGTGGCATAGAAGTTATCGAGCAAGACGAATTGATCGGCGAGACGATGATGATTCGGTGTGACTTCATTGCCAAACATTACAAGCGACGGATCGCCGTTGCCTTTTTGCATATCGCCGAACAACTGATCGTAAGTGCGGTTTTCCTTGATGATATACACGACGTGTTCAATCAACGACGGATCACCTGTGCGCGCGGGAACGGCTGCCGGCGCGGGTTTCGTCGTCGGCTTGTTTGTTGCGGCGAGGTTTGCCAGATGATTGTTTTCCCAAACAGCAGTCGTATAACTTGCAAGTTGCGCTTCATCGGGCAGGGGGATCACATTCACGCTACCGCGATAGGCATGCACGAAGCGTTTGGCGGGTTCATCGCGCCAACTTGAACCTGCGCCGAGCAAGGTGCTGACGGCGAGTTGTTTGCCGTCAGGACTCAGCGCAAGAGCATTCGGATACCACGCGGTCGGCATGTAGCCTTTCACTTTCAAATCGCTCGCCTGCAAAACCGCGATGGCATTCAACCCGCCGCAGGCCGCAAATAACATTGCGCCATCGGCACTGAGCGCGAGCGCGTTTGGCGCAAAGCCGCGCGTGTTACTCAGGGAGAGCATCTGTGTTTGCAGTACGCTCTGTTTTGCAGCATCAAGCACTGTAATCGAATCGCTGTTGGCATTGGCCACGTACACACGTTGTTTTGCCTCGTCCCAAACGATCCCCGTTGGATGCAAGCCGACCGGGATCGTGTGCGTCACCTGCATCTTCGTCAGATCAATGCGTGTGACAGTGCCAGTCGAAGCGATGCCGCGTTCGTCTACGACGACTTGATCTGCGTTAATATCAAGTCCGGTGGGCGCGGTTAACTCGCCCGGCTTAGGCACACGTCCGCCCCAATTCGTGACGTAAGCAATCGTACCGTCAGCATTGATCGCCGCGCCAAATGGAGCGATGCCCGTGGCGACTTTGCCGAGCAATTGGTTGGCGTTCAGATCAATCACGGCAAGCTGGTTGTTGTAAATCAGTGGCACGACGGCGAGGCGTTGACCTTTGGCATTTGACTTGACCGTGAGAGCTAGTGCGCCCGCAAGGTTAGTTCCCAATCCGTCCGCCAGAACCTGTGTAGCCTTATTGTTGAGCGTCAGCAAGCGCACCGCTGTAGCACGTTTTTGCGGATTCGCATTGGCGGGCAAGGTCGCGCTGAATAGTGGTTGTTTGCTGAGAGCGTCAAAACGCAAGCCTTGTAAGCCAGGATTTTCGTTCAGCGGCGTGCGTTGCAACACGCGGTTGGCCTGCCAATCCAAGTGAATGAGCTGTGCCTGCGAATTGCGTCCGCGTGCCGTCAGCGCATAGATTTCGTTGGCATTCGCGCCGAACGTGACGCCATACACGCGTCCATCAAACACGCTTTGCACGCCTGCCGGGGTGATGGTTTGGCGGGTGGTCACAACGCCGGGATCAGTGACGGCGCGGACGGGTTTATCAACCGTTTGCGCGAAGGCAGAGAGCACGAAGACAAAACTTACGATTAACCGGAGAGTAATTTTTTTCATCGAGGTTGCTCCTGATCGTAGCGCGTGCTGCCCGCCCGCGCAGTTCCTGAAATCAGCGACGTGAACGAGCAGGTTGCCGGACAACGCGGGCGGGCAGCACGCGCTACGTTTGTCAAAATGTCAATTTCAACGAACCTTGCATTGTGCGCGGTCCGCCAATGGTGGAAGCAATCCGTCCAATCGTGCCATACGCCGTCGTGGTTGTCGGATCGCATTGCCGCGAAGGCGAAGGCACGCACGTTCCACCGCCAGCCAATGTTGCCGACGGATTGCCGAAGATCGGGGTATTGGTGAAATTGAACATCTCCCAGCGAAATTCCAGCCCAACGGATTCGCGGAGCTTCGTGGTTTTGCTCAACGAAATGTCCATCTGCGTTTGGCGCGGCCCACGCAAGGTGTTGCGCCCGACCGTGCCCCAACTGTCTTCTGAGTTGATGAACGCCGTCGGATCGAAATACTGATCGGTGGTGCCGTAGCCCAACCGATCCTGCACGCGTCCGCTCTTGATCGCCGATGCGATGGTGCGACCCGGTGCAAGGCTTGGTCTGACATTTGAGACTTGATACTGATACGCATTGCGCGCGGCATTGCCCAGCAGCGTAAACGGCGAACCCGATTGCATCGTCAGCAAACCACTGAAGCGCCAGCCATTGGTCAACCCATTCAAAAACTTCATCTCGCCGCGTGTTCCTGGCAAATCCAGCACATAAGCCGCTGTCAGCCGATGCGGGCGATCAAAGTTTGAGACGCCACGATTCAAATACAAACGCGAGTTATCATGTTGCGCCTGATCGGTGTCAGACGACAAGTTATCAATAGATTTGCTGAACGTGTAGGCCACGTTCCAAATCGCTCGTCTCGACATCCGGCCTTTCAAATCTATTTGTGCGGAGTGATACGTCGAATGCCCGACGTTGGCGACCTGCACGAATCCGCCTGCACGACTCAAACCCAAAAATTGCGCAGGCACAAAGAAGTCGGGGTTAATTAATGCCCCATCAGGATTGGTTGTTGTCTTGTTGTTGTCCCGAATATTCGTGAAGCCATTGACGGGCGTGACGCGCGGATCAACCGCTTGCGCGACATTGAAGCGTCCGATCAATCCCACGCCGCGCGAACCGACATAGCGGACATCCAACGCGAGGCCTTTCACGACTTCGTATTGTGTGTTGAGCGACCATTGCTGCATGTAAGGCGCTTTGATGTTCGGGTGAATGTAGACATTGCTTTTCGCGCCGAACGGTTCATTGGCCGGAAAGTCCTTGCCATCGCCCCGAATCCAGCGCGGCGTGCCGTTGGCATTGCGCGCGATGGCGACATTAAAGGGCAAGGCAAAGGGGTTGATGTTCAAGCGCGGATACGGATTCGCCATGTCTGCGGGCGCGGGAACGTTTTGGTAAATGAAGAACGGCGCGGCACGTTGCAGGTCTACTTTGTATGACGCCGAGGTGCGTTCATAGAAAATACTGTAGCCGCCGCGCAACACGAACTTTTGCGAGAAGCCCGGCTGCCACGCAAACCCCAGACGCGGCGCAAAGTTGTTGTAATCGGGCGCGAGCGACGATTCGTATTTCGCTTTGTTGATGAGCCGCAAATCAATCGGCGTGCCGGGTTCGACGTACAGGCCAATGTCGAGCGGTTTGAAGCCCGATTTGAAAATCTGGCTCTTCGACGGCACTTGATAGCCAACAGGCAAGCCTGTTTCTTTCGACAAGGCATCAGTAATAAACGTGCCGAGACGTCCGTCGGAATCGGTGAATTGACCGAAGAAGTCATATCGCAGGCCGAGGTTCAGCGTCAGCCCGCGCCGCACTTTGAAATCATCGTGGATAAACCAACTGATGTCCTGCGCAGTCATATTGCGGCGCGTGTCGCCCTGATCCAAATCCGAGCCGCCGCCGGCTGCGCCGTGTCCAGTGAAAAACAGCGCCCAGGTGTCGTAATCCAAATCGCCGTTCGTGCGCGATTGGAACTCGCCCGTTAAATTCATCCGCCGATATTCGCCGCCGAATTGCAGCCCGTGATTGCGGCGCACATAACTCAGCGTGTTCACGATGTTATAGACCTTTTGCCGATCATAAAAATCCCACGCGTTGCCGATGCCGCCCGATCCGAATTGCGTCGTGATGTCAATGGTCGGCATCAGCGCCGCCAGTCCGCCGAGTTGTTCCAGCGGATTGTAAATGCCCAGCGTCGAATTTTTGATGTCCTTAAACTGCGACAGCCGATTGTTGGCCAAATCAAAAAATCCGAGCCGCAGATCGTTGACCAAATTGTTGCTGAACGTGTGCTGATGAGACAGAGATGTTGACCAGCCTTTGGTTTGCCCATCGGTCGGCGAGGGCGACGAATCGGCCCAGCCAAACGCTTCGACCACGTTGCTGTCGGAGTTGTTGTAATTGAGACGGAAGCGATCTTTCTCACGCGGTGTCCAATGCAACGAACCGACGCCCGCCCAAGAATTGACTTCGGTCGGAATCACTTGCTGCAAAAACAATTCGCGCCCGAACGCGCCATTACCTGGCAGTATGCGTAAGTTTGGAGACGGCGTGGGAATCAAAAACTGTCCGTTGCGCTTTTGATTCAGGATATTGACGGCAACTGGATGGATGTCATTCGCTGTCATCTGCCGAAATTGTAGAGTGGCGGCGTTCGGTGTCGCAGTGCCGAAAAACTTTTGGAATAAGCCCGCTTGTTGAGCCGCAGGAAATGCACGCAAGCGCGTCAAAAAATTCGCGGCAAATGTGTTGTTGTCGGCTTGTCCGTTGGCGAGGTATTGATTCAAAACTCCAGCGATGCTTTCGCGGGTACGCGTGTCGGAAAGGCCGACGGGCAAGCCGACGCGCGCGGTCGCATTGCTCGCGTAACCCGATAAAAAGCCGGTGCGCTGCACGGCAGCGAAGAAAAATAATTTGTCTTTGAGGATCGGGCCGCCAAAGGTCGCAGACGTTTCGTTGCGGCGAAACTTCGGACGCGCTGTGCCGCCGCGATTCAAAAAGAATTCGTTGGCGTTGAGCTTTTCGTTTTGCAGAAAATGCGCGACCGAGCCGTGAAATCCATTCGTGCCGGATTTGGTAACGATTTCGATATTGCCGCCACCGTTGCGCCCCGTCGGCGAATTGTACAGTGCGCTCTGTACCGAAACGACTTCAAGTGAATCCAGCGGCACGATCAGATTATTGCCTAGGCCACCGCCGCGATTGAGCAGATTCGTTCCGTCCACGCCATTCAGTCGCAGCGAATTATTGGTCGGACGCGCCCCGTTAATACTGGGGTTGAGCGATTGCACCGAATCCTGATCTTGCGTGCCGGGCGTCGTAGCGATATTCAAGCCCGCGCCGGTGCGATCCGGCAACGGCGCACTGACGCCCGGTTCTGCCACAATCAAATGCGTCACGTTGCGCGAAGCGGTCGGCAATGAAGTGAGTTCTTTCGACGTCAGCGTCGCCGCTTGCGTCGAGTTTTCGGTTTGCAGCAATTGTCCGTCGGCGGCAATGTTGACGGTTTCGGTTAAGCCGGCTGGAACTAAGGCCATTGTCAATTTGGTTGGGTTCGCAGGCTCTATGATGACCGAGAGCGCTCGATATTTGGCAAAGCCTGTCAGCACAGCTTCGACTTGATATTTGCCAAACGGAAGGCTCAGCAAGCGAAACCTGCCCTCGACATCGGTGACGGTTTGTAAGGTTTGTTTGGTGTCTTCGTTTTGCACGCGAATGGTTGCGCCGGGCAAAACGCCGCCATTGCCATCCTGCACGATTCCTTCCAGCACTCCGCTGGCGGATTGCGCGCGAGAATAGCTCGTAAACAGCAAGGCAAGCAGCATGGTTAAAGCAATTGATTTACAGCTTGTGGACATAATGACTCCTGAAATGAACACACAACGACCCGCACAGCGCACGATCTCTAAGGTCGAGAATCGCGTCTGCACAGCAAAGGATGTGTGATGTAAAGAGAGAGAGGCAGCTTCTCTGCCTACTGTATTGGTGAAGGTGAGAGGGTAATGCCGCAGGCTTAAATGCGGCTCATTGGCAACTCAATTGTTCGTTAATTGTGGAAATAGAAGCGCGGCTGGAGCTGGCGTTCAGAGTTCGCGCTTCAGCGTGTCTGCCTGAGGATTGGCACGCTGAAGCGTGAACTCTGAGCTTGTATTTTGTTGCATCAATTCCAGCCGGAACAGATCCGCATCCGTCATCGCGCAACTTTCGGCGCAGACTAAACGGCGATGTATCGTGCAATAAATCAGGCGATGGGTTTCGCTGAAACAGATAGGGCAAATTTGTGTAGTGTTCATAGCGGCGAGGGAAGCGCCGGGAGCGCACGCCAACCAATGAACCGGCAAACCATTGGCTGATGCACACTCCCGACACATTAGAACGACAGCTTCAGCGCGAATTGAATCTGTCGTGCGGGCGCGGTGCTGCGAATTGTGCCGAAGCCACCTGCGGTGCGCAGCGTACCGTCAGTATTGAAGACAATGCCGGACGCATTGGGATTTGGACTCCCGAAATTCGTTTTGTTGAGGAGGTTGAAAAACTCGGCGCGAAACTCCATCTTCGAGACTTCGTTGATGAATGGCAGCGCGAAGTTTTTCTGCAAGCCCAGATCGAATTGATAAAACGACGGGCCGCGTCCGATGTTGCGTCCGGCATTGCCAAACGGTTGATCTTGCGTGGGCAAGCGAATGGCTTCGGTATTGAACCAGCGATCAATCGTGCGGTCGCCGCTCGGCAACAATGGATTGCCTACCAAATTGGGGCGCAACGCAACACCGCCAATGAACGACGGCAGATTCGCGGTCACGGGCGCAGGCGCGTAGCGAAAGTTGATGGCCTGTCCACTCGTCATCGTGTTAATGCCCGTCAACGCCCATCCGCCGAACAACACATCTGCGGCATACGGCAAATCGCTGAGCCACGCGCGGCCTTTGCCAAACGGCAACTCAAACACAAAGCTGGTCGTGTTATTGAAGGGCTGATCGTACGTGCCGACGCCTCGATCCGCCGCAATGTTATACACATTTTGCGGCGTACCAGTGTTGCCGCCCGGTTCCTCCAACACTTGCGAAGCGTTATCAATCGCCTTCGACCACGTAAACGAATTCAGCAGGTACAAGCCTTTTGAGAAGCGGCGCTCAAATTTCACCTGCAACGCGTGATAGTTCGAGTAGGCCGCCGGCAAGGTTGCCGAAATCGAACGGAAGCCCGCAATCGGGCGACGCGCATCCAGGCTCGGACGGCTTGCGGCAGGCAACGCCAGTTCCGCCGTCGTCAGCGGACGCGCCTGATTGTAATCCGCGAGCAGCAACAGCTTCAGCGCGTGATTTCCAACATAGGCCACATCCAACAACATATTGCCGGGCAATTCGCGCTGAATCGAAAGTTGCCAGTTTTGAATGTAGGCCGTTCGCATTTCGCGCGGCGTGAACAACACCACGTTGTTCGGCAAATTCGTCGGATACCCTGCCTGTGTCGGACGGAAGCAACCTTCCGCAAACACATTGCCCGTACACAGCGCGAGCGCCGCGTTTTGTGTGACGTTCGCACGCGTGATTTGCGGGAAGTTCGTGGCTAATAAATCTGCACTCCCGATGCGATTGAAATGCACATAGCCGATGCCGTAACCGCCGCGCAGCACCGTTTTATCAAACAGGTTATAGGCCAGGCCAACGCGCGGCGCGAAGTTGTTGTAATCGGGATCAACCAGCGAACGGTTATAAAGCGAGCCATCTTTGGCTTGAATAATCGTCTTCGTCGCCGGATCGAAATTTGACAGCCGATTGTTTGCCTCCGTGTACGGCGTCGCGAATTCATAACGGACGCCGACATTCAACGTCAGCTTATTGTTCACTTTGAAATCGTCTTGCAGGTAGGCGTAGTGCAAGCGGCGTTGCATTTCGACGACCAGCAAATTGGCGAACTCATATTGATTGCGCGCGCCGAACAAAAAATCGCTTAAGTTGTAAATCGTGTTGCCGCCTGCGGTCGCGGGACGGCTGAATTGACCGGCGTACGTGTCCAATCCCATCAACGGGTTCGTGTCTTGCACATCCGTATTTACCAACAAATATTCATAGCCCGCTTTCAAGCTGTGACGGCTGATCGTCCGCGTGTAATTGACGCGCGGATTGATCGTGAAAGGATTTTGGAATTGCGGATTCGTGGCCTGCCGACCGATTTGTGAAAACCCGTTGATGGTTTGTGTCGTCAAGCCACCCGTGATCGTGCGATCTTCGGGCAAGCCGGTAATGCCGTAGAGTTCGCGGACGCTGGGGCCGCCCGACAAGGGTGGACGTTTGCCGCCCTCGATTTTCGAGACACCGAGGCGCGCTTCAATGGCTGAACCATTCGCCATCGCATACGTCGCGCCAAACACCAGTTGTTGATTCAGCACGTTGATGTAGCCGTTGCCGCCGCTGCCCGATGGGCTGGGAATGGTGGGGCCATTGAATTCGTTCACTTTGCGATGGCTAATGCGAAAGAAGCCATTCAGTTGGTCGCTGAAATTGTGATCCAGCTTGATGTTGAATTTGTCGTTGAAGTTGCGATTGATGACCAGATCGCTGAAGTTGTTGGCAAAGTTGGTCTCGGTTTTACCGCCGATGTTTGGCGCGGGCAATTCGCTCAAGACCTTTTTGGCAAACGAGGTCATCGGCACACGCTGACCAGCGGTAAAGACAGTTCCAGCGGCAATCGTCGCGCCGGTCGAATCCACGAAGCTGTATGGCACGCGCACATCCACCGCAAAAATTCCCTGCCGTTGTTGTAGCGTTGGCAAGGTCGAGAATCCAACATCTTTGGCGACTTGACGGAAGCCTTCGTAATCTAGGAAAAAGAACGTGCGATCTTTGATAATTGGGCCGCCAAGAGTCGCGCCAAATTGATTGCGAATCAACGGCGGTTTGACACCGCTCACAGGTTTGAAAAAACCGACCGCATTGAGCGCGGTGTTGCGATGAAACTCCCACAAACTGCCGTGAAATTGATTCGTGCCGCTGCGATAGGCGGCGTTGATGACTGCGCCACCGCTACGCCCAAACTCGGCGCTGTAGGTGTTGGTTTGCACTTTGAATTCGGCAACAGCATCGGGCGACACTTGCACGACTTGTGATGAAAAGCTCTGATTGCTCGTTCCATAGGCGTTGTTGTCTACGCCATCCAGCAGGAAGTTATTGAAGGTATTGCGCAGGCCATTCACATTGAACGCCGCTTCACGTCCGCCGCCGGTCGCAGAGTTTTGCGATGATTCGCGCACACCCGGCGCAAGCAAAACCAAATTCGCGTAGGAGCGCCCGTTGAGCGGCAGATTGACGATTTGTTCGCGCTGCACGACCTGCCCGCGCACGCTGGAATCGGTTTCGAGCAATTGCGCGGCGTCAGTGATCGTGACGGTTTCGGTTAACTGGCCGGGCTGCATCGTCAAATCTACGCGTTGGCGCGCATTGACGGTCACCACGATTTTATCGGTGATTGCGGTCGTGAAGCCTTGTATTTCTGCGCTCAACCGATACTCGCCAATTTTGACGTTGGGGAATTGATAATCGCCATTCCCATCGGTTTGCGCCGTTACAACAATGCCGGTCGCGTTGTTTTTAAGGGTAATCATGGCTCCGGGCAATGATGCCCCACTAGCATCGCGGATCGTTCCGAGCACTGTCGCCGAATCGAATTGCGCGAAGGCGGGAACACTCAACAGCAGGCTCAC
Source organism: Blastocatellia bacterium (assembly GCA_016789725.1). Taxonomy (GTDB): domain Bacteria; phylum Acidobacteriota; class Blastocatellia; order RBC074; family RBC074; genus JAFDVL01. The sequence continues at coordinate 49,073 of JAEUQN010000005.1, read as the reverse complement.
AAAAAGTAGTAAAGAATAGGGTAGTTTCATGACAGGTTTCTCTCGCTTAAAATTTTTGCTGACAAAAGCAGCCAAGGCTCCCGCAAAGGAGCAAACCGGGGAGCCTCGCTGTCCATCAACGCGTTCTAATGTAGTGGGAAGCGTAATCAATGGGCTTTAATTCTGTTTCAGGTGAAGGTCAAATCACGCTTAAATCGTGGGAACTCAAACAGGCCGTGAACGACCTGCCTACAGTCAATGGCCCGTACCGGGCCGCTGCCGGATTTAATTTCCAAACACCCTGACGACTGCGCTATTCAAGAACAACAGGATTTCCGAACAGTCCCCGCGATTGGCTAAATCGCGCTACACCTCGGTTGCCCAGAGGTGTTTGATAAAGGCTTTGCCCGTTCGCGCATAAAACTGCTGTCCCAATTCCCTTACCGCAGTGTCGAGCGGCTGGTCATGTGCGGAAGTTATTTTTTGGATAGCTTGTTTGGTGGATTTGCTGATGGTTGATTTACGACGACAGAGATGGCGGGATAAAACGGCAATATCGTTCTTGCGTCCCAGCAAGTTGGCTAAGGTTTTGCTTGCTTCCAGGGAAGCTCTGACTTTGCCGAGTTTCAAGGTCTGAACAATTTGAAGCTGATGTCGCAGGTGATTCACTTGCTTGCGCCACTCGTGAAAATTTTCAGCCGTTGGCTCTTTCAAAACGCGCTTCATTGCACGTCTGCCTTGCCGATAGACTTTCTGCACGCCCTTCTGCACGACAGTTATATCGCTAAACTCCAGCTCCCACTTCTCTGCTCTGGTTTGCGCGGTGCGAAGCTTGGCAGCGGTGGTTGCCATACGTTTTTTCTGGCGTTGCACCAGTGGCGTGCGTGCCGTAGCAAGTTCCTTTTGAAGTTCACGCCAGGTACTTCTCGCCAGCGGATCGGTAGTTTGTTTTTTCAGACTCTTGAGGGTTTCCTGCATGATGGCTGCATCGCGGAGCGCCGCGAGCCGTTGGCCGATGTTGCGTAGATACAAATTCTCTCGATCATAAATTGACGGAGCGAGTTGTGTTCTGACCATCCGCAAAAGGGCACGGACTCGCTTCAAACAACGGCGCGTTTCATGAATTGCGGTCTCTGGCTTGCGCCGGGTCTCAGTCAAACAGGTAGTTGCCAGATCAAATTGTGCTAAAGCGAATTGCTGAAGGCGATCACCGATGGAATCTTGAAAGGTCATTACAAATACAGTAATGGGCGAACGCCTGAAAGTGCAATACGCCACGTACCTTCGCCGTCACAGGCGAAGGTACGTGGCGTAAGTGGATCGCTGGCCCGTCAGCTATCGTGTTCAGAAATATTTCCGGTCTTGCGTCGGCAGATCACCCCTACACCACGGGGCGATTCTGGAGCGACGTTTGAATCAGCGCCATCGTTTGTTCCAGTTCCGTGCCGACTAACTTTAAGCGTGGAGGACGGACGCGCGGATTGCCCATCCCAACGGCTTGCTGCACCAGCTTGATGAGTTGCACAAACTTCGGCACCGTGTCCAAACGCAGCAGCGGTAGAAACCAATGATACAAGGGCAAGGCTTTCTCCATGTCACCTTGCACCGTGTAATTGAACAGGTCCACGGATTCTTTCGGGAAGGCGTTCACCAAGCCAGCCACCCAGCCGACCGCGCCGACCGGAATCGCTTCGACAATTGCGTCATCCACGCCCACAAACAAATCCAGACGGTCGCCGACCAGCGCCTTGATGGCTGTCACGCGACGAACATCGGTGCTGGATTCCTTGACGGATTGAAAGTTCTCGAACTCGTCGGCTAATTCCTGAATCTGCTCCGGGATGAAATCCGTGCCATAAGCAACCGGGTTGTTGTAGAGCATGCAGGAGAGCGTTGTCGCTTTGAAGCAAGCCGCAACGTGAGCTTTCATCTCGCGCCAATCGCCTTTGTAAACATACGGCGGCAACACCATCAATCCCTGGCAACCTTTGTTGGCGGCAGTTTTCGATTGCTCGACTGCCTCGGCGGTGCTAAGCGCAGAGATGGCGGCAACCACAGGGACACGGTCACCAACGGCTCCCACGACGGTTTGCCAAAGCGCCGCGCGTTCTTCAAACGTCAACGTATTGCCTTCGCCTAAACTCCCCGGCGTGACAATGCCGGTGCAACCGTTGTCTACGAGCCAGGTAACGTGTCGAGCTACGAATTCGTGGTCAATGCTTAAATCTTCCTTGAACCCCGTGGTAATTGCGGGCATCACGCCCTGCCATTTCATCGTCATGATTTTCTCCTCAATAAGTTTTGTAATTGATTATTGCTCTTGTTCGATCAGGCTTCCGGCGTCTCGAATCAGGTTTCCAACCTTGACGGGAAAGACTGGCGGGCGCACAGATTCCGGTTGCCAATGGAGCAGGAACTCCAGGGCGGGGCCGCAAATCCGCCCTTGACATGGCCCCATACCGCAACGCGTGTGCAGCTTGGCCGCACGCCACTCGGGATATTTCTCTGCCCGCGCGAAGCTCACATCTTCACAGCGACAAACAATGGTGTCTGGTTGCGGCAGTCGCTTCAATTCGTCGCGCAAGGCAAATGTGCGGTTCAGCAGATTCGCAAACTGTTGCAGCTTGTCGCGCTCAGCAAATAGCGCACGCGCTTGTTGTACTTGATTGGTAGCGGCAAAACCAGCGATCTGTCCTTCCACCAGCGATAATTCCAAGCCGCCGATGCCGGTCGCTTCTCCTGCGCAGTAAATTCCGGGAACAGTTGTCGCTTGCAATTCGTCCACCTGCACGACACCTTCCTGCAATTCGCAGCCGAAAAAGACCGCCACTTCAACATTCGGCACAAGATGAAAGCCGCAGGCCAAATAGTCGCAGGCAACATCCCATGTTTTTTGACCGTGTCGAAGCGTGATGCGCTGTAACCGGTTGTCGCCATGCGCCGACTCAACCCAACAATTCGTCAGATGCCGAATGCCTGCCAGTTCGCGTTTGAGCTGTATCGCCTGAAATATTTTGCTCGGCCAGCGCCACAGGCTCAATCCGAAAGAAAGCAATTGGCTTGCTTGTTCAGCAATCAACAACACGTTTGCGCTCTGCTTTTGCAAATAGGCGGCAACCGCCAACAACAATGGCCCCGTCCCCGCGACAACGATTTTTTTCCCTGCCATCGGCAGCCCGGATTTGACCAACGCCTGCAACCCGCCTGCCCCCGCCACGCCCGGCAGCGTCCAGCCCGGAAATGGCAGAAATCGTTCGCGCGCGCCGGTTGCTAAAATTAGTTTTTGATAGCCCAGCTCTCGCCGACCTTCAAAGGTTTCTGCCAACAACAGTCCGGGTTCCGGTTGCTCATACACATACGCACCACTGATAAATTTCACCTGCGCCGTTGCCACACGCCGAAGCCATTGCGCGGCTTCCGGCGTGCCGGGCTTGTGTTGATCGCCGCGCCAGATTTGCCCACCGAGTCCCGGATTGTCATCCACGATGGCAACGCGTAGGCCGGATTGTTGGGCAGAAAGGGCAGCAGCCAATCCGGCGGGGCCACCGCCGATCACCAGCACGTCGTAAGTGTCACCTGGATTATTCATCGGTTTGCACGTCCATTCCGTTTTGGCAAACAATCTGGCAACTGCGCGTGTGCGATTGCCCGTTGATCGTCACGCGACATTCAAAGCAAATCCCCATCCCACATAAAGGCGCGCGCGGCTCTCCGTGAACCGAGCGACGAAAGGCCATCGCGCCCGAAATCGCTACCGCCGTCGCCACCGAGCTGCCGTCTGGTACGATGACCGGGTGGCCGTTGATTGTGAGCATAACCGTGTCAGGCATGGATAGCCTCCTGATGCACACGGCTCGGCAAATACGGCGCAATCGGAATTGCCGAGGAGCGATTGAGCAATTGATCTATCAACAGCTTTGCGGTTCCTGTTGACGTGGTGATGCCAAGCCCTTCGTGACCGGTTGCCAGATAGAGCCTGTCGTAACCGGGACACTGACCGACAAGTGGAAGCTTATCCGGCGTAGCCGCACGAAAGCCGGTCCAGGTACGAATCGCAGAAAGTTGTGTAATGCCGGGCATGTATTCTGCGGCGCGGGAGAGCATGCGGCTCAACATTGCGGCTTCGATCTTCGGATCGCCCACACCGTATTGCCGCGATGAACCAATCAGCACCTGGCCGGTTTTGCGGGGTTGCACATTGAACGCAACCGAATCAGAGCTAATTGAATGGGCGCTTTTCAAATACCCCAGCTCAACCAATTGATGCCGCACGAAACCGGGGTAGCGGTCAGTAATCAGCAAGTGACCTTTGCGTTTTTGCACATCAATGCCGGGCGTCAACAACGGAGACCAACTGCCCGTGGCGTTGACGGTAATGCCTGCGCTGATAAGGCTATTGTCGCTTAATTTGACCCCATCGTTACTCAAGGCAACCACCGCCACACCTGATCGTAATTGTGCGCCGAGTGATTGCGCCTGCTCCAAAAAATATCGCGCGGCACAGGGCGGATAAACCACGCTATCACCAGGAACCAGTAAACCACCTCTCAACCCCGACCGCAGATTTGGTTCACTTTGCCGGAGCGCGGCGGCGTCCAGGATTTCGACGGCGACTCCGCGCTCCTGATAAAAAACCTCTTTGCGCTGCACTTCGATCATCTCTTCCTCATCGGCAGCCACCCAGATTGTCCCGCATTCTTCGTATTCAACATCGTCGGGCAAATCGGAGGCGATCTCTTGCCAGAGTTGCTGCGAATATCGTGTCAGCGCAAACTGTGCCTCCGAATCATCCATCACCACGATATGCCCCATCCCGGCGGCAGTCGCGCCGCCACCTATCACGCTGCGCTCAATCACGACTACGCTCAATCCTGATCGCGCCGCTTCCCAGGCACAGGCCGCACCCACAATGCCACCACCAACAATAGCCAGATCAAACGCTTTTGAAGTCATGGGTAAAGTCATTGGCGAATCCCATAACAGAACGGGTCACGCTCGTCCAAAATCAATTCGGCTTCAGCGTTCACGAAGGCAGAACCTTTGATCGTCGGAGACACTTTTCCGTCGGTCTCGCTGGCGGCGCGAATGGTGCCTTCAAACACGCTGCCAACAATGCTTTCCTGCCGCCACACCTGTCCTGCCCGCAATTTCCCGTCTGCATACAAACACGCCAGCTTGGCACTGGTGCCGGTACCACACGGCGAGCGGTCATAGGCTTTGCCGGGACATAACACAAAATTCCTGCTGTCCACGCCACTCAGTTCGGAAGAGGTGAAAAGTTCGACGTGATCTATCTCCTGCCCATTCGCACCTGTGATGCCCTGCGCATTGAGCGCCTGCCGAATCCGCCAGGTAAAATCGGTGAGTTCCTCCAAACGGTCCAGCGTCAGCCGCTGCTCTCTGTCGCTATTGACTAGAAAAAACCAATTGCCGCCCCAGGCAATGTCACCGCTGACCAAACCATAGCCGGGGACCTCAACGCAGACATTGGCCGCCAATCGGTAACTCGGCACATTATCCACGCTGACGAAATTGTTTTCGTCAAGGGTCGCTGCAACCACGCCCACAGGCGTTTCAATACGATGCGTTCCCGGCGCAATGCGATTGAGGTATGCAAGCGTGACGATCAGCCCGATGGTGCCGTGACCGCACATCCCCAGATAACCGACATTGTTGAAGAAAATCACGCCTGCTGCACAGGAAGGGTCGGCAGGTTCACACAACAAAGCCCCCACGACCGCATCATTGCCGCGCGGTTCGTTGACCACCGCCGAGCGAAAGTTATCGTGCTGCGACTTGAATCGCTCCAAACGTTCCGCCATCGTGCCGTTGCCCAGATCAGGGCCACCACTGACTACCACGCGAGTCGGTTCGCCGCCTGTGTGAGAATCCACGATCTTGACGCGTTTTATCTGTCGGTTTGTCATGCAAATCCTCTTTCCCAAATGCCTGTTGCGGCTCATCTGGTTTGATATTTCCTCAACTGCATTTCACTGCGTTGTGCATCAGAAGTAAACCAAAGGTAAGAGTCTTCCGTCTTGAATTCCTGTAAGGTCGTTTGAACTCGATTAGTGCTGAAATCACCTGGCGTAAAATCGCCTGCGCGTTTTTGGAGAGAGCCAGCCGCCTGACAAAATTATTCCCTCTCAAATCTCGCGGAGGGATTCGCGGTATTGGGAAGGCGCAGTACCTATGGCGCGCTTGAACGTTCTGGTGAAGTGGCTCTGATCACAGAAACCAGCGGCGAGCGCAATCTCCACAATGGGTCTGGCGGAAGTTGTCAATTCGTGGCACGCATATTCAATGCGGCGCTGGCGCACATATTCTCCCACTGTGCATTGATAGATTTTGCGGAACGTCTGCGCCAAATAAACCGGATGGACGCCCACATTTTGTGCAACGTCCGCCAGCGTGAGGTCTTCGGCGAAGCGCACATGCAGAAGGTCTTTGGCTTGTTGCAACCAACGCGGCGCATCATACGATGTCTGTGCGACGCGGCAGCGCATCGTTTCACCGATCATTTCCATCATCAACCCTTCGATGATGATGGAAGAGGCGCAATCCTCGTGCGTGAATTCTCGATACAGCTTGCGCGCGAGCGATTCAAATACGCTGCCCTGAAAATCTGCGGAATGCTCCGCCAGCGGCAACTGCTCCCGGATGCGTGCGAGCCAGTCGGGCGCAATTTCCACAATAAATGAGCGCCCCCCAGCTTCGTGAAAATGTTCGGCGTGCAATTCGCCGGGAGGATGAAAGAGCAGTGTCGAAGACTGACACTCCCGTGTTTTCCCGCCATAGCTCTCGGTATAATTCCCCTGCATTACAAAACAAAACAGGGCTTGTTTATGAGTATGTTTCGGGGTTTGATAACCTGGAGAATAGACCCGCTCTGAAAGCTCAAAGCTCGCCATTTTACGGCTGCGTAACGTCTCTCCATAGTATCTTCCGGGAGGTAATTGCATGGACATACCAGCGTTTCCTTTCGATTCCCTTAAGCCCTTATCGAAGGTATTGCAGTTGCGGTCACGACCTAAGCTCTGATCAATAAGAAAAAATCCGCCGCTTAGGATAAGGTTGTTGATTCGTACCAAGTAAAACTTGTATACAGGATGCGTAATATCTCCGTCAAGAATGTGACAAGAAGCCGTCTATGATGACGATTTGACGAGGCAATAGTGGCAACCAAGCACCCTCAATAAACGTCGGCCATAAAGACTTCCTAAGTCTATTCAACCTGTCTTAGAAACATACAAGACAGATGGCCTGGAGATTTATACTCTTTGCCCGACAGCTTGAGAACCGTTCGATTAAGGAGCGCACAGAATGAAACGCCAATTCACCTACGTCTCGGTTACTTTATTTTGCCTGCTCTGGGCTGCACCTATCCACGCGCAAGGCACGCTGGCTGATTACGAACGCGCCAATGGGCTGCGCGAAAAGTATGTCGGGATCACCGCCAACTTGCCCGAACGCGCCAACTGGATTAGCAAAACCAGCCGCTTCTGGTATCGCAAAGCGATCAAAGGCGGAAACGAATTTGTGTTGATGGACGCCGAAACACTAACCCAAAAAGCGGCCTTTGATCACGAACGGCTGGCAGCAGCCCTTTCCGCCGCCGCAAGCGAAAAATACACGGCCCTCAAGTTACCATTTCAGCAAATCAATTTCGTGGATAACGAAAAAGCTATCGAATTCAATATCGGCGAAAATCGGTGGCGCTGCGAACTGACCGATTACACAATCAAAAAGCTGCCTCCCAATGGACCAGACGGCCCGGGGCGGCGTGGCGGCGCGCCCGGTACGTTAAATGGAATTCCCGGCCCGCGCTATAATTTCCCGTCCACCACGCAAACAAAGATTTCGCCCGATGGTAAATGGGAAGCCTGGGTTAATAATTTCAATATCTGGGTACGTCCGAAAGGCAGCAAAGAGGGAGGCGCGCTCAGCTTCGAGGGTTCAGAGGGCAATTATTATGCGCTGGCCTCGCTGATTTGGTCACCGGATTCCAGGATGATCGCAGCGTATCGCGTACGGCCCGGCTATCAGCGCAAGATTCAATACGTCGAATCGTCAGCCAGCGATCAATTGCAGCCGAAGTATCACACGATTGATTATGCCAAACCCGGCGACGTCCTCGACCAGCCGCAGCCCGTACTATTCAACATCGAAACCAAAAAGCAATTTGTCATAGACAATGCGCTCTTTCCAAATCCCTATAACCTGTCGCGCATCGAATGGCGCAAGGACAATCGCGCGTTCACATTTGAATATAATCAGCGCGGGCATCAGGTGTACCGCGTCATTGAGGTCGAAGCCACCAGCGGCAAACCGCGCGCCGTCATCAGCGAAGAGCCGAAGACTTTTTTCTGTTATTCGGGCAAAAAATACCGCGCCGACATATCTGACGGCAGAGAAATCATCTGGATGTCGGAGCGCGACGGATGGAATCATCTATACCTGCTTGACGGCACAACCAGCGCGGTCAAAAACCAGATTACCAACGGCAATTGGGTCGTGCGCGCGGTAGATAAAGTGGATGAAGAGAAGCGCCAAATCTGGTTTCAGGCCAGCGGAATGTATCCCGGCAAAGACCCCTATTTCATTCACTATTACCGGATCAATTTCGACGGCACAGGCCTAACAGCTTTCACCGAAGGCGATGGCAACCACGTCGTCAGCTTTTCGCCGGATATGAAATATTATGTGGACACCTGGTCACGTGTGGATATGCCGACGGTTTCGGAATTGCGGCTGACGGCGGACAAGAAAGTTCTGACCAAAGTTGAGAGCACTGACATCGCCGAACTGAGCCAAGCGGGCTGGCGCGCGCCGGAAGTTTTCACTTCGTTCGGACGCGATGGCAAGACGGAAATCTGGGGCGTGATTTATCGGCCCTCTAATTTCAGTCCGCTGAAAAAATATCCGGTGATCGAAAACATTTATGCGGGGCCGCAAGGCTCGTTCGTGCCGAAAAATTTTACGCCCTGGAATCCGATGCAATCGCTGGCGGAACTCGGCTTCATCGTTGTGCAGATTGACGGTATGGGAACGGCCAATCGCTCCAAAGCCTTTCACGATGTAGCGTGGAAAAATCTGGGCGATGCAGGCTTTCCCGACCGCATCCTGTGGCATCAGGCGGTGGCGGCGAAATATCGGTACTATGACATCACGCGGGTCGGAATTTACGGCACATCAGCAGGCGGGCAAAACTCGCTCGGCGGCCTGCTGTTTCATCCTGATTTTTACAAGGTCTGTGTGTCGGCCTGTGGCTGCCACGACAACCGCATGGATAAAATCTGGTGGAACGAGCAATGGATGGGCTGGCCGCTGGGACCAGAATACGCCGCAGCCTCGAACGTAGATAATGCTGGCAAGCTGCAAGGCAAGTTATTGCTGATCCTCGGCGAATTGGACACAAACGTTGACCCGGCCTCGACGATGCAGGTCGTGAATGCCTTAATTAAGGCGGAAAAGACGTTCGACTTTCTGATGATTCCCGGCGCAGGCCACACCAATGGCGGCGCGTATGGCGTCAAGAAACAATACGATTTCTTCGTCCATCATCTGCTCGGCGTTGAGCCGCCTGATTGGAATACGATGCCGAAAAAACAGAATGCGCAAACAGCGATTTCTAATTGAGAACTCCGTGCTACGCATTGGCGGTCTTCTGAGCAAACAGAAGAAAAGTCACCCGAAATACATTCGTGGCACGCGGGCGGATAAGTGGCAGGCAACTTCATAGGAAATCGTATTGATTTGCTCGGCAAGATTTTCGGCAGAGATGCGCAAATCCCCTTGTTTACCTAATAAAATCACCTCATCACCCAATTGCACCTCAGAAATATTCGTAACTTCAACCATCGTCAAATCCATACTGACCCGACCAACAATCGGCGCAAAGTGACCGCGTACGATCACGTGTCCGTTGTTGGAATGGGCGCGGTGCAAACCATCCGCATAACCAATCGGAAGCGTTGCAATCCGGCTTTCAGAGGTGGTGGTAAATGTGCGCCCGTAGCCGAGCGAAGTCCCCGCCGCTACTGTCTTGAGGTAGACAATCCGCGAATGCAACGACAGCACAGGCTTTACATCGAAGGCTTCCGGCACCGGTGCAATCACATCGCGCGTGAAGCCATACATCGCCGCGCCCGTGCGGGCCAGATTGCCGAGGGCAGTCGCCTGGGAATGAATGCCTGCACTATTGGATAAGTGCCTCCACACCGGGGCCAGGCCTGCTTCGCGCAGGATGTCGAGCGATTGCTGAAAGCATCCGATTTGTAATTCAGTGAATTCCGCGTCGAGCGATTCAGCCTCAGCAAAATGAGTCATCAGCCCGTCCAGCCTGAGGTTAGTGAAGGGGTGAAGCGCGCGAACGAAGGCAGGCAGTTCAGCAAAGGGGACACCCAACCGTCCCATTCCGGTATCCACTTTCAAATGATAATTCACCTTACGACTCGCCTGCTTCGCCTGGGCATGGAGTTCTTCGATTTGATCGAAGCGAAAAATCACAGGGGTCAAATTATGCGCGATGATCGTTTCTGCCTGCCCGTGCCAGAAACCTCCGAGACATAAAATCGGGCGCGTGATGCCAGCCCGTCGCAACTCTACGCCTTCCTCAATCAACGCCACGCCAAACCAATCCGCATCGGGTTCCAGCGCGCGCGCGCATTTGACTGCGCCATGTCCATAGGCATTGGCTTTGATGACCGCCATCAGTTGCGCTTGATCAGGAAGACAGGCTTTGATCGTGCGGTAATTGTGAACAAGATTCGGCAGAGAAATTTCCGCCCAGGTGGGACGAGAAGCCGTAGTCGGTGATTGGTGATCGTTGAGCAGTTGCACGGTCAAGAAATATCACCGACCACCAGCCACTGACAACTGACTATTCTCGATATTTATCTTCAAAGCGGGTGAGTTGTTTCAGGAAAACCAATTCGACATCGCCAATCGGGCCGTTGCGTTGTTTGCCAATAATGATTTCGGCGACATTCGGTTTTTCAGTTTCGGGATTGTAGACTTCGTCGCGGTAAATAAACATCACAATATCGGCGTCTTGCTCAATACTACCCGACTCACGTAAATCTGAAAGCTGCGGGCGGTGATCAGAACGCGTTTCGACGGCGCGCGAAAGCTGTGAAAGCGCGATCAGCGGCACGTTCATTTCTTTGGCAATCGCTTTCAGGTCGCGCGAAATCTGCGAAACTTCCTGTTGCCGTGATTCGACTTTGCCTTTGCCACTCATCAACTGCAAATAGTCCACGATGATTAAGTCCAGTCCACGCTGCTCATTTTTTAGACGCCGAACTTTGGCGCGCATTTCAAGCGAGGAGATCGCGGGCGTATCGTCGAGGAAGATTTGCGCTTCGGCCAATTCGCTGACGCCCATTGCCAAGTGCCGCCAATCTTCTTTGCTGAGCATCCCGGTGCGCAAGCGATGCGCGTCAATGCGAGCCTGCGCGCACAACATACGTTGCACGAGTTGCTCTTTACTCATTTCGAGCGAGAAGATGCCAACGATAGCTTTGTTGCCGTGATGCTGCTGCCGCATAGCTGCATTCTGCGCGATATTGAGGCAGAAGGCAGTCTTTCCCATGGATGGCCTTGCCGCAATGATAACCAGATCGCCGCGCTGCAAGCCTGACGTCATGTAATCCAGATCGCGGAAGCCAGTGGAAATGCCGGTGACCAGTTGTTCGCGTCCGGCAATTTCTTCGATATGTTGGAGTTGTTTATGTGCAACTTCACTGATCGGAACGAAACCCTGGCGAATCCGATCTTCGGCGATAGACAAAATCGCGCGCTCGGCTTCGTCAAGCAAAATGTCCGGCGTGTCTTCGGCGTCGAAACAGCGATTAATAATCTGATTCGAGGTGGTGATGAGTTTGCGGACAATAGATTTGCCCTTAACGATGGCGCAATATTCCTGAATGTTTGAGAAGCGCGGAACCCCGTCAATCAAGGCTCCGATGAAGGCCGCGCCGCCAATCAAATCCAAATCCCCTGCCTGTCGTAAAGCGTCCTGCAAGGTGATGGGATCAATGGCGCGTCCCTGTTCCATCAGGTGCAGCATCTTGTCGTAAATGCGGCGATGCGAGTCTAAAAAAAAGTCGTCGCGCCGCAGCATTTCGGCGGCCTGGTTGATCGTTTGATTGTCGAGCAGGACTGCGCCGAGGATCGAGCGTTCGGCTTCGATGTTACTCGGTAAAGCTCTATCAAATGGGGAATCTGCGTTCTTCGCCATCGGTAATGTAGTCTGGGAAAGCCTGGAGCAGTCTGGGAAAGTCGTGGCGTGGACTTCACGGGACTTCGTTAGACTTTTCTCGACCGGAAATATCTTCGCCTGCTTGCTGCTGGTCAGGAGTTTGGCCGCGCATCTTGTCTTTTTGATACTCAACAGCGGCTTTGGCCTGAGGGCGAAAGGCAATTTGGTCAAAAGCCATCATCCCAGTGCTGATGAGTCCCGGCTCTTCTTTCGCGCGCCGTTGATATTCTTCATCGGTCATTTTCGCGCGTTTGTGTTGCTCGTAGATCAGAGACCAGAACATCAGTGCCACCAAGCCAATTGCAGCCAGCCAAATGATTGCGTCCGTCATACGAGTTACTCCTAAAGTGCGAGGCAAAAGAAAAGAGCGGAGCTTGCGTTAAGACGCTCTCGCTCCGCTTCTCTTATCTCAAAGACTGTCGGATTTGTACAGGCGTTTAGGCTTCTTCTTTCACGACGACCACCTTGAGAGTCGCAATGACTTCACGGTGCAGTTTGACAGGAATTTCAAACTCGCCAATTTCTTTGATTGGTTCTGCCAGTTGGATTTTCCGACGGTCAATTTCAAAGCCCTTTGCCGCAATAGCTTCAGCAATATCCATCGAAGTGACTGAGCCATACAGCACGCCGTGTTCGCCCACCTTGCGGGCAAATTCGAGCGACAGGGACTGCAACAACGCCGATTGTCCTTCGGCAGCAGACTTATCTGCAGCGGCTTTTTTCAAGAAAGCTTCCCGCTGTTTCGTAATGGCTTTGACGTTGGCCGCAGTGGCTTGGACAGCCAGGCCACGCGGCAATAAATAATTCCGACCATAACCGGGACGCACTTTGACAAGCTCACCGCGTAATCCCAGGTTTTCTACGTCTTCACGTAGCAAAAGCTCCATTTGTGCCATAACAATAACTCCTTCACTTTAAGCTTGAACGTAAGGCAGCAAGGCAATCGTTCTGGCGCGTTTGATTGCTTCTGCGATTTTGCGTTGCTGCAACGCGCTGACGCCGGACAACCGGGCCGGCAAAATCTTGCCGTTCTCGGTCAGGAAGGATTGCAGCAATTTCACGTCTTTGTAATCAATATAATCAATCTTCTCAGCGGAAAGCTTGGAAGAACGGCGACGGCGACTGGACGGCATCGGCGCATTCATAGGTCGTCTGGATGGTCCGTCGTTGCGATCATTTCTATCATTTGGTCTTGGCATAATTGTATCCTCAAAAAATTGTGATTCGAACTTTAGGAAAGCATTGCCCTTCAAGCTTACGAATCAAATTCTTCGTCGCCTCCTTCTCCTTCAACGTCGCCCTCGCTATCTGCGCCACTAGCAGCCGCTGCCCGCACCGACACTTTCCGGCGTGATTTCAGTTTTTCAGCCCGTTTGAGGTCTTCGTCTGTCCGAACAGTCATGTGCCGGATCACCGCATCATTCACACGCAAACGACGTTCGACTTCGGCGATTTCTTTACCGCTGCCCTCAATGTACAAGACAACATAAACGCCTTCTTCATACTTGCCAATTTTATAGGCGAGTTTCTTGCGCCCCCAAAGATCGGTTTTGACGATTTTCCCGCCTAAATCAGCAACAACTTTTTCCAGTTGGGAATTGAGTTTGGCTAAATCATCGTCAGTCGTATTGGGGACCACGATGTAAACAATTTCGTAGGTTCTCAAGAGAATCCTCCTTATGGATGTTGGTTAGCCCAAAGCTCATTACTTCGGGCAAGGAGAAAGCCACCGCGTGGCTTCAATTATATTTCGACATCGCTTCCGCGATGCCATCTTGCAAAAGAACTTCGACGGCGTCCGCAGCCGCGTCTATTGTATCGCTCAGGACTTCACGCTCGCGCTTGCTAAATTCACCCAACACGAAATCTGAAAGATTGCGAACCGGATGATCGGGCGCAATGCCAATCCGCAAACGAGGAAATTGCTGCGTTCCGATTTCCTTGATGATGGACTTCAAACCATTTTGCCCGCCTGCGCTTCCCTCACGACGAAGACGCAATGTACCAAGTGACAACGCCACATCATCACTAATTATCAAAATGTTTTCCGCTTTGATTTCGTACTTTTTCATCAAAGCGGCAACCGCCACGCCACTGAGGTTCATAAACGTTTGCGGTTTGACCAACAGTATTTCTGTCCCACGCAGTGTGGTTTTGGTCGTTAGCGACTGACATTCAGGCGTTCGGACCTCGCGCCCGGCACGACGCGCCAATTCGTCTATGAGCAAGAAACCGCAATTATGGCGTGTTTGCTCATACTTGCTACCGGGATTACCTAAGCCCACGATGAGAAACATCTACGATCAAACTGGGGCTATTTCTTGTCTTCCGCTTTGCCCTTCTTAATCACTTCCGGCTCGGCGGTAGTGGCGGCAACTTCTTCTTCGCGCGGCGCGACAACAGTGGCAATCACGGTTTCCGAATCAGTCACGATTTGGAACTTGTCTGCGTCGAGTTTTAAATCACTGACACGCAGATTTTGTCCAAGTCCCAATGGAGTCACATCAACGTCAACATGTTCAGGCAAATCAGAGGGTAAGCAACGAAGATGAATCGCATGGCTCACAACGTCTAAAATACCGCCCGCCATTTTCACCCCCTCGGCCTCGCCGACAATTTTCAAGGCGACTTCAAACTCGGACCGTTCTGTGAGCGAAATGCGCTGCAAATCCATGTGACGAACACCGCCTTTAATCGGATCAAGCTGCATCTCGGCAATTTTCACTGGCGATGATCCACCGTCCAGATTCAAGGTAAAAATGCCGTGCCGACCATATTTACGCACAAACGCGCCCAGCTCTCTTTTAACGATAGAGGCGGAAATGGCATCTTGCCCATCGCCATACACTGTCACGGGAATCAACCCGCTGCGACGTAATCGCCCAGCCGCACCTTTTCCTTTTTCAGTGCGAGGCTGAGCATTCAGCGAAACATTTGTATCAAAGCTCATAAACGTAAACTCCCAAACGAAATCTCAAATAAACAATCGGCTCACCGAAGTTTCATCGTGAATAGATTTAATGGCCTCGGCCAAAAGCGGCGCCACACTCAGACATTCGTACTGCGTAGAGGCGCGCGCCTTTTCGGCGGACACGGTATTGGTAATCACCACTTTTTCCAGAGGTGAACTGGCAATCCGCTCCATCGCATTTCCAGACAACACCGCGTGAACACAACTGGCAACTATGCTGCGCGCGCCTTCTTTTTTCAAAGCTTCCGCGACCTTCGTCAAGGTGCCTGCGGTGTCGGCCATATCATCTACCACCAACACGTTGCGTCCCTCAACTTTGCCAATCACGTTCATGACCTCGGCTTCAGCATGCCCCGGCTTGGACTTATCGCGGCGTTTGTCCACAATAGCGAAATCCGCATTCAGGCGCTTGGCATAAGCTCTGGCACGTTCTGCGCCGCCTGGATCAGGCGCGACTACGACCAGATTTTCAATCTGCTGCTTCAGAAAATATTCAATGACAACCGGCGAGGCGAATAAGTGATCCACGGGAATATCAAAAAAACCCTGAATCTGTGGTGCGTGTAAATCCATCGCCAGCACGCGGTCCGCTCCCGCAATCTTGATCAAATTCGCCACCAGTTTTGCCGAAATCGCAATCCGCGGCTTGTCTTTTTTATCACCGCGTCCATAACCATAGTACGGAATTACCGCTGTGATGCGATCTGCCGATGAACGACGAAATGCATCTATCATCAAAAGCAATTCCATCAAGTTCGTATCAACTGGCGGGCTGGTGGGCTGAACGATGAAGACATCACTGCCACGCACGTTTTCAAGGATCTGGAAATTGAACTCGCCATCGGGAAAGCGCGTCGTATTGGCGCGCCCCAATGGGACGCCTAAATACTGGCAGATTTCCTCCGCCAGCGGGCGATTCGCGTTACCGGAGAATACTTGTAAACTATTCACGGGGTACTACAAAAACTTCGAGCAGTTATTGGGGCCTAAACAAAAAAATGGCTGGGGAGCTAGGATTCGAACCTAGGAATGGCGGCTCCAAAGGCCGCTGCCTTACCACTTGGCGACTCCCCAGTAACTTGATTTTGGATTTTGGATTTCGGATTGCGCTTGCACGTTCTTTTCCCATCTAAAATCCAAAACTTTCTTCGAGTGCGGCTTGATATTCATTCCGGCTTAGCGTGCGCGTTGCAGCGCACCACCAATCCGTTTCGCTCAGGGCTTGCCTTGCCTGAGTTCGTGCCGCTTCACTTTCAAAGACCGCGAAAACCGTTGCGCCGCTTCCTGACATCAATACAGACGCTGCATTTAATTCAATCAACCGCTGTTTGACCTGACCAATCAGAGGATAAAG
Source organism: Blastocatellia bacterium (assembly GCA_016789725.1). Taxonomy (GTDB): domain Bacteria; phylum Acidobacteriota; class Blastocatellia; order RBC074; family RBC074; genus JAFDVL01. The sequence goes on along the minus strand of JAEUQN010000005.1, from coordinate 32,507 downwards.
CGCAAGTGCAGGGCGTTCTAAATCATTTCGCAATTTCCATTGCGCCCCTCGCATGCGCGCGTAAGCGGCCTGCAAAGAAAACGGCATATTATTCACGGCACGCGGGCTTGTCAACTCAGAAGATACGTTTCCATAGATTTCGCGGGTTGGGACCTGAACACCGGGATTCACGAGCAATACGTGTTCCGCCACAATGTCTGCCATCGGATACACTTCGTCACCACGCCCAATCCCAATGCCCGTCCCGCCGAAAAAAAAGAACGGGACATCCGAACCAAGCTGAGAGCCAAGCCGAAACAAATCCTGCGGCGCAACCTCCAATTCCCAAAGCCGAGTTAAGGCCAGAAGCGTGATCGCTGCATTGCTGCTGCCACCGCCCAATCCTGCCCCTATCGGAATCCGTTTTTGCAAGTCTATTTTTGCCCCTTTGTCACAGCCCGTCAGGTCTTTGAGCAACACCGCAGCCCGATAAATCAAATTCGTTGCATCACACGGCACATCAGGATGATCACAGGTCAAGGCAATTTCTGCTTCGGCTGGCGCAAATTGCAACTGATCGCAAACATCTACGGTTTGCAAAATTGTCCGCAGTTCGTGATAGCCATCGGCGCGACGCCCTAAAATTTCGAGCGTCCAGTTAATTTTGGCAAAAGAAGGAACTTCCAGATTCATAGACCCATTCAACTTGAGAGCAAGGGTAATACCAAATTTTTGCTCGAAGAAAACGCATCTTACACTAAAATGCCGCTTCCTTGAGTTACGAGAAAAACAAAGACTTGAAAAGGTCATGACAGATCAGCCTGAATGTATTGATGAACGGTATTTTGTCCCTCTGGCAGCAGCTTTTGTCCGGGGCAAAATGACGCTTGCCCCAGAGTTGTCAGATGAGGAGATCATCGTCGCCGGGCGCGCGGCAGGATTGCGCCTGCATAAATTCAAAAATCAAACGGAACTTCCGCGTGTCAAAAAAGTGTTGGGGATTTTGCGCAGCCTTGCCCCAACAAGCTTGCTCGACATCGGCAGCGGGCGCGGCACATTTCTTTGGCCGTTGTTGGATGCGTTCCCATATCTGGAAGTCACTGCAATTGATACGAATCCGGTTCGTGTCGCGGACATCAATGCGGTGCGACAAGGCGGATTTACGAATTTACAAGCCCTCGAAATGGACGCGACGGCCATCGAATTGGAAGACAAATGTGTAGATGTCGTGACGGCATTGGAAGTGCTGGAGCATTTGGAAACACCGGCTTTGGCGGCAGCAGAAGTGGTGCGATTGGCGCGGTCTTTTGTGGTGGCTTCCGTTCCCTCGAAAGAAGACGATAACCCCGAACATGTCCAGCTTTTCGATCCTTCGTCGTTTGAAAATCTATGGCTGGAAGCGGGTGCGACCAGTGTCAAAATAGATTACGTCTTGAACCACATGATTGCCGTTGTAAAGGTTTGAGTTGCGATGACGAAGCTCTACAAATACCCACGCACGCCACATATTGAAGGCTCGCGGTTGCAGGTTGGCGATGAGGATTTGGAATCCGTTTCATTCAGCCAAATCAAAGGCCGCTTCATCGTCGTCGAAGAAAAATTGGACGGCGCAAACTCCGGCATCAGCTTTGACAATGACGGCAGATTGCTGCTGCAAAGTCGCGGACACTTTTTGGATGGCGGCGCGCGTGAACGGCAATTTGCCTGGCTCAAAACCTGGGCGCGCGCGAAACAACAAACGCTACACGAGTTGTTGGAAAATCGGTATGTGATGTACGGCGAATGGGTCTATGCGAAGCACACAATTTTCTATGACGCGCTACCGCATTACTTTTTTGAATTTGATCTTCTGGACGTGAGCAACGGCGAGTTTTTGTCCACCGAAAGAAGGCATTTATTGCTCAAAGATTCGCCGCTGATTTCGGTTCCTGTGTTGTGGCAGGGCATTGCGACCTCGCTTGAGCATTTGCAATCGTTGTTGACGACTTCATTGTATAAAAGCGCGCAATGGCGCGAAAACCTCGCGCTTGCCTGCAACGAACAAAAACAAAATCTGGAGTTGGTTAGAAAGCAAACGGACAATGCGGATTTGGCCGAAGGGCTGTACATCAAAGTCGAAGAAGACGGGCGTGTGGTTGAGCGGTATAAGTTTGTCCGCGCCGAATTTTTACAAGCCGTCGTTGATTCCGGCAGCCATTGGATGGATCGCCCGATTTTGCCGAATCGCTTGCACGCAGACGTTGATATTTTCGCATGAATTTCCCGCATCTTCCGCAACAACCAAATTATGAATTCAATTGGCAATCGCTGCACAACGAATTCGCGTGGATTCGCGTGATGCAGGGTTGCGCGCAGGAACCAATACATCACGCGGAAGGCGACGTTTGGATTCACACGCGGATGGTTTGCGAAGCGGTCATTGCCAATGAAGCCTGGCGCGTTTTGCCTGCTGAGGATCGCGCCATCGTGTTTGTGGCAGCGTTGATGCATGACGTAGCGAAGCCTGTTTGCACGCGCGTTGAGGACGGTCGCATCACGAGTCGCGGCCACTCCAAACGCGGCGAAATTATGGCGCGCGAGATTTTGTGGCGCATGGAAATTCCTTTGCTGTTACGCGAGAAAATCGTGAATCTGATTCGTTATCATCAAATTCCGTTCTTCCTGATTGAGCGCCCGAACGCACAGCGCAAATTGTTTGAGGTCAGCCAAACGACACGTTGCGACTGGTTGGCGCAAGTGACCGAAGCCGATGCGCGCGGGCGCATTTGTGCCGATCAGCAACGGCTATTGGACAACATTGCGCTGTTTGCGAACTATGCCGAAGAGCAGGAATGCCTGACAACGCCGCGTGCCTTCCCCAGCGATCACAGCCGCTTTTTATATTTCCAAAAAGAAGACCGCGATCCCAATTATCTGGCCTTTGATGACACGGGCAGCGAAGTGATCGTGATGTCTGGCTTGCCCGGCGCAGGCAAAGATCATTGGATCAAAACAAACGGCCCTGACTGGCCTGTGATTTCACTGGACGCTCTGCGCGAAGAAATGAAGATCAAACCGACCGACAATCAAGGCGCAGTTGTTGTCCGCGCACGGGAGATGGCGCGAGAGTATTTACGCCGCAAACAAAATTTCATCTGGAATGCGACGAATCTGAGCCGACAAATGCGCGAGCATTGTTTGGGCTTGTGCGCGGCGTACAACGCCAAAATTCGGATTGTGTATCTGGAAACGTCGGAAAAGAATTTGTGGGCACAAAACACAGAACGTGCATCCAGTGTGCCGACTTCAGTGATTCAAAAATTGCTGATGCGATGGGAAGTGCCGGATGTGACGGAAGCGCATGAGGTAAGTTGGATTTGTCATTGAGATGAGGTGAGTTCCGCAGGTAAAGAGAGATTGCGGAACCCACACTAAAGTTCTTTAGCCCATCGGCGCGAGCGTTCCCAAAATATGGTAGCCGCCATCCACGTAAATCACTTCACCCGTGATGCCACGCGACAGGCTACTGACCAAAAACAATCCGGTGTCGCCGACTTCGGCTTGTTCAGTAGCTTTGCGCAGTGGTGCAACTTCGCGGTGATGCGCAACCATGTTTGTGATGCCGGACACGCCGCGCGCCGCGAGCGTACGAATTGGGCCAGCGGAGATGGCGTTGACGCGGATGCCTTTCGGGCCAAGGTCACTGGCAAGATAACGAACGGTAGATTCCAGTGCGGCTTTGGCAACACCCATCACATTGTAATGCGGCACGACACGTTCTGCGCCGAGATATGTGAGCGTAATGATCGAACCGCCTTCGTTCATAATCGGCAGCGCGGCGCGGGTGAAGGCGACGAGCGAATAGGCGCTGACTTCAAGAGCGACTTTGAAATCATCGCGCGTCGTGTTGATAAATTCGCCAGTCAACGCTTCGCGCGGGGCGTAAGCAATGGAATGCACCAGAAAATCCAGCTTGCCGTACTCTCCGGCAAAGCTGTTCATCAGGGCCGTAATTTCTTCGTCATTGCCCGCATCACATTGATAGCATTTCGCGTCAGGAATCGTCGCGGCAAGGTCTTCGACGTTTTCTTTCAACCGCTCGGTTTGATAGTTGAACGCGAGTTTTGCGCCTGCTTGCGCGCACGATTGTGCAATGGCCCAGGCAATGCTGGCTTTGTTAGCAACGCCTAAAATCAGGCCGTTTTTGCCTTCCAGTAGCATGAAAAATCTCCTCGGAAAATTGGGTCAGAGAAAATGAAGGGCGAAGATACCACGATTCCCGAATTCTTAAAATTGAGCCGCAACGAGTGAAAAGACTCCTCGCGCCCCATTACGCTGACGCAGTGGTCTTTACTTGCCGGAAATTGTGTTGTGGAATGACAGCGAACCGTGGCGGAAATAACGCCGAAGACAACTCGCTGCTGCTGTTCGAAAACCATTTGTTGAGGAAGGTCAATGATTCAACGATTCAAACTCACGCAAGTCCTAAAACCATTTGTCTCCGCTGTCCTTGCCCTCACGCTCGCCACTCCCACACTCACTATCAGCGCACAAACTTCGACCGAGTCATTGGATTACGCAATGCTGGCGAAGATTCGGGAAGAAGGCTTGCAACGGTCGCAAGTGATGGATCACATCTCGTGGCTGTCGGACGTCTACGGCCCGCGTTTGACCGGCTCGCCCGCCATCAAACAGGCCAGCCAATGGGCGCAGAAAAAATTCAAGGAATGGGGGCTTGCGAACATTCACGAGGAAGAATTCGCATTTGGCAAAGGCTGGTCGCTCACGCGCTTCAGTGCGCACATGACCGAGCCACAAGTCTCGCCGCTCATCGGCTACCCGAAGTCGTGGACGCCCGGCACGAATGGCACAATCAATGCCGACGTCGTTTATGCGCCGATTCAGACGGAAGCGGATTTTGAGAAATATCGCGGCAAACTGAAAGGCAAGATCGTGTTGCTGCAACCGGCGCGTGAAGTGAAAGTTCTGGATGGTCGTGTTGTGTTACGTATGAATGAAGCGGACTTGCAGGAAGTCGCCACGACTCCGGTGCCTGCGCCGCGACGAACCGGACGTATCGCAGGCAGCGCGGATGACGCAGGCGGCGCTGGCTTTCAACGCGCTGCGAATCTTCAACGTAAGATTCAGGAGTTTTTGTTAGCCGAAGGTATCGCCGCCGTGTTTGATCGCGGCAGCGACAGTTTTATGTCGGCGGGCGGCAGCGAGATGACCTGGCAAACACAACGTACCGATGGCGGCACAATCTTTGTGCAATCGGGTGGCACGCGTGACCAGAATGCCGGTAAAGTTCCGCCTCAAATCGTCCTCGCCGTCGAGCATTACAACCGCATGATTCGCATTCTCGAAAAAGGCGTCCCGGTCAAAGCCGAACTCAATATTCAAGCACAATTTCATGAAGAGACGAGCAAGAATGGTTTCAATTTGATTGCCGAAATTCCCGGCACTGATTTGAAAGACGAAGTCGTCATCATCGGCGCGCATTTCGATTCGCATCATTCCGGCACGGGCGCGACCGACAACGCTACCGGCAGCGCCGCGATGATGGAAGCGTTGCGCATTTTGAAAGCTGTCGGAGCCAAACCACGCCGCACGATTCGCATTGGTTTATGGGGCGCGGAAGAACAAGGATTGCTCGGTTCGCGCGCGTATGTGAAAGAACATTTTGCCGACCCCGCGACGATGAAATTGCTGCCCGAACACGAAAAACTCGCTGCGTATTTCAACATTGACAACGGCACGGGACGTATTCGCGGCATTTGGGCGCAAGGCAATTTGGGCGTGCAGAAAATCTTTGCGCAATGGATGGAACCGCTGAAAGATTTGGGCGTCACGCTGATCGGTCCACGTTCGGTAGGAAGCACCGATCATATTGCGTTTGATTCGGTGGGACTGCCGGGCTTCCAATTCATCCAGGAACGATTGGAATACAATTCGCGCACACACCATTCCAATATGGACACCGTGGACCACGTGCAACGCGAGGATATGGTGCAAATGGCGACCGTCGTCGCTGTCTTTGCCTATAATGCGGCGATGCGCAATGAAAAGCTGCCGCGCAAAGCATTGCCGACAGCGCAGCGAAGACAAGAGTAATTTTCAGGCAAACAGAGCAAAGGATAACCAGAGAAAGAGGATTTAAGATGGCAAATGTGACGACAAAATTAACCTGGCAGGGCGATCTGAAATTTACGGGTCAAAGCGCCAAAGGATTTGAGACGTTGATGGACGGCAACACGCAGGTGGCGGCGAGTCCGATGGAATTGTTGCTGGAATCTATCGGCGGATGTTCGGCGATTGACGTCGTGTTGATTATGCAAAAGATGCGCGAACCATTGGCGCATTTGGAAGTCGTATTAACAGGCGAGCGCAATGAGACCGAGCCAAAATATTACAAGGCGATTGTGGCCCGCTTTGAAGTGTGGGGCGAAGGCTTGAGTGCCGACAAAGTAACACGCGCGATCAATCTTTCCATCGCTAAATATTGCAGTGTGTTTCATTCACTGCGAAAGGATTTGCAATTCACGGCGGAATATCGCCTTCACGCGGCTGGAGCAGAAGCAACGGGCGATTACCAAACCGTCGAACTCACTTCGCCAGAGTAGTCGTGTCGAGCCAGATCGTGACCGGCCCGCAGTTGTGAATTTCAACGAGCATGTCCGCGCCAAATTCGCCCGTTTCAACTTTGCAGCCCAACGCGCGCAACTTCTCGACAAACTTGTCGCACATTGGCGCGGCAATCTCCGGGCGAGCAGCATCGGTGAAACTGGGACGACGGCCTTTGCGACAATCGGCGTAAAGGGTGAATTGCGAAACGACCAATAATTCAGCCTTCACATCCAACGCCGACAAATTGAATTTCCCCTCGGCATCGGAAAAGATTCGCAGGTTCACGATTTTGTTGACGAGCAGGTCAAGGTCAGCCGCCGTGTCATCGCCGCCGACGCCCAGTAAAATTACTAATCCAGCGTTGATTGCGCCTGTTGCGCGCCCGGCAATTGTGACTTGGCCGTGTGTGACGCGCTGTAAAATGGCTCGCATAAAACCCCTATCTCCTTCCGCTTTTTTAAGCTGCCCAATCCTGTCACCTGACAAAAAACGATTCTTGACTTTGCCAGGGTGGTTTGTCAGTATGCGCTTGATTGAACGCGCCAGCAGTAGCCTCGCTAATGGCAGTTTTTTGGAGGACACGAACTGTGCGCGAAAGTACCTACCGATTAATCTCTCCCGAATATTTCTTTGTCATTGCAGCGTTGAGCCTGCCGTTGTTTTCAACTTTCATCTTCGCTCAAACTCCGCCGTTGCCAAATAACTTACGATTGGCGGAATCCGCCAAAGAGCCTGCGCATCCAGGGGTCGCCACACCACGTGTAGCGACGGGCAAGGATTTGTATTGTGCGGGGTATATCCGAGCAACGCAACCGACCGGGTTGGCTAAAATTATTGGCGCGGAAGAAGAGCAACGAGTTGCTCGCTTAGGACAAGGGGACGTGGTTTATATCAATGCGGGCCGCTCGCAAAACATTCGCCCGGATACGCTGTTTTCGATTACGCGTCCAATGGGGAACTTCCGCTCGCCGTATCAACGAACCGGCGGCAAAGACCTTGGCGTATTCGTACGCGAGTTAGGCGTTCTGCGCGTGATAGAAGTACAGGGGCAAACAGCCATCGCGCGAATTGTGGTTTCGTGTGATGACGTGCAACTCGGTGATTTGCTGGTCAATTTTGAAGAACGCACCGCACCGGAAACAGATGTCAGAGAGCCGCTCCCACGTTATCAACCAACTTCGGGTCAAAAACCCGGGCGTATTGTCTTACAGCGCGAACAGCGCGAAAACATTGGCCCGCGCGATGTCGTCTATGTTGATCTTGGGGCGGAAAACGGGGTGAAGGTCGGCGACAAATTCACGATCTTTCGTAACAAACCCGATGACGCTAATCTTTTCAATGCCAATGACGATGACATTGTTGTTCGTCAAAGTGGCGGCTTTGAAAGTGATAAGTTCAAAGGCGGCAAATTTTCCGGCGGGCATCCCTACGAAGCGCGACAACAGGTTAAAAACACACGTGGTGCAATCCCGCAAAAGATCGTTGGTGAATTAGTCGTAATCGCGGTCGAAGGCAAGGCGGCGACCGCCATCGTGACCCGCACAACCCAGGAAATCCACACAGGCGACCATATCGAAGCGTTGCGATAATTCCCTTCCCCTAAAAAAACAAAGGACGGAAACTTACAGTTTCCGTCCTTTTCATTTTCTTAGGCTAAATGTGCTATCCGATTTTTTCCTTCCTCTCAATTCCCAGCTTCTCGCGAGCGTTCAAATAAAATTGATAAAAGTACCCGTACATTGACCAGCACGACGAAATCACCACCACCCAAAGCATCGCGCGCCCCAAACCATACAGAATCATCCGTATATCCTGTGCTGTCACAGCGCCTTCGCCAAATACATGGGAAAGCGCCACGCCCATTTCCGGCACAGTCCAAAAAGCAATGATCGGAAATGCTTTGGTTTCAACTGGCGGCGCACCGGAAACCGAAGCCATCATTAACAACGTAATCGCCACAACCTGTGAGACCATCTTGAATTTGCCAGCGGTCGAAGCCGCAATCGCCCAGCCTTCTGCCGCCGCAATCGAGCGCAAGCCTGATACGGCAAATTCGCGTCCGATGATGATGACTACTGCCCAGGCAGGCGCAAGGCGATTTTCGACCAATGAAATCAGGGCTGACGAAACCAGCAGTTTATCCGCAATCGGATCAAGCAAAATGCCAAGCCGCGAAACCTGTTTGCGTCTACGCGCCAGCCATCCATCCAGCCAATCGGTAATTGCCGCTGTCAAAAACAAGACTACCGCGCCGACATGTTGCGGCACCCCAAACCAGTTTTCCGAAAACTTCGTCAGCAACACCACGACCATCAATGGCGCGATGAAGATGCGAAGGAGGGTTAGGGAATTCGGAAGATTCATAGAGTGGCCGGTAGTCGGTAGTCGGTAGAAAATGCCTTTCCTACTGTCTACTGTCTACCGTCTACTGACTACCCGCGATAGACATTCGTAATCGGCATCCGGCGATCACGCCCAAAGGCGCGGGTTGTAACCTTGATGCCGGGCGCGGCCTGACGGCGTTTGTATTCATTAATGTCAACCGTGCGTACGACCCAACGCACTGTCTGTTCGTCGAAGCCTTCGACAATCATTGCGTCAATACTCATATCCTGCTCGACGTACATTTCCAGAATCGCGTCGAGGATTTCGTACGGCGGCAGCGAATCCTGATCTTTCTGATTGTCACGCAACTCCGCAGACGGCGGGCGCGTGATGATGTAATCGGGAATCACTTCCTTTCCATCACGACTGTTGACGTATTGGCAAAGTTCATAGACCAACAACTTCGGCACGTCTTTGATGACCGTCAAGCCGCCGCACATATCGCCGTACAACGTGCAATAGCCCACGCTGGATTCGCTCTTGTTGCCGGTAGACAAAACCAGCGCGCCGAATTTATTCGACAGCGCCATCAGGATGCTGCCGCGAATGCGTGCCTGAATGTTTTCCTCTGCAACGCCCATCGCCGTGCCTGCAAATACGGGCGCAAGCATTTCCAGATATTGCTTGAATGTATCTTCAATGGCGATTATGTCGTAATGTATGCCGAGGTTTCGCGCTAACGCTTCAGCATCGCGCGCACTTTCATTCGAGGAGTAGCGTGTTGGCATAAACACGCAGCGCACTTTGTCTGCGCCGAGCGCGTCTGCGGCAATGCAGGCAACAATTGCCGAATCTACGCCGCCCGACAAACCAATGACGACGCGCTCGAAACCGTTTTTGCGCACGTAATCGCGCGTGCCGAGGACGAGTGCTTTGTACACCTCTTCGGCTTTCGAGGCGCGTGGTGCGATAGTTGAGATTATTTTCTCGCGCGATTTCGCTTCGTAGCTTTCGGTCAGCACAACCTTCTCAACGCGCATTCCTTCGTTCGCCACATCAATGCGTTCCTGCCGCCGACGCGGATCGTGCAATCGTTCGCGGAAGACTTTTTCAGTGTTGATGTCCGCAACAATCAAATCATCCTCAAAGACTTTGCCGCGCGCCATCATTCGTCCGCGTTCATCGAACACCAAACTGTCACCATCAAAAACCAATTCGTCCTGCCCACCAACCAGATTTACATACGCAAGCGCGACAGCATTGTCTTCCGCGCGCGTGGCGAGCATCCGTTCGCGGTCGGTGCCTTTGGTGGAGTGATACGGCGACGCGGAAATGTTGATGATGATTTGCGCACCCGCTAAAGCCTGGACTTGTGTTGGGCCGCCGGGATACCAGATGTCTTCGCAAATGTTGACCCCGAACAGCACATCGCCCAATTGAAAAATCGGCGCAGTCTCGCCCGCTTTGAAGTATCGGTAATCATCGAATACACCGTAATTCGGCAGATACGTTTTGTGATATACGCCCTTGAGTTCGCCATCGTGAATCACGGCAGCGGCGTTGTGAATGTCGGTCGTTTTGTCTACGAAGCCAATGACTGCGGTGATGCCTTTGGAAGCGGCAATAATTTCATCCAACGCTTTCAGATTGGCAGAAATAAATTGCGGCTTGAGCAACAAGTCTTCGGGCGGATAACCCGTGATCGCAAGTTCAGGCAGCGCAACAATGTCTGCGCCTTGCTGACGAGCCTGCGCAATGGAGTGGATGATTTTGGCCGTGTTGCCCGCAAAGTCACCCATCCTGGGGTTTATTTGTGCGAGCGCAATACGAATGGTGGTCATAAAGCGGATAAAGAAAAGGGGCAATGGAAGCCATACGCGGGGGATAGGGGATGAATCAATCTACGACTTCAACGGTGTCAATAATGCCGATAATCGCCGCATCCACCGGGCGGTCTTTCATTCCTTCAGCCAGGCGCGCGCTACTGCCGGAAACAACCAACACGCGTTCCCGCACGCCTGCGCCAACGGTATCCACCGCGACCAGATAATTATTTTCGTCTTCGCCTTTCAGCGTGATCGGACGCACGAGTAGCAATTTGCTGCCACGCAACCGTTCATCTTTGCGCGTGGCGACGACTGTGCCGATGACTCTTCCGATAATCATAAGTATCGGTAGTCGGTAGTCGGTAGTCGGTAGTCGGTAGAAAAATACTTTGCGTCAGATTCTCTCTGAGGAACGTTGCAAACGTAGCACTCTTTCTACCGTCTACCGTCTACTGTCTACCGACTACTATTTTTTCACCACCACCGGCATCACTTCATCCACCGAACCGTGCGGACGCGGGATGACGTGGACGCCGACCAATTCACCGACACGACGGGCGGCAGCGGCTCCGGCATCGGTCGCAGCTTTCACCGCCGCAACATCGCCGCGCACAATCGCTGTCACAAAGCCTGCGCCGATTTTTTCGTAGCCGACCAACACGACGTTCGCCGCTTTGACCATTGCGTCGGCGGCTTCAATCGTGGCAACCAAGCCTTTGGTTTCAATCATTCCAAGTGCTTCCATTGATTCTCCTCAATGTACGGCAGACGGCTCGTCTGCCAAGTGTTATGAATTCATCAATCTCGCTGTTTGCGATAACAACTCAACCAATTCTTCGCGCGTCAACGTAATTGTCTCCCCATCTCCCTGTCTCTGCATCCCCCTGTCTCCCATCCCACAGGCCTGTCCCGTGCGTGCTTCGACAGGCATTACGCCTGCGCGTTCTCGAATCTCGAACAGTTTGGGAATCGCCCGATCTGGGATCGTGTTCTCTTTCCCTAAGCTCCGCGCGATTGCGCTGATCTTGCACGTGTGTTCGAGCGTTTCGAGTTTATTGAACGCCTTTTCGAGCGTGTCAGCATACGCGACTGCGCCGTGATTTGCCATCAACAGTGCGTCGTGAAATTGCAAAAACGGCTCAATCGCATCCGTCAATTCGCGCGTCGAAGGCGTTCCGTAGTCGGTCAACGGCACACAGCCCAGCGTTAAGACGACTTCGGATAAAATTGCTTTGTCGAGCGAAAGTCCCGCAACCGCAAAGGCCGTCGCATACGGCGGATGGCAATGCACAACGGCGTGAATGTCAGGACGATGTTTGTAAATTGTGCGGTGCATCGGCCATTCGGACGAGACTTTGTAAGCGGATGGTTCCAGCGGATTGCCGTCCAAATCTACGACAACCATCATTTCGGGTTTCATCCAGCCTTTGCTGACAGCAGAGGGCGTAGCGATACAGCGATTCGGCCCGACGCGCACGCTGAGATTGCCGTCGCCCGCGACAATGTGGCCACGCTCATAGCAGCGCCGCGCCATGTCTACGATTTGTTCTTTGATTTTCTGTTCGTCCATTATTCAAGGGAACAGTACCGCTCGCGGTACTGTTTTATTTATTTTCCATTCCGCAACAAATCCCGAAAATCTGCGCCCATCCCCGTTGTCGTTTGCCCAGAAGAATTTGGCTGCGCTAAAAAGTAAGAGAGGCTTTCGAGCGAGATCGCAAAATCTACGTGTTTGATTTTGACGCCAGGTTTGGGAGGCAATCGCACGGGCGCGAAGTTGAGCACGGCCTTGATTCCTGCTGCTGTCACTTGATCTAACAATTTTTCCGCTGCTGCTGCGGGGACCGCAAAAACCACTATGTCAATCTTTTCGCGCTGAATGCAATCGGACAATTCGCGCGCATCCTGCACACATAAACCATCGCGCGTTTTTGTTCCAATCTTGTTCGGGTCGCTGTCAAAAATCGCCACCATCCGAAATCCATTGCTGTTGAAGCCGCCATACGTTGCCAATGCGATGCCCAAATTGCCTGCGCCGACAATCGCCACATTGCGGTCGGTATTCAACCCCAGAATCTGTCGCAACTGCTCGCGTAAATCGCTGACCGAATATCCGACGCCGCGCACACCGAATTCACCAAAATATGCGAGGTCCTTGCGAATCTGTGCCGAATGCAGCGCGAATTGTTCTGCCATTGCCTTTGAGGAAATCCGCTCGACACCCTCGCTCGCCAACTCGTCGAGGCAGCGCAAGTAAAGCGAAAGCCGACTGGTTGTCAATTCGGAGATTTTCTCAGTTTTCATTGTCAGAGCGTGTATGGATAACTCTTCGATTTCACAAGGCTTATTCAAGCGCACCGTCACGATAACGCAGCGTCCGTAACCCTGTCAATTCGCAGCAAATTGACACTGCTTGCAGCCGTCCCGTACACTCCACGAACGATGTACCGTAGGCTGTCGAGCCTGCGGCAGAATTATGCAATTGCAAATCTCACCGCAGACTCGACAGTCTACGGTACAGCAGGAGAAAGTGCTTTGATCGCTCACCTCGCAGGGACGCTGCTCAGCAAGCAACCGAATTCCGTTATCGTGGATGTTGGTGGTGTCGGCTATGAAGTCACGATTCCGCTTTCGACCTTTTATGATCTGGGCGAAGAATCCAGCCCGGTCGCGCTACGCATTCACACGCATGTGCGCGAAGACGCGTTGCAACTCTTCGGCTTCCGCACCGAACGGGAAAAAAAGCTGTTTCTACATCTGCTGAGCGTCTCCGGCATCGGCCCCAAATTAGCGATCACGATTTTGTCTGGGATGAGCGCCGACGAATTGATCCCTACGATTCGCAACAACGAACTCGCGCGACTTGTGAACATTCCCGGCGTCGGCAAGAAAACCGCCGAACGCTTGATCGTCGAATTGAAAGACAAATTATCTGCACTCTCATCGCCCGAATTAGAAGCACAATTCCGCGTCGCCGCTGGCACAGGTAGCACCAACGCGATTGCCGACGACATCATTTCTGCGCTCGTCAATTTAGGCTTCCAACGCGCCGCCGCCGAAAAAGCAGTGAAAGCAACGATGCAGGAAAACCCCGACGCAAACTTCTCGCAATTGACGAAACTCTCCATGCGAAAACTGGCGCGTTAAATGGCAAAGAAAAGAACTCCAACTCCTGACGATGAAGACAATCGCCTGATCGGTCGCGGCGCAGCGGATGATGAGCAGCAAATTGAACTCAGCTTGCGCCCGCAATATCTACGCGAATACATCGGGCAGAAGAAGGTTAAAGACAACCTCCGCATCTTCATCAAAGCAGCGTTGGCGCGCGGCGAATCGTTGGATCACGTGTTACTGAACGGGCCTCCCGGTTTAGGCAAGACGACCTTGAGCCAAATTGTCGCGCGTGAAATGGCGGCAAAGATTCACGTCACAGCGGGGCCAGTGATCGAAAAGCCGGGCGATCTGGCGGCGATGCTCACGAATTTGGAAGAAGGCGATGTGCTTTTCATTGATGAAATTCATCGCTTGCATCCGGCGATTGAAGAGATTTTGTATCCGGCGATGGAGGACTTCGAGCTGGACTTGATTATTGGGCAAGGGCCTTCGGCGCGCTCGGTGAAATTGGATTTGCCGCGCTTTACGTTGATTGGAGCGACGACACGCGCGGGATTGATTACGGCTCCGTTGCGTGGGCGGTTTGGGATTAACTTCCACCTCGATTTTTATCCAATCGAAGACCTGCAAATTATCGTATTACGGTCGGCGGATATTTTGGGCGTGGAGATTGATGACGCCGGGGCGAATGCAATTGCACGTCGTTCGCGCGGCACGCCTCGGATTGTAAATCGCTTGCTGCGGCGGGTCCGGGACTTTGCAGAAGTCGAATATGAAGGCAAAATTACCGTGGAAGTCGCCGAAGACGCGCTGAATCGAATGGAAGTGGATCGCTTTGGGTTGGACGAAGTGGATCGTAAGATGCTAACGACGATTATCGAAAAATTTGGCGGCGGGCCAGTCGGCGTCAGCACAATTTCTGCGGCGATTCAGGAAGAGAAAGATGCGATTGAAGAAATCTATGAGCCGTACCTAATTCAAATTGGTTTCATCAATCGCACGCCGCGCGGACGGGTTGTGATGCCGGCGGCGTATCAGCATTTGGGAATCAATTTGCCGGGCGCGCCTAATCAATTGAGCGACCAGCCCGGCTTGTTCTGAAGCTTTGCGGATGAAAGAACATATCCTCAAAATCCCAACTCCGGGGCGCGTTTGGCTGCGCATCAAGAATCGCGCGACGAAGCGGCGAATCCTCTATCGCACGGTGCTGAGCTTTTTGGATAACGATCTGATTACCTCGTCAGCCGCCATCACATACTTTGGCATGTTAGTGCTATTCCCTGCGTTGTTGTTTGCGGTCAGCATTGCGCAAAGCTACTTTGGCGAAACGATTCACCGCGAACTGCTAAGCCGCATCCCCAATTTCATGCCTGGCTCAGCCGCTTTTGTGCAACGCAATCTGGAAGCGATCAGCAATGTCTCGGCGAGTTTGTTGATTACTGCCTTCACCGTCATGTTGTGGGCCGGATCGTGGATTTTTACAGTGATTGAGCGTGCGATGTGCAAGATGTGGGGAACGCAACCGCGTTCGTTTTTGCACGGACGATTGCTGACCGTCGGAATGATCGGCGCAGTCGGATTGGTGTTGCTGGCCTCGTTGCTGGTCACGTCGGGCGTAGTAACAGCGCAGGCATTATTTGAAAAGTTTCCGATGCAAATGCCAACGCAACTCTCGTGGCTCGGATCAGTCTTGTGGCAGGTCGTGTTCGCTGTCGTGAGTTTGTTGATTACGACGGCGCTGTTTCTGCTGATTTATCGCGTGATGCCGAACACACGGCTGACGTTTATAGAAGTGCTGCCGGGCGCAATTGTCGCAGGCATTTTGTGGGAAATTGCGAAATATGCGTTCGCGTGGTCAATCCCGTACTTCCACTATGATTTGCTTTACGGTTCGATTGGCGCGGGTGTGGCGTTGCTAACGTGGGGCTATCTATCGAGCTTGATTATGCTCTTCGGCGCACAATTGACGGCTGTCTTGCATTGTCGCCATATGTTCGGCGAAGACATGGAAGAGGACAACGAATGAAACGAATATGCGTGTTCTGTGGCTCCAACAAAGGCGGGCGCGCTGGGTATGTCTCGGCGGCAAAAGCAATGGGGCAAGCCTTGGTCAAACGGAACATAGGTCTGGTGTATGGCGGTGGCAATGTCGGATTGATGGGCGTGATCGCAGACGCGATGTTGGCCGAAAACGGCGAAGTCATCGGCGTGATTCCACAGTCGTTGGTTGCCCGCGAAGTCGCGCATCAACATTTGACTGAACAACGCATCGTCAACTCAATGCACGAACGCAAGGCGTTGATGGCGGAACTGTCAGACGCCTTCATTGCTATGCCCGGCGGGATGGGAACATTTGATGAGTTTTGCGAAATCCTGACTTGGGCGCAGCTTGGCATTCATCAAAAGCCGTGCGGGATTTTGAATGTCGAAAACTATTTCACGCCACTGCTGACGATGTTCGATCACGCCATGAATGAAGGCTTTTTGCGCGATACGCATCGTGCGCTGGTGCTGGAAGCAAATGAGCCAGATGCTTTATTAACTGCGCTCGAACAGTATCAACCACAGTTCGCTGAAAAATGGCTCGACCTCGATAAAGTGTAGTTGTTATGCACATCTCCGAATTCGACTTTGAATTGCCGCCCGAATTGATCGCCCAGCAACCGCTGGAGCCGCGCGATCAGTCGCGGATGCTGGTCGTGGATCGAAAGGTGGAGAGCTGGCGTGACAGTTATTTTGCAGAACTGCCGACGATGCTTTCGGCCAATGATGTCCTGGTCATCAACAATACGCGCGTTTTTCCAGCTCGTTTATTAGGGCATCGAGTTGTGAATGGCGAGGTGGGGGCAAAAATTGAAGCGTTGCTTGTACGAAGATGGACGGAGAACGAGTGGGAAGTGATGGCGAAGCCGGGACGTGCTTTGCCAGTGGGAGCGCAACTGGATTTTGGCGGGGGCAAGTTGCAGGCAGAGGTAATTTCAATTTTAGCGGATGGGCGCCGTATATTGCGTTTTGCGGCGCGTGATAATCTGGATCAGCTCATTGATGAAATCGGCAATACTCCGCTGCCACCGTATATCAAGCGCGAGTATGATGAAGCTGTTCGCCTCGACGAACCACGCTATCAGACAATCTACGCGAAGGAGCGAGGTGCAATTGCAGCACCAACTGCGGGATTGCATTTTACAGATCATATCTTTGCTGAGCTAAAGACACGCGGCGTTGAGATTATCGAAATCACCCATCACGTTGGGGCTGGGACGTTTCAGCCCGTACGAGTTGAGAAGATTGAAGATCATCACATCGAATCGGAGCATTACGAAATCAGCGATCTGGCGGCAACCGCGATCAATGAAGCCAGAGCCGCGAGAAAACGCATCATCGCCATCGGCACGACAACAACACGTGCGTTAGAAAGCGCGGCGGATGCCAGCGGGGTGATTCAGTCAGGACGTCAAAGCACAGAACTTTTTATTCATCCTGGGTATTCCTTTCGAGCGATAGATGCACTAATCACAAACTTTCATTTACCACAATCTTCGTTGTTGTTGCTGGTATCAGCTTTTGCCGAACGAGGGTTGGTCATAAATGCATATCAGCATGCGGTAAAACAGCGATACCGTTTTTACAGTTACGGCGATTGCATGTTTATTTATTAGCTCTTCAGGCACGAATCTTTATGAAAGCCATTCGTTCCATCAATAACCCTCCGCAGACTACATTCAAAGGCACGCTTTGCCCGCTAACACTCATGGATTTGAATGAACTATGGTTGCTGGATTTGCGGGTATTTACGGATGGAGAGGCCTACGAACGGGATACTTTCCGGCAATTACTATCCAATCAGCAAGGAGTGGCGAGACAAATTCGCAGCGCCGAGGGAAAGATGATTGCATTTGCGATAGGCGTTATCGAAGAGGATGGTGTTGGGCATATCACAACGATTGGGGTTTCGCCCGAATATCGGCGGAGGGGGTTGGCGAAAATCATGCTGCTCTCGATTGAGCAGGGATTCGCAGTGCGAGGAGTCACAACGGTACGACTTGAAGTACGCACGGATAATACAGGAGCGCGTCAATTGTATGAACAGATCGGTTACACGATTACACAACGAATGCGGCGTTATTATTCAACGGGAGATGATGGATACTTAATGGTGAAGGCAATCAACGGGGTGAATTGGGGGTTTTGATTTTTGTCGAAGCTCAGCCAAAACCTTGATTATTCTGATATTTCAATCGGCGTTTAGTTTCCTAACTTGCTCCCGCGCTCTTGCGCAAATCTGTTAGCACTTGCTTGGCAACAGCTTTAAGCGTCTCAAAAACGCCTACGCCTTTGGGCGCAACCGCTTCGATGATCGGTTCATCTTTGCGAATCAACTCGCGCTTTAATTCCTCAACCGACAAAATGTCCGGCAGGTCCCGCTTATTGAGTTGCAGTGCATACGGAATCTTCGAGAAGTCATATCCATGGCTTTTCAGATTCTCTTCAAGATTTGAGAGCGATTCCAGATTGGCGTCCATTCGTTCGCGTTGCGAATCTGCCACAAACACAACCCCATCGACACCTTTCAAAATCAACTTACGACTGGCGTCGTAAAAGACCTGCCCCGGCACTGTGTATAGATGAAAGCGAGCTTTGAATCCGCGCACGGTGCCTAATTCTAACGGCAGGAAGTCAAAAAACAGGGTGCGCTCCGTTTCGGTGGCTAAGCTAATCAACTTACCTTTTTGCTGGGCAGCAGACGTATCATAAATGTACTGAAGATTCGTCGTTTTGCCGCCCAAACCCGGCCCATAATAAACAATTTTGCAGTTGATCTCACGCGATGCGTAATTAATGAACGTCACGTTCTCCGTCCTCTCTGAAATGGGGAATCAATATGTCAATTAGCGGGAGGTCAATCAACCTTTCCGCATCCCTCGGAAGGAAAATAGCGGCTAGTTAAAGGCTATCATCACTAAAAAGCCGATCTATATCGTCGTCGCTAATTTCGGTGAAAGGCGTGTTGCGCTTTGCCCCGCCAGCTTTTTCCTGTTCGGCCTTATTTACAATGCGCTCGAACGCTTCGTTAAGTTCGGCAGAAGCGCGTTTGACTCGCAATCTTACCAGCCCTAAACTAGAGCGTTCGTCAAAAATCACCACCAGAATCACACGTCCACCCACAACCGAAGTGTGGATATTGTCACGCTCACCTTCATGTGAGAGAACAGGAAATTCTTTTTCTCCAATTAATCGTGCCAAGGCGTCAGTGGCAGCAACATTACCCGCTGTCAATGATGCCAGACTGGTCGTATCCAAATTGCCGATATCACCGTGAGAAGCTATTTGCTGTCCGTTTTTGTCTATCAGGAAGACCATCTTGGAATTGGCGTCTGTCCGCAATTTGGACAGAATCGTCTTAATTTGCTGGTATTCTTCCTCATACATAATCATGGTCGCTTCTGGCATGAGCTTGACCTCTTCTCGTGGCTACCAATTTTCATTGGCCAGTTTTTCATTGGGTTGATCGTTGCCAACTAATTTGCCATCAACAACGATCCGATTGCAAATTTTACTCAACAGTTGGGATTAGTGATAGATGATGTGAGCCTTATCTGGCTTCGCTAGGGGGGCCGGACCGAGCAGACTTATAACATAAGCCCAATTCTATTTCAACACGATTTAAACTAATCTGATTTTATCTAGTTTCCTTTTAGCTCGGATGATAACCCCTCATCTAGACAATAATTTACCATTTCAAACGAGAGGTTGGCATAGCAAATACGAGGTCTTTTCTAATGCAAGAATTGACATGTCCAAGCTAATCTGTTATTTATAATGGACTTATCGTTATTTGCCGATTTTATAGGTGGCTTTAAAAGTTATAGGGTTTGCGGTGATAACCTTCTTTGAGAGAAAGAATTTCTAGCAATGAGAGAATCATTCTCTAAACGCACAAAGTCGCTTAGCGCATCCCCGTCAGCGACACCCAAACGGTCCTCTAAGCCTTCTGGCAGCAAGGCAGCCAAGGTTTCTCTGCGCCAAAAACCGAGTATCAAGACCGGTTCATCAAAAACCTCGGTCAAGGCGACCTCCGTTGAGAGGACTCAAAAAAAAGAAGCGACCATACAGCTCAAAGGTAATACAAAAAAAGTCAAGAAGGCCGTTTGTAAATCAGCTCCAATAAAACCAGCAAAAAAAGTAGTAGCTAAAACGGCTACTAGAGTTGTTCCGGCTGCTAATAAAACTGCTAAGCCAAGATCCCACTCTCAGGCAAATACTCCAACCAGCTCGCGCTCAGGCTCAAAATCGGCGATAGTGCCATCCAGAAGCTCACGGCAACACGCCGCGACGCAAGCATTGAGGGCTTTCGAGCGAGCCGTTAAAGCTTTCAATTTGCGCCAATTTTCTGAAGCCAAGGCACTATTTGAAGAATTACAACAACGCTATCACCAGGAAGTGGAAATCATCTCGCGCTCGCAGACGTACATCCAGGTATGTAATGTTCGACTCGCTGGAAATCGAACCCTGCCGCGCAGCGCAGACGAGTTCTATGATCGAGGAGTAGTAGCACTAAACGTTGGGAATTTTTCGCAAGCGCGTAGCTTTTTTGAAAAGGCTCTTAAGCTTCGGCCAGATGATTCACATACCTTGTACTCACTGGCTGCCACGCACGCGCAAACGGGGTCAACGGATAAGGCACTAACCTATCTGCGACAGGCAGTGCAAAAGCAACCTCGCTTACGACAACAAGCGCTCCTGGACACAGATTTTTCTGCCTTGAAGGATGACCGCCGCTTTCTTGAGCTGCTAGGAGCAACGTCGCCATTCGATTTGCTTGATGCACGCCGCGATTTGTCCTAACGCTGTCGTCTCTACTTCACAAAGTACAAGATGCCCGGAAGCTTTTCGGCTTCCGGGCATCTTTAGTTTTTACGACAGAGGCTCCAGCTATTTTTTCACCAACTCCTCTTTGATCTTTTGCTCAATATCAGTGCCGACTTGTTGATTAAATCCCACATAGTGCGCAACCAATCGCCCGTCACGTCCATAAATGAGCGTTTGTGGGACAGAAACATTTGTAGAATCTACAAAATCAACGAAATACTTATCATCCACCCCGCTCACAACCGGGTAGCCAACTTTCTGATCGGAAATGAATTGTTTGACCGACTGAGAATTAGAACGAGGGTCTTTCACTGACATTCCTACAACCTGCAAATCTCCTGACTGATTATTTTCCAGAAGCTTGTTAATCGCTGGAACCTGCCGCTTTGAGATACCACACCACGTCCCAAGAAATTGCAAAACAATTACTTTGCCGCGCTTGGATTCCAAACTGAAGCGTTGACCATCTATCGACGTAAAGATTTGCTTTGCAACAGAGTTTTTTGGCAGTTGTCCTGCCTTTACCTCAGCGCGTCCATGAATTACCTTGATACTGAAAATTATCAATAGCGCAGCGGAAGTCAGAATGCCCCCCCAAATTAGTCTTGATTGCAATAGCGTATTGCCAGATAGAGCAATAGTGTTTGGTTTCACTTTGGATACTCCTAATAGATTTTCGCTGTGGGTGGGACTCAACGAAGGCCTTCGCAAGTTGTTCGATGAGGCAGAGAATAAAGACGCTTTTGCGCAAAGTCAATGTACGGAAGTCTGATGATTTTATGACAAAGCAAAACCTTGAGTGGCAGGAAAGAATCACTGGGTATAAAGAGACTCGTTCCTCAATTCATGGTGAAGAATTACGTTGGCTAATAAGCCGCGAGCGGATCTTCAACCAAGCAACAGGGCAGACAATTTTGCGCTCGTTTATCCGCCATCCAGGAATTACTGTTATTGTACCCTTTTGGGAGGAAACACATATCATTTTGCTACGACAGTATCGGTATGCAATCAATGATGATCTATGGGAATTGCCAGCGGGGACCCTAACCGGACGCGAAGAAACCCATCGCATTGTGGCAACCGAAAGGCCAGAGGTTTGTGCGGCGCGTGAACTGATTGAAGAGACGGGATTTGCGGCTGGTCGGCTAGAAAAAATCGCTGCCTGCTATGCGGTTCCAGGCAGTGGCGATGAGTTAATGCACTTTTTCTTTGCTTTTGATTTGCAGAAAACGAAACAGGCTTTGGAGATAGGGGAAATTATTAGCGAAGTGAAGGCGTTCACTCTTGCAGAAATTGAGATCATGATTACGCGGGGAGAGATTCGAGATGCTAAAACGCTGATTGGTTTGTTTTACGCGCTCCGGCAAAAAAGCTGATCTAAGCGAGGCGATGAGTTCCAAAGGGTTCGATATTGTGAGAACTTTCACCTTGCAACACAAGTTCGCTAATGGCCTTGGCAGTGATTGGTGTGAGCAGGATGCCATTGCGATAATGCCCAGTCGCATAAACCAATCCGTTAATTCGAGAATCCATACCAAGAATGGGCCACCCATCTTTGCTTTCTGGTCGCAATCCCGCCCACATTTCCGAAAAGGATTGCTTGGACAAATTCGGTGCGATTTCAATTGCGCGCTCAATAATTGAGGCGATGCCTTCTGCTGTTACTTCTTTGTTATAGCCCACAGTTTCTGTTGTTGAGCCTGCAATTACATGCCCGCTACGTCGTGGGACCAAATAACCTTTTCCTGAATAAACGACATGTTGCAACGCTGGTTCTGGCATTGCGAGTGCAATCATTTGCCCACGCACTGGCGCTACTGAAAAATCCATCACCGCCTCATCGGTAGTGGCTCTAAGCAAACTTGACCAACTACCTGCCGCAACAATCACGGTCTTTGTTGCGACATTCCTTCTGTTGGTTTCAACGCCTGATATTTGCGAGTTTGACACTTCCAGGGCAGTGGCTTCCGTCTGGGTCCAAAACTCAACGCCGACCTGACGCGCAGCAGATTCAAGTGCCGTCATTAACCGACGATTGTCAACCTGATGATCGTCAGGAAATTTCAAAGCCCAGCGGAGCTTGGGATTTAGGATCGGCTCTAATTTTTGTACACAATCCGCATTGAGCTTTTTGACATTCAACTCTGCCGCGCGCTGCCATTGCCAACGACGTTCCAGTTCTTCTTCGTCCTCATCCGTCAAGGCCAAATACAGTGTGCCTTCCGTGCGATATTCAATATCCGTGCCGGTCACTTCGCGGAGTTCACGAGCAAACCCGGCATACATCGCGCGACTCGCTGCGGCGAGTTCAAAGAATACATCTGCTTGATTCGCTTCTGCCGAAGGAGCCAGCATACCACCTGCTGCCCACGACGCTTCGCGCCCTACTTCGCCACGTTCAATCACGACGACACGAAGGTTGGCCTGAGCGAGTCTCCACGCAATGGAACAGCCAATTACACCACCCCCTATGATTGCTACGTCAAATTGCACAGGAGCTTGATTCATGCGGGATTTATTGTGCAGCCTCCGCTTCAGAAGCAGTGGATTCTTGTTGCCATTCTTCGCGCATGCGGCGCGCATTTTCAAGGTTGCGCTCCAAGCAGGCGAGATCATGATCCACCATTGAATCAATCGTGCTGCGAAGACTTGTAAGCAGATCTTTCTTGACGCCAGCTACCGTCGTTGCCATTTCCTCTGGCATTACCGCCCAAAATGAAGCGGCCAGTTCATCCATAAAATTCAGTTCGGGATTTATTGTTTCTGACATAATGCTACTCCTTTAATCCACTTCGTACGTTGCCGCACAAGTGTCAGTTTCCCAGATACGCACTTTGTAAACCTGTACGCCATTGTTGCTGATTTCCCGCCCGACTTCAGACAAAAAATACTCTGCCATTCGCTCAGCCGTTGGATTCATCTCTTGGTCAAAGGGCGGCAATTCATTGATATTCTGGTGATCCAGATAATCTACCACGCGACGAGTCGCAGCTTTCAAATCCGCGAAATCTACTAGCATCTCCGCTTTGTCTAATTCCCTGCCTCGCACATAGACCTCAACGCGATAGTTGTGGCCGTGCAAGTTAGCGCACTTCCCCACATAATTACGCAACCAATGTGCGGAGGAAAAACTCATTTGAATCATCACTTCACGCATACGCATCAATTTCACTAGCCAGCAGTATAACTGAAACCATTGCTTGACTGCCACAAGTCGTTCCGCTATCATCGCGCCCGTTGTTCATTGAGAATGGGGCTATAGCTCAGCTTGGAAGAGCGCTTGACTGGCAGTCAAGAGGTCAGGGGTTCGATCCCCCTTAGCTCCACCAATCCTTTCCACGATTTTCCTAAGACATTTCATTTAATTTCCAACCAATACTCTTTTTTTGTCAAAATTAAGAGCGATTTATTCTTTCCGCCGCCAGCACGCACCGCATAGGCTTCCACGCGATGTTTGCCCGTTGCCAATCGTAGCTCCGGTACGGCGAAGCTGAATCCATGCCTAGCATCCATTGCAGCACCAGCCGTCACCAAATCATTGCGTTGTTCGTCGGCGCGGCGCGATGTGATCAACCGCCCTCCAATGAAAAGTTGCACCTCCAAATGGTCGCTGGGGTCACGCGGATCGTAAGCCCAACCAGCAATACGCGTCGTATCCACAACATCAATCGCACCGCGAATGGGAGGATTGAGATGAGTATAAGCGGCAAGAGAAATGGCAATGAGGATGACGAGAAATTCCAGCCCGGCTTTAGCCAGAATGGCTTTGAGCAGCTTGGTGGCGACTCCTGATTCAGATTGCGGAGGTTGCATCGGTTTCAAACTACGCCATGTCTTGATGTCGTCCGGCAATATTCAAATTTAGATAATCAGGCGTTGTTCCGGTCTGTGCCAATTCCCAACCAGATTCGGCAAGCCCCGCAACACGTTTGCCAAAATCCACGAACCGTTCGTCGCGGGTTTGGCCGATGTGATAGCGATAATAGATTTGCTGCAAAACGACGGTGAGCTTGAAAAGCGCCAGAACTTCATAAAAAACAATATTCGAGACATCTGCCCCGGTGCGCGTAGCATAACGTTCAATCAATTCGGCGCGGCTCAGCCAACCAGGCAAAACTGTCAGCGAACTGATGGCTTCGCGGCGGGCTTCGGAATCGCCTTTTTGCGACCAGTAACAAAGTAACAAACCGAGGTCAACCAACGGATCGCCAAGTGCGCACATCTCCCAATCCAGAATTGCCACGAGCCGGGTCGGATCATTCACATCCAGCATTACGTTGTCGAGTTTGTAATCATTGTGCAGCAACGTCGGACGCCTCGCTTCGGCAGGCAAGCGTTCGCGCAACCACTCAACCAAGCTTTCCATTTCTGGGACTTCGCTCGTTTTCGCTCGTTGCCAACGCTCCGACCATCCTTTGACTTGCCGTGCGACAAAGCCGACGGGCTTTCCCAAATGCAGGAGGTTGTTTTTTTCGAGATCAATCGCGTGCAAATCCGCCAGCGCATCTATCAAGCTTTCACTGACGCGCCGTCGCCAACTTAAATCTTCGCCAACTTCGGGCGGAAGATCACGCCGGACGACAAGACCTCGCCGTCGCTCCATTAAGTAAAATGGTACACCAATGATTGAAGTATCTTCGCATAACACATAGGGCTTCGGCGCAAGTGGAAATACAGGATTGATTGCTGCCAGCATGCGAAACTCACGCGGCATGTCGTGTGCCGTTGGAGCGACAGGGCCAACCGGGGGCCGACGCAACACGAATTCATGTTCACCGAATTTTACGCAATATGTCAGGTTGGAGTGCCCGCCGGGAAATTGCTCTAATGCCATTTCTCGATCAGCGGTCATCTCTTCTGGCAACTGCGCACGCAAATACTTTGACAAGACTTCTTCGTTCAACTCTTCGCCTGTGCGAACGGGATGTGTGTCGGAGTGAGTTGGGTGCATAGTTCCTCTTGGATTGTCTGTATCGTTCGGAGCAAGAGTGTAAAGATCACAACGGATTTTGTCCAAAGATTCACGCCGCACCTGCTTGCCAGATGAAGGTTGAAGGCCAATAATCGTCAACCTTCATTGGGTGAATTGTAACAATAGGAGTTTATGCCGTGAAAAAACTTGGGATTCTGATTTCAGGTCGTGGATCGAATATGGTCGCCCTGGCAGACGCTGTGGCGCAGGGACGCATTTCCGATGCGGAAATTGCGCTCGTCATCAGCAATGTGGCAACGGCAGGCGGCCTGGCCAAAGCGCAGGAACGCGGAATTGCGACGGTGGTGTTGGATCATCGCGGCAAAACACGCGAAGAACACGACCGCACAATGGCAACCGAGTTACATAAACATGAGGTAGATTTGGTTTGTCTGGCAGGCTACATGCGCTTGCTTTCGCCTTGGTTCATTCGCGAGTTTTCGCAACGCATTTTGAATATTCATCCCTCGTTATTGCCGGCCTTCCCTGGGCTTGATGCGCAGAAACAAGCCTTCGAGTACGGCGTAAAATTCTCTGGCTGCACGGTGCATTTTGTGGATGAGGAATTGGATCACGGAGCGATTATTCGACAAGCCATCGTGCCGGTTTTACCAGGCGATGATGACCATACATTGGCAAGTCGCATTCTGGTGGAAGAACACAAAAGCTATGCTGAAGCGGTCAAGCTGGTGTTAAGTGAAAAGTTTAGAGTTGAGGGCCGACGAGTGATTGAGGAGGCGTGAGCGCGTTCTCTTAAACGAAATTCGTGTCCGCCGATTGCACATTGATCGTTTCATTCGGCGGCAGCAAACGCCACTGCTGCGGCATATAAAACATCCCTCGTACCGATTTGCCGGGCAGAACCTTGAGAATGTATTGACGCGGCTTCAAGTCATACGGCGCAACTGAGCCGCGTTTGCTGAAGATGCCATCAATCTTGTAGATGCCGGGAGACAAGCCAAATTCGCGGCAATCAAATTCGACCATACCTTCGTCAGGCAGAGAGTTTATAGCCTCACCATTGATCGCCGTCGTCAAATGTGAATAGAGCCGATCATCCGGCGAATAAAACAACATCTCAAAGACAGGGTCGTCTATTGGCGTGTACGTGCGGTAATGAAGGCGCACCGTCAAATTTTCGCCCATGGCAATAGTGTCAGTTTCCTGTCCATCGCCATTGTAAAATTTCACGCTCAGGATTTCCGCTTCTTGCCCATAGAGCGAAGTCTTTGATTCAATCGCTAAACCCGTGTTGTTTTGCGCTAAGTGCGTGCTGGATTTCTTTGCGAAGAGGACTTCGTTGTAATACAGACTGATGACATCTTGCGGTTTGCCAATCGCGCGGAGCTGTCCTTTCGAGATAAATGCAACACGATCACATAAGCGTTCGACCGCAGGCATATCGTGAGAGACAAAGGCAATCGTCATCCCGCCGCGTCGAAGTTCTTCGATTCGCTGCTGGCATTTGCTTTGAAAGTTTGCATCGCCAACCGCCAGAACTTCGTCCACCAATAAAACCGCCGGGTTGATGTGTGCGGCCACGGCAAACCCCAACCGTACATACATTCCCGATGAATAGCGCTTGACCGGCGTATCAATGAATTTCTCCATTTCGGAAAAAGCCACGATGCGGTCAAATTTCTTCACGACCTCAGCTTTCTTCATGCCCATAATTGAGCCGTATAAAAAGATGTTTTCGCGCCCCGTCAATTCGGGGTGAAAGCCCGCTCCGACTTCAATCAATGAAGCAACTGAGCCGCCGACCATGATCTTGCCATGATTGGGATAAATGATACGCGCCAGCAGTTTCAGCAACGTGCTTTTGCCGGAACCGTTCGGGCCAATAAAGCCGACTGTTTCGCCGCGTTCGATGGCAAGATCAACTTCTTTCAGCGCGTAAAATTCATCGCTGCCCGCCTGGCCTTTAGAACTCGGCAACAGGTTTTTCATCATCCTGGCCATTTCTTCCCGAATGGACTTCGAGCCAAGCCGACTGAGGCGATATGTCTTGGAAACTTTATCTAAAACAACAATGCTCATAAAACAGGTGTCGGGTGTCAGGTGCTCGGTATAGGTGTCCGGTACTGTGTGTCAGGAAGCGCCTTCGCCTTTCCCCAACACCCGACACCTGCCCCCTGACACCTATACTAAATCTGCGAATTCTCGCTCCAAGTGCTTGAAATATTTGTATGACGCCAGCACCAACAAAATGGAAATCGCGGCGGCAATTCCAAGAAACTTCAAATCCGGGGTCAGCCCCTGAATGATGCACTTGCGATAGCTATCAATAATTACAGCCATTGGATTCAAGGTCATATACAGGCTGTACAGTGTTTCGCTTTTCTCTTTGACCTTCGTCGCAGAATATAAAATCGGCGTTGCAAACATCCAGACTTGAATCACCAATGGCATTGCATAGCGCACATCTCGATAGAGTACCGTAAACGCCGAGAGGAAAAAGCTGACCCCAATGGTGAAAAGCAATTGAATTGCCATCAACGGAATCACAAAAAAGATGTTCCAATTGATCGTGATTTCATTATGGTAAAACAACAGCAGTCCCACAAAAATCACAGCCGCCACCAGGAAATCAACAAACGCTGCCAGCACGCATGACAACGGTACGATTTCACGTGGGAAGTAGATTTTTGTAATGACGTAGGAATTCGTAATCAAGCTTGGAATGGCAAACGAAAGCGCCGTTGAGAAAAACGTCCACGCCAACAACCCCGTGTACGAAAACAGCGCGTATGGCATTCCGGTGTCGCCTTTCATCCCAGCGAAATACGAGAAGAAAATGCCGAACACTAACATCAGGGAAAGCGGTTGCAAGACGGCCCACACGGCTCCGAGCGCAGTTTGCTTGTAGCGAATTTTCAACTCGCGTTGGGTCGTGAGCTGTAGTAATTCCCAATGGTGGGTCAATTCCTTGAGGTGAGAAATGATGCTATCGCTCCACTCAACAGCATTCCGCAACTCGGCTTCAGGGCTTTCAGTTTCGGGCGGAGGAGGAGTTGCGAGCAATGGATCCGGTTTGGCTTCCTTTTCAATGGCGGTCGCAGACATGATTACAGTTCATAGCTCCTAACCCTTCTCGACAGAAGCACCCGCGCGCCTCTATCAAGAAGCATTCAAATCTTCGTTTGGCTTTCAGAAGGCCGACTTTCTTGCCACGTCGGCCTTTCCTTTTCCGTCTCAGGAACCTGTATGCCGGTCAGCAACCGCGTGCTTTTCACCGAGACAACACGTTCATAAATGTCAGAATATTTGAGCGCAATAGTCGCCCATTCTCGCTGCTTGACAATCTGTGCGCGCGCACGCTTGCCCATCTCTTTTCGCTCGTGGGGGTTGTTTACAAGATGTGAAATCGAAGCTCCCAGGGCCACTTTGTCATCGGTCTCAACGACGAAGCCGGTTTTATTGTGACGAATCAATTCCGCAATACCGCCCACATTACTGCCAATCACGGCGCGTTCCATAGACATGGCTTCCAGCGGTCGGATTGGCGTCGTCAACTCGGTCATCCGCGTACTCAGGCGCGGATACACGCAAATGTCTATGACCGAGTAATATCGCAAAATATCTTCCTGCTCGATACGTCCTGTGAAAATGAAATGATCGTTCCATTCACGCGGAACACGGGCGCGCAATTGCGATTCCACTTCGCCCGAACCTGCCAGGATAAGCTTGAGGTCGCGCCGTTCGCGTAGCAAATAGCTCATCCCCCCTATCAGGCGATCCAGCCCTTCGTATTTATAGAAAGATCCGATGAATCCAATCACCGTTTTGCCTTTGAGATGGTGGCGTTCGATCAACTCGGCATCCGGCAAGCGCGGATGAAACATACGCGTATCTACGCCTTCTGGCACTTCCAGTAATTTGCGTGAGCTGAAACCGCGTGCCAGCAATTCTTTCTGCATCGAAGTCGAAGTGGTGATAGCCAAATCAGCCTGCCTCAAAACACGTTCTTCCATCCATCGGGCCAGGTTATAGCGAATTGAGTAATAACTGGTTTGCCCGCTATCCACCGCCGCGTCCTGCTCATAATATCTCAACTCGTAAATCCAGGGTTTCTTCAATTGCTTTGCCGCACGACGAGTGGCAAGTCCATTGAGTGCGGGCGAATGCGCGTGAATCAAATCTACGTCGGCATCGCGCGCAACCTGGACAATCCGCTTGGCGAGGGCGGCAATATAAGCTTCATATCGCAAGCCGGGAATGAATCGTGGTTGAGGTAGGTAGTAAAAATCTGCCCATTTGGAGCGATGATGCTGGACGCCTTGCAGAATCTCGCAATTTTCATCAAAGCTTTCATGGCTCGGTGAGGTGAGCACCACTGGCGTAATTCCCATTTGGCGCTGTTGCGAGATTAGATACATACTCCGAAAGCTATACGCGCTCAGATAGGGTAGTGAGTGATCAAGAACGTGAAGAACTTTCATTGCTTTCGTGGTCAGCTTAAAAGGAACTTTGATTGTGAGGGGCTAAAAGACTAATGCGGATTTTAAGCTCCTACCAGGCAACTACAATAACCGCGCACCCATCCTCTCCTAAGGTAAATATTTGACGATCATTGGCCCAAGGACCTTTGTCACGCCAAGGGGAAGGCGTTTCCAGGCATTGATCATCATCTCAAACTTCGGATTTGTGGGATTGAGATTGGGCAATTCTTTAGCACGAACGAGGAAAAACTGGTAAGGCAATGCGTTCATTTGCATGCCCCAACCTCGCTTGAACTCATAGGCACCAGTTCCAGCTTTACTACGCCCAAAGTCAAATCGGGTAAAGCCTCTCGCGGCGGCGGATCGCATCAACTCCCAATACATAAAATTGTTGATACCTGCGCGATAAAATTCCACATACGCACCACCATAATACGGCATTACAGTTTCACGAAAATAGAAGTTCAAGACACCGCCCGCAACCTTTTCCCCCTGCCGAATCAGCAGGATATCGCTGTGATGAGGAAATTCGCGCAAAAACTCGGCAAACAATCGCTTTGGAAAAACAGGGGTACCAAGATTGCGAACGCTGGTGGCATAAACCTCATAGAATTCATCCAACAATTCCTCGCGCCCAAGCTGTGAGGTCAATTCGTTTTTGCTCCCTTTGCGAATCATGGTACGGACATCACGGGGAAAAGATTTCATCAACGCGTCTTCATCAGTAGTCAGCGGATGCTCAAATGCAAAGTACAAATCTTTGCGATGAAGCTCTGGATCTTTGATTTCTTCCTTTTCAAAAGCGTGGCGTAATTCCAGAAAATCTACCTGCAACCTTGCAGCTAGATTTTTTGCTTCGCTGAGCAGCGCCTTTTTAGCCTCAGGATTATCTGCGGCAATACCACCATACACTCCATTTGGTGTTGAGATCAGCATTGAGCCAAACAGCCGACTTTCAATATGGAAGAGCGGCAGGACGCCTTTGATTGCGCCCTGATCTTCTACGAGCAAATGATGGAGCGGATGATTCCATACACGCTCCATCACGCGTGTCCAACCGGTCAAATGACAAAACGTGCCGCTCAAAGAGTTTTGGACAAATTCATCCCAAGCCGGAGCGTCACTGCTGCGATAAGCACGCACTGTAAGTGATTTTGGTTTTGTTGTTGCTTTTGCTGCTTGCAAGATTGCTGTTTCCACAATGTGTAAATTCAATTTGCCGCCAACGCCATCTCCCGCGTCTGCAAGCCCAGATTTCTCTTCGCCAGAATCTCTCTGACTGGAGCGAAAGCGAAATCCTTCAATAAACGTTCCAACTTGCGTTGTGTTTGGCTTAAATTCACGCGATGCCGCCAAATATTAAGCCGCGTTCCCGGAACAATTGGTTGATCAGGATCAACTTCCCAGGGATGCAAAAAGAAAATCGCTGATTCGGCCTCCGTGCGATTGATTTTTTGCCAACCCAAACGAAATAGAGGATATGGATAGAGGCGAAAATACCCACCACCTGAGATTGGCAAATTCGTCCCGCCAATCCTCACGGTCGAAGGAGGAAACTCAACAATCTCGCCCGTCGGACGATGTAGCACGTGCGGAAATCGCTCAGCATCCGGCATTCCATAGCGGTCGTGATGCACAGGGAAAATCGAAGAATCATAGCTGAAGCCTTCTTCAATTAAAATATCAAGCGCCCACAAACTTTGTGAGGTGATGGAGTAGCTTGGCGCACGGTAGCCAATAACTGTCGCACCAATCAAATCTTCCAAGCGATGCTTGGCGTTGCGCAAATCCTGACGGAACTCATCTGGCGTTTGTGAGTAAACCAACCGATGATAATAACTGTGACAAGCGATTTCGTGACCAGATTCCGCGACTTCACGGATGAGTTGTGGATGCTGTTCAGCCACATAACCGAGCGTGAAAAACGTCCCACGAACACTGTGGCGAGCAAACATCTCCAGCAATAGTTTCGTATTGCGCTCCACGCGAGATTCCCAATTAGGCCAATCCTCGCGACGAACAACGCCAGCGAAGGCTTCGACTTGATAATAATCCTCTACATCTACTGTCAAAGCATTCAAGGCCGACCACTGACTAGGCACAACTCCTGTTTCGTTTTCATTGATTTGTTGCTGTTCTCTAGTCAAGCTGTTTCCACCTAGCAGACAAATTCTTAGGCACCTCGGCCATTTAGATTTTATCGGGAACCGTCTCGGACTTACTGATGCTTTTATAGCATCATCAGGAAAGCTCGCCTACTACTTGTAAACCCAATTCCTAGCAGAGTTTAAAAAGGTTAGAGGCGAGGCCGTCAAATCCTTCGCATAATAGCCTCAGACCAAGAATGAAGACAAGGAGAATTTCGTTGCATCT
>JAEUQN010000059.1 GCA_016789725.1 Blastocatellia bacterium | reverse complement strand
CAAAGCATCACCGCCTGTCACTGAACAGCTTCAATATTTTCTGAGCAAACTCCCGGAATTTGCTCAGCGCCGCAAGGCCACCGCACCCATTCACAAACTCTATCAGGCGTCTTCCGATCCCGTTCCGGTCTGGGTCTTGAAGGTCAATGCGGGCGGGTGGGGAACACACGTTCCCATGACCATTCCACAGGTTTGCCGAATTGAACTTTACTGGCAACAAATGCCAGGCGAAGAATTAGGCGCAGTGGATCGGGAGTTTTTCAATTGGCTTGACGAGATCACGGCTTACCGCTCAGACCTGTTTTCGATTAAACCCGAAGTGACCTTTCCTATTGTCTGGCTCCCCGGCTCTGCTATTGATCAGACCGAACCGATAGTGTCGCAACTGGCTCAGACTTTTCAGGCAGTGGCGGGACAAATACCCCATATTCAGGGCTTCGGCGCGCCTTGTGACCTGTTCGTCTTACACCAGCATTTCCATACCCCTGCCCTACTGTTTGGGCCAGTGGGAGGTAACACGCATCAACCAGATGAATGGGTGGATTTGGATTCAGTGCAAACTGTAATGGAGACGATTGCGCAGTTTATTTGTCACTGGTGTGAACTGGTCGAATAACGGCTAGGCAAACAATTCCTGGACTGGCTTGAAGCCAACGTACTTTGTGCCAGAAGCGTTTTCGATGTAATGAAAAGCTCGCCCCGACGGAGTCGTTTGAATAGATTTCGTCCAATCAATTCCAAGCGCAGAATAAATCGTACAAGCAACATCTTCCATATAAATTGGACGTTGCGCTGACCAGCCAGCCTCAACAATCTTTCCGCCTAAATCATCCGTCTTTCCAATCACTGCGCCACGACGAATTCCACCGCCAGCAAACATCCCACAATGCACCTGCATATAATGTTCGCGCCCTTTTCGCGTTTCCGTTATCGGACCCGGAACTCGACCAAACTCGCTCATACAAACCACCAGCGTCTCATCCAGCAGCGTTTTTCCTGGCGCGTATTTGGACGGAATGCTGTCGAGGTCTTTCAGCAAATTCGTGTATGCGACATCGAGTTCTTTCATGAGTACGACGTGGTTGCGCGTGCCTTCTTTGTAGATGTTTCCGTGATGATCGTAGCCGCCCTGACTTGCCATGATGAACCGCGTCCCGGCATCAGCCTTAAAAAGATTGCGGGCCAAAATCAAACTATTGCCAATAGAACTGCTGCCGTATCGCTTTTTATCCTCGTCACTAATCGTCATGACTTCTGGTACGCGAGGGTCATTCATAATCGCGTACGCACCTTTGTAGTAATCCTGATAATCCGCAAAGCTGCGATCCGTATGGCCGTTCGCGCTGCGCAGTGAACCATCAAGTTGCTGCAATCGTTCCCAGCGCCGCTTGAAGGTTTCCTCCATCCCCGGTTGCGGTGCAAGGTTTGGCGCCGAGTCTCCAACCGCTAAGCTCATTGGCCCAACTTCTGCCGATAAAAAACCCTGGTTAATCAGCCCCGCCTGATTCCCAGCCAGATTCATCGCAATATATGCAGGCAATGAATCTGTCGTTTTGCGCTGACTTGCCAGTTCGTGACAGACGACCGCGCCAAGCGCAGGGACTTCTTTTGCCAGGGCCAGATTCAGCGGATGCCCGGTTTGAATGTAGTATTGAGCGCGCCCGTGAACGACATCCCACGCGCTCATCGAACGCACGACTGTGAGTTTATCCAACACGCTCGGCAGATGTTTGAAAACACCCGACGGCAATTTTAGAGCGTTGGCATAACTGCGAATATCGAAATAACCAGGCGTCCACGCGCCTTCTTTTGCATCCAGCGAATCCACCTGGCTCAAGCCGCCGTCGAGGTTGATGAACAAGACTTGCCGCGCGGTCGCTTGTGGTTTGGCTTTTTGTGCGGCGCGCACATTGTTTGGACGAAAGGCGTTGAGATAGCCGCCGACCAAACTGATGCCACCGATGCGCAGGAGTTCGCGACGAGTGAGTGAGAGAACGTTTCGATCTTGATAATTCATGGGTGCGACCTCAAGGGTTAATTCCCTACTACGCAAAACTTATTGAATAAAAAATTTCTCTGTTTTCACCAGCACACCATCGGCTCTGATTTCCAAACGATATTGCCCTTTGGGCCAATCTCTGTTGGGCTTGCTCAGGTTAAAGAAGATCGCCGGTTGCGTTCCGGGCGTAACCTCTGCTGCATCAATTTCAAAGTTTGGACTTACCTCTTCTGCATTTTCCGCGATCCAGGTTGCCTTGAAAGTCGTCCCCTTATATTTCGCGCGCGGCAGATGATACTTGAGAGACGGCGTTGTCGTGCTGAACTCAAATCCTTCCGGCGAGAACTTGCGCGTGCCTTGCGTCTGACTCGCAGACAAGTCATAGACCCAGACGCCAAGCATAATAACTGTGACAAATAAAAACACGGTACTCACCGTCAGTAAATTGCGAGGAATGTTCATCAAATTATTCTCCTTCAACTGTAATGAATCTGAGTCCTACTCTTGATCGTAATATTTATTCGGTTCTTTTGTATTCCCATCCGCCAGATCACACAAGCGGCGAAAATTAGGCAACATCGCATACCAAACGTCTTCACCTGCTGTGGCGATTACTTTCTGCTTAATGGTTGGGCGATCAACCGTCTGTGGCTGCCGCAACAGAAAGACGATGTCATCCAAATCTTTTTGTCGCCCAGCATTGAGCTTGAGAATCACCAGCCACTCCGGTGTCACCAGCCGCAAACCATTAGAGAGTTCAATCGCCTCCTTCAGTGCGGCGCGATAGTATTTTTGATACGCATCATTGCGGACGATCCAATCAATTTGGACATTATACCTGCCGATTTGCAGTGTATAGCTGCTGCCACCAAAACTAAGCTGATGTTGCGGCGTCAACGATAACTCCCGTGAGGCAATAATATCTACATCTTTCGTCAGTCGCTGACTGCCATACAAGTGCATTGCCAGCCCGCCAGCCACCGCCCATTCAATTTCTTCCGGCTCCGCTAATCGCCCCATTTGTTGTGCCGCCTCAATGCCCGTGTCCGTTGCGATCATCAGATTGGCGGTGTTTTGCAGTACACGCTCGACCAGTTGTTTATAGTCATTTTCACTCATTTGCTGATTCCATCTATCCTTGTTCGATCTAGCGTTTTTAGCTCCATTGGAGGCAATCATATCCACCTTCTTTGTCATGCGTGGGCTGCCATAAAAGTGCAGCGCCAGCCCACCCGCTCGCGGCCCACGCAATCTCTTCCTGTGCCGCCAGCTTGCCTGCTTTCCGGGCGGCTTTCACCCCCGTCTCGCTGGAAATCATTGGACTGGCGGCCTCATGGGCAAGCATGCGCTCGATAAGCTGCTGGTACTCTTTTTCGCTCATTGTCCGAATCCAGTTGTGAATACCCAGGCAAACATTTGTATTCGCTGAAAAGAAAAGCTTTTTCTCAGGAAGATAAATCAACCGAATCTTTAGCAAGGTAGTTCCATACCTTTTCTGCATATTGATCCGGGACATATACAATGTCTGACTCGGTTTCTTTATGAGATGTTATCACTGTATCAATGTACAGCTTGCGTTCTGTGCCATTGAGTAACATCCAATAGACACGAACAATATGATCTGTGTTAAGAATTGTATCTCCAAATTTTATTAACATAAGGCTTCCCTTCTTCTATTAGAGGAATACATGTAACGAAATGTTAGATGCGTTTATTGCACGTTCACTGTCCGTAATTGTTCTGACGGGTAGATTATTTTACAAAAGTCACCGGAAGTAATCAGTTTTCCGTTCGATAATTCAAATCCCATTAAATTACCAATTTCATGAGCTAAGTAGTCTTTTGCATTTCCATCTGGATTCGGCACACCAATATTTATCCATCTATTCACAGATGAGGTAAATATATCTGCAACTTGAATAAGATCGAACCCTGCCGAATCTAAAGAACCAACTTTTTCAAGCCTTGCCTCTTGGTTTGAAAATACGGCTTGAATACCTTCTTCGATTCGGCGCTCCATTTTCGTAACCTCCAACACATCAGTATCTGGGTCAGCATCTTTATGCACCTGTAAACTCACGGGCGGCGTAATACGCCGGGCATTAAATTCAGCTTGAATGCCAGAAATGACTAACTCAGCAAATGCTTCATATACGGCTGAAGACATTCTACCTTGTGGGATTCCTAACCGCTCAATCGCTAATGTAATAAATGATGTGAGTTGGCTTTGAAAAAGTGCTTCCCTGAAAAACGAAAGCGCCTCTTTAGCAACTTCATGCTGAGATATTTTGTTGAAGTGAAATTCTCGTTTGGAATCTCTCGCGTAACGCCAGTCACGAAATCTATGTTCGAGAAATTCCCAATCTTTTTTCCCATAAATCCAGATGCTGCCGATGATAATAAACTTGTCATTTTTACCGCTCTTGCCACTTTCATCAGCGAATATTCTAAGATTTGACGCAATACGCCCTTCTGATACCAAAGTCTCGCGCGCCTTCTGGGATAGTTTTTTCCGAAAGGCGTGTACATCAGGATCAGCCAAAAATAAACCGTAGTCATTCTGAATTTTGGCACGATGACGCTGCATATCATAAAGCTTTGGAAGTTCTTCAAGGGCATCAATCGAGACCTTCCCCTGTTGATCAATATAGCCGGGGTAGAATAGTTTAATTAGTTGAATAGCTAGCTTTTTGTCTGAATTTCTAGTTCCTGGAAAATGATTTAGTATGTGAGCAACTTGATCTGGAAGGTTAGTAATTTTTCCTGCGGCAAGATGGCTCAGTACACGTTGCCGCCCCCTTTCAGTCTTTGCCTTGTTATCATCGTCAGAACTACTTTCACTCTCGACGTTATTTAATTTGATCTCTTCCATTGGTACATCCTCAACTTGTAGGGCTGAGTGCTATATTTAATGTACTGTTTGACACCAATTATCTTCAATTGGCTCTCACTTTCTCTGGGGCTTGGGACACTCACTAAGTATAATTATGTGTCGAATATGGCGCTCCTATAATAAGGCACCGGCATTACCACGCTTTTGCCTGAACAGCTACTGTAACACCAACGCTTTTGCCTTTTTCGGAATCGAAAATGCGGAGCATAAGCATGTGGTTATTTATAAGTATGTTAATCCTGCGTATGCTTCCTGAAGGTTTGCTTGTTTCTACATTGCTAATCAATATTTTTGCATCCGAACGTTTGACCCCATCGCTATCAGTTATTGGTATAGTCCCGTCAATAGCTAGGTATATGGCTCTCGCAACCGCATATCCTTCGTCATTTGGCCAGCCCGATGTATCTATCTCGCGACTGATGTAACTAAGCTGGTTTCCCTCAAATACTATCGATCCTAACACTACATGACTATTGCTGACTTTATCATATTCTCTGATAGCAAAAGTGTTTTCTGCTACTGCCAATACATTATATTTATCGGTTAATATTTTCATTACGGCCTCACGCTGCATGCCAATACGCAGATTTATCCCACCTATGGTTAGGGATTTAGTTTGCGAGAAAGCAGACGAACAAGTAAGCATCAGAAATACAAACACGTACTTTAGGTTTTTTAGCATGACAATCATTCCTATGTCCTTAATCTCTCAGAAACTTGAGCAAGCTGGTCATCACGCCCGTCAGTAGTTAAAAACAAAATCCAACTTATTCAGCAACCCCCACTGCAAATCTTCTGCGCCCTGTTTGCGGTCTTTCTCCAACCACGACACCGCCAGTTGCTTCTCCTGCGCCGAAGGTAAACGCGACAACGTAGCCAAGTACAATGCCTCCACAATCTCAGCATTCGTCTTCGATGATTTCACCAATTGCTCGACGCGGCTGCCGTTTTCGGCGAGGACTTTTTTGTTCACAAATGGGCTGTTCATCAACGACATTGCTTGCAGGATCGAGCCGCCGGGTTGGCGATCAAATTGTTCGCGGTTCGATTGACCGAATGTGCGCATGAACGTCTTGGCATCCGACGATCCGACGCCTTCCGGCCCGGTTGTTTCCGTCCAATATTTCACGGGCGGCAGCGGCGTGTCGTATGTCCAATCTTTGCGCGCGTAGTTGCCGAACACGTTCGTCGCCTGACAAATCGCGTCGTGCAATTGTTCGGCGGTGAGCTGCTTGACGAAATGGCGCGCGAAATAGGGCGTATAACTTTCTTTCCATTCACCCGGAAAGCGCGCCGAAAGTTGATAGGCGCTTGACCGCGCAATCATGCGCATCAATGTTTTCAGGCTGAATTTGTTTTTGACAAAATCAGCGGCGAGCGTATTCAGCAAATCCGCATCGGTCGGCTGACACGTCCAGTTTGAAGGCAACTGTGCTTTCGGGTCGAGCCGCGCCATATCGAATGAATCTACGGGATCAACGATGCCGAGGCCGAAAAACTGTTTCCAGATCAGGTTCACGGTCGCGCGCGCGAATTGCGGATTGGTTGTCAACATTCGTGCGAATTGGGGACGAAGCGGCTTCGACAAATCGGCCTTTTCGCCCGTCAAAATAAAGGTCGGGTGGACGTCGCCGCCTTCGCGCTGCAACCGCACCTGGCTCCACCCTTTTGCGTTGTAGCCGTCGCCGTCTTCGGTCAGCGTCATCCGATCCTGATACGGCACGATGCGCATTCGCATTCGTCCGAAGAACGCGGCCATCTGCCAAAAGTCCTGGCGTTTTTTGCTCACCAAATCGAGACTGACTTTTTCCAAAAAGCCTTTGCCGCCGTGACACGAGATGCACTGGTAATTGATGCCAAGAAAGATGCGCGAGGTGTTGACGATGATTTCGTCCGCCGTGTCTTCGTAGTTGTCGTCGTACATCGTCGCGCCCGTTTGATGCCAGCGCGTCAGAAAGCCGCTCGCCGCCGCATCCGGCATCCAATTCGTATTCGGAGCCGAAGCGGTCAGCATCTCGGTCACAAACTTGTCGTAGGGTTTGTTCGTGCGAAATGACTCCCGAATCCACGCATCGAAATGCTTCAGCGTCGGATTGCCAAAGCGATTGCCACAGGCGCGAAACAGGTCGGCGTAAAAATAACTCCAGTGACCCACCCACACCGGAGACGCCAGCAATTCGTCAATCAGCTTATCGCGTTTGTCGGGCGCATTGCTATTCACGAAGGCTTTGAGCTGTTCGGTCGTCGGGATGCGTCCGATCAAGTCGAGATAGACGCGGCGGCAGAACTCATAGTCGTTCGTCAGCGGGGCCGAGGGAATATTGTCGCGCTTCATTGCGCTGAACAATTGTTGATCTATAAACGTGCGAATAACCGGAAGCGATCCCTTCGACTGCGGCAAATTCGCAGAAACAGTTTGCGTTAAATCACTAATCTGTTTGTCAGGGCGCGTGGGCTTCAATTTGTCAGCATCATGTTCGGCAGGGTACTTATCTTTCGACGCTTTTTGCGCCTGCAAAGAATTCGCTCCGAACCACAACACCATTCCCAGACTAATACTGATAAGTAAGAGCTTGAGCCATTGCCTGTATCGCATACATTTACTCTTTCGCGCTCGTTCCGAGCAGGATGGTTTGCAGGATGCCGCGTGAGTTCAGTTGACGAAGCGCGTGATTGGCGCGGTCGCTAATAAACAACGTGCCATCCTTCGCAATCACTATTTTTTGCGGGGAGTTCAACTCGGCGGCAATAGTACTGATCATGCCATTGCGAATCACGCGCACACGATGATTGCCACTGTCACAAATATACAAATTGCCAGCCGCATCACATTTCAAATCCGTGGCCGAAAATAATTTGGCCTTTTCCGCCGGACCGCCATCGCCTGCATATCCGCCACCGTAGGTGTCTGCCGCCGGGCCAAACCCGGCAATCGTTTTGATTTTACCGTCGAGCGTAATTTGTCGGATGCGACTGTTGCCCGCATCGCTCACATAGACGCTGCCATCCGGTGCAACGGTTACAGCCATCGGTAAACTCATCTGTGCGTTGACAGCCAAACCACCATCGCCACCAAAGCCCGCGACGGAGCCAGCAAAGACGGTCAGGATGCCGCTTCGATCCAGCTTGCGAATCACGTGATTATAGGTATCAGCAATCAGCAGGTTCCCTTCCCGATCCAGCGCGAGGCTTTGCGGATTGTTGAGCGAAGCCGGGGGAACGGCTCCGTTATAATTGGACTGCAAAGCTTTGCCATCACCTGCGACAGTAGTAATGATGCCGCGCCGATCAACTTTGCGAATGCGCTGATTGCCCGTATCGGCGATGAGCAAATTCCCCTCAGCATCAAAGAGCAAATCCTGAGGCCCATGCAATTGAGCATTCGTTGCCAGTCCACCATCACCACTAAATCCGGCCTCCCCTGTTCCCGCGATCACAGTAATGCGCCCGCGTGCGTCCCGCTTTACAACACGATGCGTACCAATATCAGTGATGTATAAACCACCTGCGTTATCAGACGCTAGTCCGTTCAAAAGCTGAAGGAGTTCTGACGACGCGATCCGGGTTCGAGCTTGTGACCAGCCGGTCGCTGTGAGGTGGGTGACAAGCATGACCAAACCCGTGAGGGTGACGAACAGGCGAACGAATTGATGGTTCTGACGTATGTTCATGGCAATCCTCTTTCACGCGGACGCTTGCGCTTCAGCATCGAAATTAGCGAGCAGATTTTTGCCAAACACGCGGTCAATCATTGGCTCAAAATATGTCAACGGCAACGTCTCGTATTCCGGGTCAAATGAAGCCTGATCCCATTCGTCTGTAAATTTTTCCGCCAAGGCGTACCAGGGTTCATGGCAATACTGCTCCCGTGCGTTTGGATTCATTTCCATCAAGGCGTAATAGTGACGGCCTTGAAAGTCCTGATGCGTGCGAACGATTTCGTATATTTCGCGCGAGACATACGGCTTTAGTATTTCCGCTCCAATCGCCGGGTGATTGACCACCGAAATGACTTTGCCGATGTCGTGACAAAGGGCCGCAACAATCAGTTCTTCTGACGCCTGATCGCGCACTGCGCGCGTCGCAGTTTGTAACGCATGCACAAGCTGATTCGTCTCGAAGCCATCCACTTGTTCTTCCAATTGCCGTAGCATAGATTTGATGAGCGTGGGCATTTGGGCTTGTCGTCTGGCGACTTCACGACCAATGTTCATCCATTCGGCGGCAGTGCTTTGATCCATTCTCGTAAACGGCATAGAACGTCCTCCTACTTTACTAAAATCTATCCCAAATATTTTGCGTACCAATTCAACACGCGCCAATACCCTCGCCTCACAAATAGCGGGAACGGGCTGCTCGGCAGCGGGATCATACGTTTCGCATTCGCTTCATCCCAGCGATTGGTATACCCACTCAAATCCCACAACAAATCTGTGCCTTGTAAGCCGTTCTGCAAAATCTTCGGATCAGGTTTCGCGCCATTATTGACATACGTGTTGGAGTGAACCCAGACGTTTTCGGGAGTGGGGCCGACATCGAATTGCGTGCCTTTCGGAAAACTGATGTCGAGGCTCGCAACTGCTACGCCGTAAGAATTATTCTCACGGATTTCATTGTTGGCGACCTCAACGTTGTCTGCCGCCATCACAAGAATTCCGCCCCCCGATGGCACTTGCCCAACGATTGCATTGGGATTGCCAAAGTTCGCATGATTATTCCCGATCACTTTGTTGTTAAGCACCTTGTGATCGCGCCCAACCTTGGAAACATTGTTCGGCAACAGGAACACCAGAATACCGCTCGCATTGTCAAAGACGAGATTGTTTTCGACGAGGGAGTTGACAGAGTTCTCAATTTCGATGCCGGTCACGCTGGCGTACGCGATGCTGTCTTTCACGACGATGTCGCGTGATTGCCCTACGTAAATCGCTGCATCAGCAATACGCGTGCAGGCGACTTTTTCGATCAGAACGCCAGTGCAGCTAACTGGATACGTGCCGTATAAACCGGAATTATTCACGAACAAATCGCGGAAGATGGGTTTGTGCGCATGCTGCACTTGAATGCCATTGGCTTTGTAATTGCGAAACTCAAGACCTTCAATCCGGAAGTTGCTGCCAGTCGCAATAATTCCATCGGCCAATTCGTTCCTGCCGTCCAGAATTGGCCAGCCCATCACCTGATGCGTTCCAACTTTCGCTTCGTCGGGCTTGGTTTTGGCGTACTCAAACGGGCTGGCCGTATTCTTCCCCTTGAACGTGATGTTATCCAAATCAATCGTCAAGCTCTCGTGATAAATGCCAGGCTCCACTTCAATCGTATCGCCGGGGCGCGCAATATTGAACGCCGCTTGAATGGACTGTCCCGCGCGAACAGTAATGGTGGTCGGTTGACGTTCGACGCGCTCTTCCGCTGTTGCGCCGATGTTCGCCGCCTTCGCAATTTCCCGCGCTGGATTATTCAAACGCGAGACTACTGACAACCCTGAAGGAACCTTTTCAGGAAATGCAGGAAGACTCGACTCGTCCGTCAATGAATGCAAAAAGGCGATCAAATCAGCCTTTTCCTCTTTGGTGATGCTGTAGGAACGCATCTTATCGTCGAGTTGTGGGACGGGGTTTCCAACGCCGGGACCACCGCCTGCGGCATAAAAATCAATCACTTCGTCCAGCGAAGCGAAACGGCCATTGTGCATGTAAGGAGCCGTGAGCGTCACGTTGCGCAGCGTCGGAACCTTGAAGGCAAATTTATTTCCTTCTCCTTTGGTAACATCAAACCGTCCGAAATCTTTCTCCTGCCCCTCTAATTCCGGCACGCCGATAATCTTGAAATCCCGATTTGCAAACGTCGGAACACCGTGACATTCAAAGCAGCGGGTCTTGCCCGAACGGAATAGATTGAAGCCGCGTTTTTGCGCCGCTGTCAGCGCGCTGCGATCTCCCGCCACGAATTTATCAAAGGGCGAATTGTTCGCGGTCAAAGTTCGCTCGAAGGTCGCAATCGCTTTGGCTATGTTTTCTAATGTCAGGCTCTCCCCCGCTTTGTTATTGAAGGCTTGCTCAAACTTTTGCACGTATTCGGGAATCGCTTTCAGCTCTTTGATCAACTGATCAGGATTCTCAGCCATTTCGTGCTCATTTGTGATGGGGCCTTTGGCCTGCTCTTCGAGCGTTTCAGCCCGTCCATCCCAAAACTGTTTGTGATTGAACGTCGCGTTCCAGATGGTCGGTGCGCCGCGTTTGATGACGTCCCCGCCTAATCGCTCTGCTCCTAAGCCCTTCCCACCTTTCCCCATTGAAAGTCGTCGCCCATCGCCAAACCCCAAGTCAGGGTGATGGCACGTCGCACACGAAACGTCATTGGCACCCGACAAAATCGGATCGAAGAATAACAATCGCCCTAATTCAACGCGTGGGTCTTGTTTCGCATCGGAGGGCGCAGGATTGTCTGCGGGAACCACCAACGCCGGATAGGTTTTCTTCAAACCGCCTCCGTTTGGATCAACTCCGGCAGTGCCTTCGCTGCCAACAAAATCCGGCGTCACCGGCCACATCCCCAAAGTCGTAAAGGCGCCCACAATCACGACCAGCAGCGCCAGCAAAGCCTTTAACCACCGACGCCCTTTCGCACGAGGTTGCGATAAATCCATTTCCTGAGCTGATGTTGCCATAGCGACAGAGCCTCCCTGAAAAGTAAAACGATTTGTGATTCGGATGGAATTTTAGTGCGGTCGTTGCAACCGCGAGGTCAGTCTATGCTGCAATGCAGGTTCTGTCAAAATTCAGCGATTATTGTCCGCTGAAAATGGGAGGACGTTTTTCGAGAAAAGCGGCCAACCCTTCATGGCAATCCGCGCTGCGATAACATTGCGCGACAGCGGCTTCAATCGCAGCCACATCACGCTCAAATCGCAACGTCTGCTGGATTGCCAATTTGTGTGCGGCGAGGGTCAGCGGCGCGCCTTGTGCCAAGGCTAAAGCATAATCGCGCGTTTGTGATTCCAAGACGTCGGCAGCTACGACGCGATTCACCAGACCTATCCGCCAGGCCTCCGGTGCATCCAGCGTGCGCCCGGAAAGTAAAATATCCGAGGCGTGCGTAGCCCCCACCGTATGCACTAATCTTGCGA
Source organism: Blastocatellia bacterium (assembly GCA_016789725.1). Lineage (GTDB taxonomy): Bacteria > Acidobacteriota > Blastocatellia > RBC074 > RBC074 > JAFDVL01. The sequence goes on along the minus strand of JAEUQN010000059.1, from coordinate 24,807 downwards.
TCCCATGCTCTGGTGGATAGGCCACACCAAGCTTGGCCGCAGGGATTCCAAATTGCGCTGACTCGCCAGCAAAGCGTACATCACACGCTAAGGCAATCAACACCCCACCGCCCAAACAATGCCCCTGAATCATCGCAACCACAGGCTTCGGCGCAGTGGAGATCGCATCCATCACCTGGGTGGTAAACCGATAACTTTCTGCGACTAATGAAGGCTGTGCAAGTTGCGCTTTCAGATCACCGATGTCTGCGCCAGAGATAAAGGATTTGTCGCCCGCGCCGCGCAAGAGAATGACGCGGATGTCAGTCTCGGCGACAAGCCCATTGATTTCATCGGCCAATTGCTGCCACATGGCCGTCGTCAAAGCATTGCGAGCGGCGGGACGATTGACGATCACCCAGCCGAGCGGTGGTTCACGACGGATAAGAATAGACGGTTCGGTCATTTCTGTTTGAGTTTTGATTTGTGGGCTTCGAGCGCCTGCCGATGCTCGTCGGATTGTAATCGTTCACGAATGGCGTTGAGCTGACGTTCAATCGCGGTGTCGTAATTCATTTCGATCAGTTCACGGCTCAGTCGCTTTGTCTCGAACAATGCCTTGCGCGGTTTGCCAGCCAGCGTTGTTGCCAGCTTCATCGCTTCCCCGATCAATGCCTCATTTGGATGAATATGATTCACGAAACCGCTTCGATAGGCTTCGTCCGCATCAATCACCGCGCCAGTCATCGCCCATTCTTTCGCGCGTGCCAGGCCGATGGTTTTATAAAGCGGGTACATCATCTGCGTCAGGCCAAGGTTGATTTCCGCTTGCGAGAATACAGCGTTTGGCGTGCATAATCGCAGATCGCAAAACTGCGCCAGATCAAATCCGCCGGCAATCGCCGGGCCGTTGATCGCCGCAATCACCGGCTGCGGCAATGTATAAATGCGATGAAAGAGGTCAAAGACGATACCGAATTTTGAGCCTTGTTGCGAGGTCTTGCCAAGCGTGTGTTCGAGGTCCAGCCCAGCACAGAACGCCTTGCCTGCGCCAGTGATGATGACCACATTCAACGTGTCATCCGTGGCAGCCGCTTCGAGCGCCGCGAGCAGTTCGACCACTAAATCAGGATGTAACGCATTACGCTTTTCGGGGCGGTTCAGCGTGAGGAGCAAGATTTTGTCGTGCCGTTCGGAAAGCAACATATTACCCCGCAATGAACGCTTCGTAATCGCCCTGTTTCATCAATTGTTTCGTCATCGCCTCCGCCAATGCCTGAAGCCCTTTGAAGGGTCGAATCATCACTTCAAAGTCTTCAATTTTTCCGTCCGCATTGAAGCGAATCAGGTCAATGCCTTTGAGCGACATCTCGCCCACATTTGCGCTGAACTCCAGCATTACAGAGGTCCCATCCGTCAATTGCCGATGATACTTGAAGTTTTCAAACACCTGCGAAGCCGCCGTCAGAGCCATCATCGTTTTACCTTTCCCCGGCTTTGGCTTCCACAAAAACGGCGAATGAAATACACAATCATCCGTCAACAATGCTTGCAGGATTTCTGGCTTCCACGTAGCGGCAAATTGATGCCACTGTTCAAGGCCAGTCTCAATTGATGCAGGTAATTCGCTCATCACTTTCCTTCCAGTTTCATTTTGGTTTCGCGGATGAAATGTTCCAACCAGCCGCGTTCATTGCTATTGCGACAGCGGTCGCGCAAGTATTCGAGTGCTTTCAATTTTGCCTCCAACGCACCGCGATGATTGGGGTCTGCCGTCAGGACAATTTCGCTCAGATGTAATGCCGCTGTCGCCTGCCCGTTTGCCACACGTTCGGCTGCCAGCTTTGCTACCGCCTCTACGCCCGCCAACTTTACCAGATCAGAATAGACCGCATTCACAGGTAGTTCATATACCGACGCTGGTTTCAAATCAAACCAACCGACATAACCTTCATAAATGCCACGCACCGACCAAGACAATTTGCCGTAGCTTTCGCCAATATCCAGCGCCGTCGGCAGTTTGATTTCGCGCATCAGCGCCCACACATCCTTGCCTGCATTCATGCCCTTCACTGTCTCATCGTGAACGTATTGAATGGCATCTCGATAGCGTGTCACACGTTTTACGATCTCCGCATTGCTATGGACCGGCATCCCGTGACTCGGCAACATGACTTCCGGTTTGAGTGCCAGCACTTTATTCAACGAGTTCACATAATCCAATGCCCAACGAGGCTGTGTGCCGCGCAAGGTGTAAATGTTCGGGAATGAATCGTAGTAGTTGTCGCCCACGAACACCGCTTTGTATTGGGGAATCCAGACCGTCAGATGATCGTAGGTTTCGCCCGGTGTATGCAGGATTTCAAACTTGACGCCACCAAGCTCAAACTCATATTTGTCATCGAAGAGAATCGTTGGCTCAATCGTCGCTCCGTAGTTTCCTTTCCATTCATTTTGAGGCGGGATTGGCAACGCAAACTGCGCGGCATTATTACGCGCATAAAACCCCGCGAGCCTTGCTTGATAGTGCTGAAACTCGACGTGATTTTGCTGAGCGATGATGTTCGTGCCTGGCTGTTTCCAGGCCGTAACGCCGCCCGTATGATCGCCATGCGCATGCGTCAGGATAATGTATTTAATCGGCCCTTTAGAAATGGCTTCGAGTAGTTGTTTGTGCCGTGCGACGTTGAAGGCAAGTGAGGTATCAATAATGACATTGCCATCGCGGGTGGTAACCAGAAAGGTATTGCCAAATCCGATGGCTTGAAAAATGGCGTCGTGAACCTTGAGGGCCTGCTTTTGATCAGAGCCCACGCGCAGGGCAATGAGCGGGTTGTCAGGGATTTGATCAGTTTGGGCGATGAGCGGGAAGGTAATACAAACAGACAACAGCAACAAGCCAACCTGAGCGCGTGTCATTTTACTAGCCTCCACAGATGAAATGGTAAATTGTGGAGGAAAGTACCATTTAGCTGAAGGGTTGTCTAACCCAATGATTGGAATACGCATCTTCATATTGGAACCTGTCCTTCGCCATGGCAATGCACGGTCTAGCGCAATTCATTGAAGCGCGGCAGCACGCGGCCCTCGTCTTTCAATTGAATAATCTCTTCCTTCAGCCGTTTGAAAAGCAGCGGCGAAGAGCGCCACAGAATGTTGTCCCAACGGATGCCTTCAAGGATGGCTTATCTGAGTTCGTCGCAGCATAGGGTAGCTCACCTTATCCCGTGCCTGAGCGTTTTGCAAAATGATTCTCATAGTGCCAACTTAAAAACTTTTCAGAGTTCCTCTCTAACCATCGCTTATCAAGACAATGTTTGTCTTTGATTAGTTTTTCAATAAAAGCTCTCTCTTCGCCTTTTGGTTTCTTAATTGGATTCTCAACTACTTTGCCGTTTTCAATCAGAATAAATCCTTCTTCATAAAGATGGTCGCAACCAAATTTACAAAGAAGCATCACAATATCGGGGTCAAGTCGCTCTTGCTCAGAGCAATATTGTCTCTTTTTCTTATGTGCAGCCACAAGAGATAAATCTTCATACTCGTTTCCGCACAGAGCACACTTACCTTTGCCCTTTCCATCTAATAATTCCTTTCGCAATTTATCTTGTTCTGTTCTTCTTTTACTCAATACTTCTTCATCAGTATTTTTCAGGTTATTCAACTGGTTTCTAAGTCTATCGTTTCGCCCCGCTTTTTCTTTATTGTTCTCTGCCAACAGAAATTCTTTGTATGCCATAAGCGCAAGTTGTTCGGCGATACTCTTCGGTATTTTCCTCTTTAATTCGATGTAGATCACGAGCAATTCGGAAGGCTTGGCAAGAGGCTTGCCGGTTAATATTTTTAATATGAGTTTCTGCTCATTGGATTTGAATCGACTTTTATCAAGAACAACTCTAAGATTCCACATAAATGTCATGTCCAGCCTAACTTTGTGATCCTTAGGTTTTGGGCCATGTCTTTCAATAATCGCCCGGTCAATTTCAGCCTCAAAGGTGTCAGAATCCTTGATCAAATCTGGATCAATGGGGGGATGTAGACTCTGCCAGCCTTTTGCTGTTGGCTCTAGCTCATTGTTGTTAACTTCCAAAAGTTTAGCTTTCACAGCCTCTCTTAGCTTTCCCGCACAAGCTGCGGCATTTTTCGAGTTTGATACTTTAATGGCATTCCCTATGATTGTTCTGGCAATGTTGTCTGGTACGGCGAAGTCATAGCTGAGTATAGACCTCTTTTTTTCGCACACTTGAAGGCATACTTCGCCAATTTTTGTGAAAGAAGGCTTCTTGTTCTCATATTCGTTTCTAATGTCTTGTGGCGCGCGAAGATAGGCCAAGCACATATTAGCTTTTTGTCTTGCGGATTGCCTACTCATCGCATTTGTCTTTTCTTGAACTAGATCAACAATATCGTCGAATAACTCTTTCTCACTCTTTTGGGATGGCTTGTTATTAAGTATCTGAGTAATTCTCTTTACTAGGTCAAGATCTCTTTTCCATTTGTCCTTCTGCGTTTTCGCATTCATAGGAATACCTCCAAATACAAACTACACTTGATAGGCTTAAAGACTGCAACAGCAAAAGCAAAGTTGCTCCTTGGATGACTGCGCGAAAAGTCTTTCTCCACTGATTTTGGCCTCATCCAGTCGCAGGGGAAGAAAGCGCCGCTCTTTGTTCAGCGGGTCCCGAAAGCGGAACGTATAACTTTCCAACTGCCCCCAATCGGAGCTGAACGCCTGTGCCGACATGCACAGCACCAACACGCGCGACTGCGCTAACCCTTCCTCAATCTTCGCCGGAATGCTGTCACCGGGTTTGATCTCCCACTCGTCCAGCCAGACGCGCACCCCGTCTGCTCGCAAACGCTTTGCAATGTCACGTACAAGTGGTTTGTCTTTGGAACTATGACTCAGGAAAACGTCAAAGCGAAACTCGTTATCCATACACTCAATCCACTTAAGCAATCCGGCTCAAGTGTTCCTTTCTCGTGATCGCGTAATCTCTCAGCCTTGGTTTCAGGAGTGCTGGCGGCCACAGTTTCCGCGCTAGGCTGAGCTTGGCTGTTTCGGCAGTACGGCTTTGCTGTGGAAATAGCAATATACCGTTCGCAGGGAAAGGCTGACAAGCGCTATTTGCTGGATGAATATCGGAATGGCGGGAGAAAATGAAGGCTAATTGCTCATTGATCGAAGCGTTTGGGTTGCAAGGGATTTGACATCGCAACCCAAACGCTTCGCGCGCTTTCGCGGCTATTTTTCCGGCTCGTCCACAACCTCTTTGGCAATCAATTCGCGGTGATAGGTCGCATCACCAAACATGACTTCTGAGGACTTTGCGCGTTTGTAATAGAGGTGCAAATTATGCTCCCACGTGAAGCCGATGCCGCCGTGCATTTGAATGCCGCGATTACCGGTTTCACGAGCGGAATCAGAGCAATAGGCCTTCGCCATTGAAACCGCTAATTTCGCCGAGGGGTCATTTTCCGATAAGGCCCACGCGGCGTAATACACCGACGAACGCGCGCTTTCGGTGAACAAAACCATTTCGGCGCAGCGGTGTTGCACTGCTTGATAAATGCCAATCGGTTTGTCGAATTGCAATCTTGTCTTGGCGTATTCGACCGTCGTGTCGAGCGTCCATTGCATCCCGCCAATCATCTCGGCACAAAGCGCAATGGTAGCGACGCCTGTTGCTTGTTGAATCGCATCCAGCGCGCGGTATCCGGTTTCAAGCGCATCGCCTTCGGGAATGATGACATTGTCAAAATCCACCGCATAGAGCTTGCGAGTCGCATCAATGCTCGGCGTCAGCGTTACGGTGACACCTTCGGCGGTCCGGGAAACGGGAAGAATCACGAGATCATCGCCAGTTCGAGCGATGCACAAAATCACATCCGCAACGGCAGCATCGGAGACGAATTCCTTACGTCCCTTGAGGCGGAAGCTGCCCCCTTCGCGCTCTGCTTTCAGTTGCACCCCATCAGGGTTCCAATCGGCGGAAGCTTCCAGCAAGGCGACGGTCGCTTTCAACGTGCCAGCAGAAATCGCTTCGAGGTACTGTGCTTTCTGGCCTTCGCTGCCGGTCCGGGCAATTAGCGCCGAAGCCCAAATGGTCGAGATGAAGGGCGAAGGCAAACACGCGCGGCCCATTTCTTCGGCAACTGCGGCAAGCTCAACGGTTCCCAATCCTAGTCCGCCGAATTCCTCCGGCACGATTAAGCCCGTCCAGCCTTGATCCGCGATGCCTTCCCATAGCTTGGCATCAAAGGCAGTATCGGTTTCCATTAACGTGCGCACCTTCTCTGCCGGGCATTCACGTGAGAAGAAATCGCGCGCGGATTGTTGTAAAAGTTGTTGAGGTTTTGAGAGATCAAAGTCCATAAGGTTGAGTAGTCGGTAGACGGTAGACGGTAGTCGGTAGTTTGGAGCCAAACACTACGGTCTACCGTCTACTGTCTACCGTCTACTCAAAAGTTAATAACTTTTTGGCAGCCCAAGCACTCGCTCGGCTACGATATTTTTGAGAATTTCCGTTGTTCCCGCTTCGATGGTGTTGGCACGCGTTCGCAGGTAGCCATGAACCCAGAGGCCGTCATCGGTGTCCCACAGCGAGGCGACCGGCCCCAATGTCTCCTGGGCAATTTGCTGCAACCGCTGATTATATTCGCTCCAATACAGCTTCAGAATGGAACCCTCCGGGCCGGGTACTTTGGACTTGCTCATCTTGGAAAGCGAGCGGTTGAGATTGCTCTTGAAAATTTCGAGTTCGAGATAAGCTTGCGCCAGCTTTTGTCGCGTGATGGGGTCTTGTGCAGCGACTTTGCCATTGTGCATTGAGGTACGTGAACGGGCGATCAGCGCGTCTAATGTGCGCTTGAGCATGACATACGTGCTGGAACCAAGGTTCGCACGCTCGTTCATCAACGTCGCAATTGCCGTGTGCCATCCTTTATCAATTTCACCAAGCACGTTGGCAACTGGGATGCGAACATTATCGAAGTACACTTCGTTGAAATCCGCTTCGCCCGTGATCTGCCGCAACGGTTTGACGGTCACGCCGGGACTGTGCATGTCCACGAGCAACGCGGTGATGCCTTTGTGCTTGGCAACGTCGGGATTGGTGCGCACCAACAGCAAACAAAAATCTGAGAAATGAGCAAAGCTCGTCCAAATCTTTTGTCCATTAACGATAAAATCATCGCCATCGCGCACGGCTTTGGTGCCGAGCGATGCTACGTCGCTGCCGGAGTTCGGTTCGGAAAAGCCCTGACACCAGATTTCATCCGCCGATAAAATTTTGGCAATGTAACGTTGTTTTTGCTCCTCAGTTCCAACCGCAATAATCGTTGGGCCAATGATGGCGATACCGAGCGAGTTCACCAGATGCGGCACACCGGCGAGCGTAAATTCTTCCTGAAAAATGGCCTGCTCAATGATGGTTGCACCGCGTCCACCATATTCTTTGGGCCATGAAATCCCAGCCCATCCGCCTTCAAAAACCTTCTTTTGCCAGGCCTTCAAATACTCGACGTGAGCCTTTCGGCCTTCCGGCGTTGATTCGTCACCTTCAAATGGCGCGGGCTTATTCGCCTGCAACCACGTGCGCAATTCTTCGCGGAATTGCTGTTCTTGTGGAGTTGGTTTCAAGTCCATAAATATACCTTTCCAGTTGTTACTATGACGATTTCTTTCGCGTCGAATTCCAGACAAGCAGGAGCATCATTGCAATGACGAAGAACGGCGCTGCCTTCGATATCCTTCCGGTGGAGATAACGAGATAGATGCTCGCAATCAATACTGCAATGGCTAATCCAACCAAAGCGAAAAATATCGTTTTTTGATTCTTTTCCATGCGTTGCTTTTCCTGAATAGTGTTTTATGAGGTTTCTTTTGATTGGACTGCTTGCCAGAGTAACTCCGACACATCCATCACCTTCACATCGCGGTCGCCTTTGCGGGCGTTGATGCCGTCTTCCAGCATGGTGGTGCAGAAGGGACAACCGACCGCGACAATATCCGCGCCAGTGTCGAGCAATTGGCGCGCCCGTTCCTGATTGACGCGCTTGTCTTTGGGTTCGTCCACAAAGCTCATGCCGCCGCCGCCGCCGCAACAAAAGCTGTTATTACGACTCTGCGCGACTTCGGTGAGCCCGCGCTTCGCAGAGATTTGCACCAACTGACGCGGCGCATCGTACACATCATTATGCCGCCCCAGATAACACGGATCATGAAAGGTAATTTTCTTATCGAGTTTGTCTGACGGTTGCAACTTGCCTTCGTTTACGAGTCGCGCTAAATACTCGCTGTGATGAAAAACTTCGTAATTGCCACCGTATTGCGGGTACTCATTGCGGAACGTATTGAAGCAATGCGGGCACGAGGTGATGATCTTCTTGACGCCGTATTTATTGAGTCTTTCTGTGTTTTCCTTCGCCAGCATCTCAAACAAAAACTCGTTGCCAATGCGGCGTGCCGGATCGCCAGTGCATTTTTCTTCCCGGCCCAGAATTGCAAAATTGACGTTCGCTTTTTGGAGCAACTGCGCGATTGAGCGTGAGACTTTTTGATTTCGCTCAATCAATGCCCCCCCACAACCAACCCACAAAATCACCTCGGCATCACGCGCATCATTGATCGTTTTGACGTTGAGTCCATCAGTCCAATCTATGCGCGTCGCTTGCGTGCCTTTGAATGGATGCCCGCGCGTTTCCATCGAAGTCACAGCATCGGCCATCGTGTCGGGAAAATTCGCCTCCTCCATCACCAAAAAGCGCCGCATATCCACGATCTTCGGCATCTGCTCAATAAAAACCGGACACGCTTCGACACAGGCCGCGCAAGTAGTGCATTGCCACAGGGCTTCAGGCGACGTTGAAGGAACAGCATTGATGATTGGATCATTGAAATCCGCCATCTCTGATACCGTTTTTGCAGAACGGTGCATCAAGCCTTGCAAGTCTAAAATTATGTCGCGCGGGGAAAGTTCTTTACCGACGGTGTTCGCCGGACAAACACTGGTACAGCGCCCGCACTCGGTGCAGGCATCAAAATCAGCGAGGTCTTTCCAGGTAAATGACGACAGCGCATTTATGCCCAGCTTGTCGCCTGTTTCCATCGCCTTATCAATGTCGAGAAACTTCAGGTTCGCTCCGATGGGTTTCAGCGAAGCCGTATAAATATTGAGCGGAGCCATTACGACGTGGGCCATTTTCGTGTACGGCGCAACCGCGATGAACCCAAAGACCAAGACCGCATGCCCCCACCAGGTAATCAGGTGTAACAGCCTCATCGCATCCACGCTCATTGTCGCAGCAGAAACTTTCGCCACCAAATAGCCAAAGGGCGACCACGCGCCCCACGGATCATTCGTCGCAGCAATGCGCCAACCTTCAATCAGAAATCCTGTCAACGCAATCGCAAAGATCGCCGCCAATATCCACACCGCTTCATCCGTGTAGACCAATTTTCTCGGCTTCGTTATCAGACGCCTGTACGCGGCGATTAAAACGCCAACCATCACCAATGCGCCAAACACATCTACGATGAATGATTGAAAATACAGGTAAAATGCGCCCTGCATAATCGAAAATCCAAAATCGTAATCTAACGCAACAACGGTCGTCGCAATCGTCAGGATAATGAACCCGGTGTAAATGAGAGTATGAAAAACAGCGGCGTATTTTTCGCGGACGGTTCGTTGTTGCGCGGCGGCGTGTGTGAGAACTTTTCCAATGCGTTTCAGCGGCTGATCGAAGCGATCTAAGGGCAGACCTTTTTTCCAAACGACAAGACGTTGATAAAAACCGTAAGCAGCAATACCGAGCGAAATCACAAATAGCAAATACATCACCCAGGTGTGGGAGATGTTCCAGAGGATTTCACGAGTTGCAGTAGCTTGATTCATCTGCCTTTCGCCCGGCTTCGCGGATTACTCACGCTTGCGCCGCAGCAAGTTTTTCTTTCAGGAGCGGAACCACTTTGCGATAGTCCTCGACAATGCCAAATTTGCAGTGCTTGAAGATCGGCGCATCTTTATCAATATTGATCGCCGCAACGATTTTGGAGTCTGACATTCCGGCCAGATGCTGGCTCGCGCCATGAATCGCAATCGCCAGATACAATTGCGGTGCGACCTTCTTGCCTGTTTGTCCAACTTGCCACGTTGGCGGACACCAGCCGGAATCGCAAGCCGCACGCGAAGCCGCAACCTGTGCGCCAACCAATGCGGCCAAAGCTTTCAAATCTTCAAAGGGTTCCGGCCCACCGAGGCCTCGTCCGCCACTGATGATAATTTGCGCGTCTTCAAGGCGAGCTTCGGTAATCGCCTCAGATTTACGCTCGACAATGCGGGTGCGAGCGTCGCCCAGTGTAAGGGCAGCCTGATTGACGTCTGCCACGGATTCACGCGCAGGCGCAGGATCAAAAGCACGGGCGCGAATCCACAGCACCGCAGGCGAACGCTTCAGTTCGATGACGGCTTCGGCTTTGCCACCGTAGACACTACGACGCGCTCGAACATTACCATCATGCAACGCGATGGAAGTCACATCGCCCGCCGCGCTCCCGCCCAAACGATGCGCGAGCCGAGCTGCTATTTCCTGACTGTAGGTGTCATTACTGAGCAACACAGCTTTTGGCGCTAAGCTCTGACAGATTTGTGCGGCGGCGCTCAAATATAGTTCGGATTGATAATCGCTTAGCTCAGATTGGGCGGCGATGGTCACGCCATCCGCAACCGTTTTGACGGCATCAATCATCGCCGCATCAGCCGCACCGATGATGATGGCTTGCAACTTTGCGCCTAGCTCATCCGCCAGACGACGGCCTGCGCCTGCCACCCCCTGCCCCGCACGATCAAATCCATTTTTTGCAAATAAACAAATAACTACGCTCATAAAATGTAGCGCAAACTGTCAGTTTGCGATCTTGATTATTAAGGTTCTGATGAATATAAAAAAGCCAGGTAATTCAGCAATGCAAACTGACAGTTTGCGCTACCAGCATTACAACGCTCGCTTAACTGCCAAAATCTTTTCCGCCAATTGGCTGACACGTTCTTCCAGTGTCTCTCCCGTGACAAGCTCACACGAAGATTCTTTCACGGGGATGCCTAATTCTGCGACTTCGTAATAACTTTCTGACGCACTAACACCCAAATCGCTGAGCGTCCATTTCGTCAAAGATTGCCGGAACGACATCATCACATCGCGCGTCTTTGGCACACGCGGAACGTTATGTTCATCGTTCGTAATACTGATGACCAGAGGCGTGCTGGCTTCGACAATCTCAAACCCTGCATCCGTTTGACGTTTGAGCTTCACACCACTGCCACTGGTTTCGATGTGATCCACAAATCCGACATACGGGACGCCAAGTTCTTCGGCCAACAATCCGCCCGTTTGCCCAACGCCCCAATCCCCGGATTCGCGCCCAACCATCACCACATCAAACGTTCCGATCTTACGAATGGCGGCGGCCAGCGTACGCGCAACCATCAAAGGATCAGGATGCGCCAGGCCATCATTCAAAACCTGAACGCCTTCATCGGCTCTCATTGCCAGGGCCTTGCGCAACGTGTCTTCACCAGATTCGGGGGCATAACAAATTGCCGTGATTTTACCCGTGCCGTTTTTCTCTTTGAATTGCAACGCCGTTTCGAGGGCGTTTTCACAGAAAATATTGGTGACCAAATTAGCCGCGCCGCGCACAGCTTCTTTCGAGATGGGATCAACTTTGAAGTCGCGTCCCGGAATATCAGGATCAAGAATTTGCTTGAGACAGACAATTAAATTCATAGAGTAGTCGGTAGTCGGTAGTCGGTAGTCGGTAGTTATTGTTTAGACCTGAAGTTACTTCGGAGGTAACTACTGTCTACTGTCTACCGTCCACAGGCTACTCACAACTGCATTGATTTTATTTCGAGAAATTCTTCCAAACCAAATTTTCCGAACTCGCGGCCATTGCCGGATTGTTTGTATCCGCCAAAGGGGGCGAGCGGATTAAACTTGCCACCATTGATGTCTACCTGTCCGGTGCGCAGACGGCGGGCAACACGTTTCGCGCGTTCAGGATCGGACGACCACACACCGCCAGCCAAACCATAGACCGTATCATTCGCAATACGGACAGCATCATCTTCATCTTCATAAGGAATGATCGAGAGCACCGGGCCAAAGATTTCTTCCTGCGCGATGGTCATCTGGTTGTTGACGTTCGCAAAAATTGTGGGGCGCACGAAATAGCCTGTAGACAAGCCTTCGGGCGCTTCGATTCCCCCGGTCACCAGCGTTGCGCCTTCGTCAATTCCCTTTTGAATATAACTGCGCACTCGCTCTTGCTGCGTTGCAGAAATCAGCGGACCGAGTCGAGTTCCGTCGGCTTTCGGATCACCGGGCTTGAATTTTTCAGCAGTGGCTTTCGCAATCTGTACCGCTTCGTCGTGCTTGGCTTTTGGCACCAGCATGCGCGTGTGCGCCGAACAGGTTTGCCCTGAATTGAAATAACAATTCGCCACGCCGCTGCTCACGGCTTTCGCCAAATCCGCATCATCCAAAATCACGTTGGCGGATTTCCCGCCAAGCTCAAGTGACACGCGCTTGATAGATTGAGCCGCCAGCTCACTCACACGCTTGCCAGCACGCGTTGAACCGGTAAATGAAACCATATCCACGTCAGGATGCGAGGCCAACGCTTCACCAACAACCGGGCCATAACCAGTCACCAAATTAAACACGCCAGCGGGCAAACCAACTTCGTCAACAATTTCCGCCAGGATGAATGCGGTTAAGGGCGCGACTTCACTTGGCTTGAGCACAACGGTGCAACCTGCGGCTAATGCCGGTGCGACTTTGGCGACAACCTGATGCAGCGGATAATTCCAGGGAGTAATGCACGCGACGACGCCAATCGGTTCACGCACGATCAGCGAATTATTGACTTGCTCTTCAAACGAAAAGTTACCGAGCAGTTGCACATACGAATTGGCGACAGCAATCGGCAATCCTGCCTGCACAGCGGTTGCCAGCGGCAACGGCATACCAACTTCTTCCGAGATAATGTTGGCGATCTCGCTTTGCCGCGTTTTGAGCTTGTCAGCAATGGCTTGCAAATACTGCGCGCGCTCGGCCACAGGCGTCGTTGACCACGAAGCGAACGCTGCTTTGGCAGCCGCGACCGCTGCGTTGATGTCGTCGGCAGTGCCTTCAGGCACACGCCCCATCACCTCTTCTGTGGTCGAATTGATAACATCAATCGTACCGCTTCCAGAGGGCGCAACCCATTGACCGTTGATATAAAACTTGTCGCAAACTTTCAGGTTTGTAGAACTGGCAACAGCAGACATTTGTTTCACCTTTATTGACACTTGAGCAGGAAAGAGCGTACCTTACCGACCGGTAGGGAGGTTGTCAAGTCTTCCCCATTTTTTTGAGGTTTCCGACACAATTACGCGAAAGGATCGTCATGCACTTCGATTTTTCTCCGAAGGTCCAGGAGCTGCAACAAAAGCTCTCTGCCTTCATGAATGAATACATTTATCCGAATGAAAAAACCTTCTACGAACAACTCAACGAAGGTGACCGCTGGCAACCGATTCCCATCATCGAAGAACTCAAGCCCAAGGCGCGTGAGGCAGGGCTGTGGAATTTATTCATGCCGGTCGAATCTGACCCGGCGGCCAAATTTGGCGCAGGGTTAACGAATCTGGAGTATGCCCCGCTCTGTGAAATTATGGGGCGCGTCGGCTGGGCCGCTGAGGTCTTTAATTGCTCAGCGCCGGACACAGGCAATATGGAAGTGCTGGTGCGCTACGGCACGCCGGAGCAACAGGAACAGTGGTTGCAACCGCTGCTCAATGGTGAGATTCGTTCGTGTTTTGCGATGACGGAACCGGATGTAGCGTCGTCGGATGCAACCAATATTCAATCTGCGATTGAAAAAGAATCCAGCATCGAACGCGACGGCGACTATTACGTTATCAACGGACGCAAATGGTGGACTTCAGGCGCAGGCGATCCGCGCTGCAAAATCGCCATCTTTATGGGGAAAACTGATCCCAGCGCGCCGAAACACAAACAACAATCAATGATTCTGGTCCCGCTTGATACGCCAGGCGTACAGATCAAACGGATGCTGCATGTTTTTGGATACGATGACGCGCCACATGGACACGCCGAAGTGTTATTTGAAAATGTTCGGGTTCCGGCCACCAACATTTTGCTGGGTGAAGGAAGAGGCTTTGAAATTGCGCAAGGTCGTTTAGGGCCAGGCCGTATTCATCATTGCATGCGCACGATTGGGCAGGCCGAACGCGCGTTGGAAGCAATGTGCAAACGGGTGAAATCGCGTGTTGCATTCGGCAAAGCGATTGCCGAACAAGGCACCATTCGCCACGACATCGCGGAATCCCGGATGGAAATTGACCAGGCCCGTTTGCTCACGCTGCGAGCCGCATATTTGATGGACACCGTTGGCAATAAAATTGCACGCGGCGAAATTGCACAAATCAAAGTCGTCGCGCCCAATGTAGCGTTGCGCGTGATTGATCGCGCCATTCAGGCGCACGGCGGGGCAGGCGTCTGTCAGGATTTTCACTTAGCGAACGCCTGGGCGCATCAACGCACACTACGACTTGCCGATGGCCCGGACGAGGTGCATCGTGAAGCAATCGCCAAACTCGAACTCAGGAAATACGAGTAATTCATGAACATTAAAGACAAGGTCATTGTGGTGACGGGTGGCGCAATGGGGATTGGGCGTGCGCTGTGCCAACGCTTCGCACAGGAAGGCGCGAAGGCCGTGATCGTTGCCGATTTGGAATTTGAAAAAGCGCAGCAAGTCGCACAGGAAATCGGCGGCCTCGCCATTGCCACCAATGTTGCAAACGAAAAAGACATTATCCATCTGATTCGCCAAACCAACGAACGTTTTGGCCCGATTGATTTGTTCTGCTCGAACGCGGGCATCAGTATTCACGGCGGTGCGGAAACATCCGATGACGATTGGGAACATATATGGGGCATCAATGTCAAAGCTCATATTTACGCCGCGCGTCACGTCGTTCCGCAAATGCTGGCGCGAGGCGAAGGATATTTACTGCAAACCGCATCGGCAGCAGGATTACTCTCGCAAATCGGATCGGCATCCTACGCTGTCACTAAACATGCTGCCGTAGCCTTTGCCGAATGGCTTTCGATCACGTATGGCGATCAGGGCATCAAGGTGTCGTGCTTGTGTCCGCAAGGTGTGCGCACGCGAATGTTGCTTGGCGAAGATGGTCAGGGGGAAAACTTTCTGGTCGCGGGTTCGGTCTCGCCTGAAGAAGTTGCCGAAGCCGTCGTTCAGGGCATCACTGCCGAGCAATTTCTCATCTTGCCACACCCGGAAGTGCTGGAATATTTTCGCCGCAAAGGCTCCGATTATGATCGCTGGATTCGCGGAATGCGTCGGTTGAATGCGAAGACGGACGGAGGCAAACATGCCTGAAGTCGTTGAGCAATCTATCGAACAGAAGATTTCGTGCTACTACGATTTGTACGTCCCAGATGGTGCGGCTCCCAAACCACTGTTGATTGCGCTCCACGGTTATGGTGGCGACAAGTCCTCAATGATGCGGCTGGCGCGGCGAATCAATGAACAGGACTTCGTGATTGCCGCGTTGCAGGGCGCGCATCAGCACATGATTATCCCGAAAACGCGCGAAGAAAAGTTGGGTTTCGGGTTTGGTTGGGTAACCAATTTCAAACCGGAAGAATCCGTAGACCTGCATCATCGCAACGTACGGCACATCATTGAAACTTTAACGAATCAGGGCATCGCTGATGGTCGCAATGTCTTTTTGATGGGCTTTTCACAAGCGGTTGGCGTGAATTTCCGGTTTGCGTTTACCCATTCGCATTTAGTTCGCGGCGTGATTGCGATTTGCGGTGGCATTCCAGGTGACTGGGGTGCAGAGGGCAAATATAACGGCAGCGATCTGGATGTCCTGTACATCGGCGCTGAGCAGGATGAGTTTTACACGCCGGAAAGACTGGAAGAATTTGCGGAGGCAATCCGGCGGCGCGCAGGTTCCGTCACCTTAGAAATGTTCGCTTGCGGACACGAAGTGCCGCGTGATTCCTATCCAACCATCAATCAATGGATTCTATCGAAAGTGAGGGTTTGATGAAAAATATTGTATTCCTGGCATTGTTGCTCTGCCCTTTATTCGCGTTTGCGCAACCTGTCGCCAGCAAAGGTTCAACCACTATGTCGAAAGAAGATCGTGCGAAGGCACTGAAGCTGTTACAGGATTCGCATCAGGAAACACTAGACGCCATCAAAGGCTTGAGCGATGAGCAATGGAATTATAAACCGGCTCCTGACAAGTGGTCCGTAGGTGAAGTCGCGGAACATATCTGGCTGGCGGAAAGCTTATTATTCGGAGCGATGGAAAATGCGCTGAAGGCTCCCGAAAATCCGAATTGGGAGGAGCAAACCAAAGGCAAAAATGAGCGCGTCGTTAGCATTCTGACCAATCGCACCGGCAAGGCCCAAGCGCCTGAAACCATCAAACCGACAGGAAAAACCCGCGCCGAAATCCTTAAAGGTCTTGCCGAGGTGCGAGCAAAAACGATTCAGTTTGCCACCGCAACGCAAGCGGCAATGAATTCCCACACTTTGGATCATCCCTTTAAAGTGTTCGGCACCTTGTCGGCTTATCAATGGCTGATTTATATCCCCGCTCACAATTTGCGGCATAACCAACAAATCCTAGAGGTCAAAGCAGCCCCCGGTTTTCCACGAAAATAGCTTGGCTTTATTTGTCCAGACGCTTAATCCGCCCTTCGATTTTGGGAGCAATTTCTCCGGCGGCCTGAATGGCATTCGTCAAAACCAGCGAATCCAGTTGCGAGGATTCTGCGGCAATCAATCGTTTGCCGCTTCTGAACATCACATAACCATCGCCACCGTCCGCAATGTATCCGGTAGTGGCAAGTGTATACGTTTTCTTCTCATCCAGCGGCTGATTATTGATTGTCACTTTTACGACTCGTGAGCCAACCGGTTTTCGACCATCGAACTCAAATTGCACACCGGATACCTGCGGGAAGCGACCGCTTTCACTTTCCTCCACAACCTGACTGACTCCGTTTTCGAGCGCAGCTTTGACGGCCGCTCCTGTGATCTCAATTTTGAGAACAGGGTTTTCAAACGGCAACATTGAAAGCACGTCACGTTTCGTGAGCGACCCAATCGCAAAGACTTTATTCGCACGCATTCCACCGCCATTTGAAAACCCGATGTCGGCCCCGGTAGCCTGTCGAAACACGTCTGCGACGTAATTGGAAAGATTGGTTTCACCGGTGCGATTCGCAATACTGCGCCCATCCAATTCAACCGACGTACGACCAATCGGCTTATCCATTTCCACCGAGACTTTGCTCTCGTAACCAGCCACAATCGAGGCGACAGTTGGATCGTCAGCAATCGCCTCGGTTACTGGAATTCCGGCCCAATCAAGACTCGTCAATTTGCCCGTCGCCGCATTCACGTGCAAATCAATCCGCCCTAAAATACGCGCGTCTGCTCCCCATTTGAAGATAGGCGTGCGCCCCGCCAATGATTGCAAAAGTTCGTGTTCATGCCCTCCAACAATGACATCCGCCAACCCCGTCGCAGCGAGTTCTTTGTCTTTGCTCATGGTCAGATGCGTCACAGCAATAATGATCTGTGCGCCTTTTGCGCGCATTTGCCGAACAATGTTTCGCGCCGTCAGGATGGGATCAACAAAGCGAATATCTTTGCCGGGCTTTGAACTTTCATTCGTGTCCGTTGTCAACAAACCGAACAAGCCGACTTTGACTCCATCAAACTCCCGGATCACAAAAGGTGGGGTGTTATTGAAGGTTTTGCTCGTGCGCCGATCCATAACATTGGCGGCCAGCCACGTAAACTTTGATTCTTTCATGCGTTCGATTAAGACCTCATCGCCAAAATCGAATTCGTGATTCCCCAGGCAGGCATAATCCAGCCCCATCGCGTTCCAGGTTTCGATGATGTGCGCCCCCTTAAAAATCGTCGAAGCGACAGATGTTGAAATCGTATCGCCAGCCAATAAAAACAGGGTGTTCGGCGATTCAGCCAGAACCTTTTTCCGTAACGTTGCCACGCGCGCCAGCCCCGCATTCTTCCCCTTGTCCACAGGCGAGAGTTGATAGACATCATTCACTTGCAAGAGTGTAATGCGAACTTGGCGGGCGGCTGTTTTTTGTGATTTTGTTTGCGCTTGTAAACCACCGAGAAATGCCACACACACCAGAATCAAGATTGGAATGCGTCGCGCAGATTGTTGCGTAATCTTCATGGATAGCTCCTTGCCTGTTGAAAATTAAATAGGCCTTCGTTCGATAAATTGCTTGATCTGTTCGGCAATTTCTTCGCCTTTGTCTTCCTGCAAAAAATGACCTGCTTGGGCGATCATTATCTCAGGCTCGTTTTGCGCGGAAGGAATCAACCGCCGAAAGAACTTTTCGCCGCCCCGTGTCACAGGGTCGCTGTCGGAAAACATCACCAAGGCTGGCCTCGTCCACGTACTAAAAAACGTGCGCCCCTTACGCATCCATTCGCTGGCCGGATCATCAGGAGTGATGGGTACGAGCAAGGGGAACTGGTGTGCGCCAGCCTTGTAGGAAGCCTCTGGAAAAGGGGCGTTATACGCCGCGATCACTTCTGGAGAAAGTTTAGAGACACATCCGCTTTGCACTACGAATCCAATGTCCATATCGGTTTGCTTGGCCGCAAAACCACGCCATCGTAAAAAGCCGTCGGAAGGTTGCTCATCGCCCGTCGGGATAAACGTATTCATCACGACCACGCGCGCAAAACGGTCCGGCATCTCCGCGACCATAGGCAGCCCCAACAAACCACCCCAATCCTGACAGACCAAGGTCACGTTCCATAAATTAAGTTGCGTAATGAAATCCGTTACCTGTTTGGCGTGTAGAGCAACCGAATAATCCTCACGGCACGGCAATTTATCTGACCGCCCGAAGCCAATCAAATCCGGGGCGATCACGCAGCCAACCTGCGCCAACGTCGGAATCATTTTGCGATATAGATAGGCCCAGGTGGGTTCGCCATGCAGGCATAAAATTGGATCGCCTGCACCTTCTCTCACATAGTGCATGCGCAATCTGTTGACTTCGATGTAATGCGGTTGATACGGAAAATCCGGCAGAGATTGAAACCGTTCATCTGGCGTTCTCATATTTGATCCTTGGGTAAGTTCACGGTGGTTTTACCACACGTGAATTACACGATGTCGCTCTAATGGTCAAGATTCCCTCTCAATGACCGGCGCAAATATTGTATCTCTGAAAGTTTGCTTGTAAGCTTGACCCTCTTGCATGGCACAAACACCCCCACAACAAATTTCTGGCACCAGCCTTTCAGGCACGCGATGGCAACTGGCAGATTCAGAGCCATCGCTCGTACAACAATTGCATCACGAAACCAACGAGTCGCTGCTACTGGTGCGCTGCCTGTACAATCGTGGAATCAAAAGTGCTGATGCGATCCGGGATTTTCTTTCGCCAAGTTTTACGCAACATCGCCATGCGCCCAATTTACTTCGGGATATGCCGCAAGCCGTCGAACGTATCCGACTGGCTGTCAATCAGCGGGAACGCCTGCTGATTGTGACGGATTTTGATGTCGATGGAACGACTTCCAGCGTGATCCTTTCCAACACGCTACGCTTGATTGGCGGCGACCACGAACGGATTTCCTGCTATGTGCCTGATCGTTTTTCAGAGGGGTATGGACTCTCCGCCCAAATCGTTGAGAAGGCCGTCAATGAAGGGGTTTCGGTAATCTTAACCGCCGACATTGGGATCAAATCGCACGCTGAAGCGCGACTCGCCCGTCAGCACGGAATTGATCTTATTATTTGCGATCATCATTTGCCCGACGGCGAGGATGTTCCGGCGGATGCCTTTGCGGTGCTTTGCCCAAAAGGCTCTTCAGGAACCAATTATCCAAACAAAGATTTGGCAGCCTGCGGCGTCGCACTAAAATTGGCCGACGCTTTGTTGTCCGATCATCCCAAGCGAGAACCGTACCTTGCATCGCTCGCCAAGTTGGCGGCAATTGGCTCAATTGCGGATATGGTGGACGTCAGCAATGCCGAAAATCGGGCCATCATCAAATTCGGATTAACGGCACTGGGCCAGCCCAGTAACAATCCCGGATTACGCGCCTTGCTGCAAATTGCGCAGGTCAATGACCCAGTCACAACCTATGATGTTGGCTTTAAGTTAGGGCCGCGTATCAATGCTGCGGGCCGCATTGCGCATGCCAATACGGTGCTTTCACTCTTTGCGGCCCGAAACGATGCCGAGGCTTTGGCGATTGCGCACGACCTGGACAAACTCAACACGGAGCGGCAGCAAATTCAGCAGAATCTTGTCAATAAAATCATCGCGGAGGTAGAAGAAAAACCTTCACTGGATCGGGTGCTGGTATTTTCTGGTCACGAAGCTGAAGGCTATCATCGCGGTGTGGTTGGCATCGTTTGCTCTAAGTTGGTGGAGCGCACCGGACGACCAACGCTGGCGTGTGCGATCAATGAAGAAGGCGTTGCACACGGCAGCGCGCGTTCCATTCGAGGCTTTCATATTGTCGAAGCGATGCAGGCCTCATCCGACATTCTGGTCAAGTTCGGCGGACATCCGATGGCGGCAGGATTTACGATCCGCGCTGATCGCATTGAAGAATTTCGCTATCGGCTGAATCAGTACGCTGCCGAGGTTTTTCAAGGTCAGGAAATGGCGCGAACACTGGTGGCTGATGCTGAATTACGACTCGATGATTTAACGCCACAGATGATTCATTCGTTGGCGCGAATGGAGCCGCACGGGATTGGGAATCCATCGCCTGTCTTTCTGCTCCGCAACGTCCCCTTACGCTCGATTACAGTCCTGAAAGAAAAACACCTCAAACTATTTCTTGGCTCTTACAAAAAAACTGTAGAAGCTGTCTGGTGGCAAGCCGCACAGTTCCAGTCGCAACTAACACACGCCGACGAAATCAGTTTGCTCTGTCGCCCGGAACTCAATGAGTGGAAAGGGCGCACAACCTTGCAATTAAAAGTCGTAGATATTGCCCTGTAAGACCAATGGCATTGAATGATGATCGTAGCGCGGGCGTCCCGCCCGCGAGTCATCAAAAATATGCAGGCCAGCACGGACGCGCCGCCTGTGCTACGAAAAAGGAGATTTCCAGTGATCCGTCACGTTGTTTTTTTCAAATTCAAACCCGATACCAACGAAGCAGACAAATCCGAATTGCTGGCGATGATCCAAGCCCTGCCCGGTAAGATTGCTGAAGTACAATCCCTGGAAGCGGGCTTTGATGTCGTGCGCTCGCCGCGCTCATTTGATTTGGGTTTGGTTTCCACGTTTGCTGATCTCGCCGCGCTCGGAATCTACGCCAGGCATCCTGATCATCAACCAGTCATTGAGCTGGCGAAAGTGTTATGCGAGCAGGTCGTCGCGGTTGACTTTGAAGCTTGAAGTTGGAGTGTGGTGGATCAAAGGTGAATGAGCTGCTGCGCATTTGCTGCGGCATACAACGCTGACACAACTTCCAATGATTTCCGTCCTTCGACTCCATTGATAACGGGCTGACGATCTTCGCGGATGGCTTTGACCATATCTTCAATCTGAAGGCGATGACCTTCCGTAGAAATGGCAGCGGGGTTTGCCGAACCGTCTGTAATTTGCGCCGCATCGCCCTGAAGCGATGGCTCTCCGTCAATTTCCCAAACGGTGATCGCATCCCCATCCAAAATGATTGTGCCGCGCTCTCCTGAAATTTCCAGACGACGCTTGAATCCAGGTTTAATCGAGGTTGTCGCAACGACTGCACCCAAAGCGCCATTCTGAAATTGTAAGTTCCCAACCAAAGTGTCTTCCCCTTCGATCTGGGGATAGCGCAATGCTTTTTTCATCGCAAACGCCGACTCCACAGGTCCCATCATCCAGCGCAACAAATCAATCGTATGAATGGCCTGATTGATAAGCGCCCCGCCACCATCCAGCGCCATCGTCCCGTGCCAGGAATCGGCATAATATTCCGGCACGCGATACCATTTCACATACGCATCGCCGAGGATTAAACGGCCTAGTTTTCCGGCCTCAATGGCGTCTTTCATTTTTTGCACCATCGGCAAAAAGCGGGATTGAAAAATCACTCCCAACTTTACGCCCGCCTTGTCGCACGCCTCAATCAGAGCATCCGCACGCTCCAACGTCGTTTCGATAGGCTTTTCGACCAAAACGTGTTTGCCGGCCTCAGCAGCCGCTTGCCCGTGCTCAAGATGCAAACCACTGGGCGAACAGATGTTCACAACATTCAGCCCTGGATGCGCTAAAAACTGCGCATAGTCCAAATAACCTACGGCATTATATTTCGCAGCCAGCTCATTTACGCGCGCCTCACTTCGTCCCCAAACCGCCAGGGCCTTTGTGCCGGGCAAGGCATTGATTGCGTCGGCATGGACTTTGCCGATCATTCCTCCACCAACGATTCCGAAACCAATTTCTCTGCTCATGATTCCCTCTCTCTGCAAATTTATTATGGTTTATCGCGTGTGCAGAATTTGGCCTGACAACGCGTCGCCATTACTTATCAACGAAGGTCTCGCTTTGTCCAGTGGTGAAAAATTTTTCTGGACGTTTCTGGATTCCGTGAGGCTGCGGGGTCTGCATTCTTCGCAGAATCAGAATGTATAACCAAAAGCCAGATTGTAATGCCCGGCACGTTGTCTTGAAGTCGCGTAGTCTGTCCACAAGCGACGATATTCCAACGACACCAAAAAGTTCTGCCGCAAAGTGTAAATGAAATTGACGGATGCTGCCTGATTCTTAAAGCGGCGAGTGAGGGAAGATAGATCAAAGCGCAGGTCGGAATTACGCGGGTCTTCCTGCCCATAGGCTACATTGAAATCCAAATCGGGACGCGCCCTGTATTTCATTTGCGCCCAGCCTCCGACAGAAAAAACACCTCGAATTTGTGTGGCGGCGAGGTCAAGTCTTCCATTGATGGCATAGAGCCGATCATTTCTAAAACCACTGGCTTCGCCCAGGTTGATCGCCCGCCCGCCAAAGGCTTCTCCACTGAATTCAAACCGATTGCCCAAAGGAATCAGCCAATCGGTCGTCAGGGCGCGCGAATCTACCTTACGTCCCAGCGCGAACGGGCGACGATGAAAGTACCCGCCCATTCCGAACTCCATTGTTTGGTCATTTTCCAGAGTATGCCCCCACGCAGCCCGCGTTTCATAACCAGCGCCGCCCTCAATCACCGTGCCTTGCACCGTCTCGCCAAAAGGCATCAGGATGCCACCTTGCAGTCGCAACTCCGAGTCTTCACTCGTCCGCAGGCGATGCTCAAGCACAATTTGCGGACGCCATTGCCAGAGATTTCCAGCCTGATGAAAAGGTGCAAACCAGACGGCGGCAAGCGAAGAAGGATTGCGCGGCGAAACGAGTGGTGGCCGTTGTCCTACGATAAATGAAGTCTTTTCCCAATCCAGTCGCGCGGACGCCGTGATGATTCGTAACTGCCCAAGAACATCGGTATTTTCGCCAGCCCAGAAATCGAACTCAGCCTCAGCACTGAGCCGCGCTTTGCCCCAGGCAGAACTCAGGCGCGGCCCATCCATCGTGAACCCAAACCGACTTTGACGTAAAGAAGCCCCCAGGTTTTTTCGTGGTTTTCCAGAACTCGTCTGCGCCGCAAACAAAGGAACATCATTAAGAGTCGAATCATTCGTATTCAAATAGGTATTCGCCAAAATCATGCCGTTTAGTTTGACGCGGAATTTAGAGTCGCTTTCGACCTTGGTTTGCGCGTGTTCTTTGATTTGTGAAGTATGAACATCCACCTGCTCCTTCAGAATTTCAACTTCAGATTTCAGCGATTCAACTTCAGGCACGTTCGCCGCTACAGCGATTGGCGCAGTCAGATTCTCAATTGTTTTTTTCTGCTCCGACAAGGCCCTCAATTGCGAGCCAAAAGCAGTGATGGTCTTCCGCAATTGCACTATTTCTTCAGTATTGCTGGCAAGCTGACGTTGCAGAACCTCATTAAGTTCGCGGGCACGGCGGGTTTCAGCCTGTGCTAATTCGACTGTCTTTTGCGTCTGGTGTAACAAAGCCTTCAGTTCTGTTTCTGGAGTTTGCACGGTTTGACTTGGCGGCTTTTTCGCACGGCGTTTGGCCGGTTGCGCAGCAACTGGTATCCACGCTGCCAACAGTAGAATAATGGAGACAGAGAGTAACTTTTTTGGATTCATAACTGATCTCGATGACGAAAAATCCCGCGATTCCGCCTAGGCTTTGAGATGCTCGACCATTATTTTGTGGGGAAAATCAACGGGTGATTATTGCTGCGGAGTTGCCAACGATGCAAGACGGCGGAAAAGTTCCTGAAAGTGAAGTTGCTTACTTAAACAACAATTGGCTAAATGAATCGTCGGCTCCCCTTCACCATTTTGCTCGACCAAGGCGGAAATAATGACGAACGGAATGCGCTGCAACACGGGATGATTGCGAACTTGCTGACAGAGCGCGATCCCGTCCAGACCAGGCAGATCCCAATCGGAGACGATGACATCGGGAACATTCGGCAAACCCATTTGCAAAGTTTCCAGCGCCACGAAGGCGTCCGCCGCTTCTATTACCTGACAGCCTTCACTTTCTAACGCAATCGCAGTAACAGAGCGATAGGCATCATCATCATCAACCAGCAAAACTTTAATCGGCATACCTATCTCCTGATGTGATGGAAAA
>JAEUQN010000599.1 GCA_016789725.1 Blastocatellia bacterium | reverse complement strand
AAGGGCAGCGCATCAACCAATACCTGATCAAAGAGCGAATTGGCGTGGGCGGAATGGGGGAAGTCTGGCGTGCAGAGGATACACGGCTCAAACGAGACGTCGCGATCAAGGTGTTGCCGCCGGAGTTTTCTGCCGATCCGAAACGCGTGCTTCGTTTTGAAAGGGAAGCGTACGCAGTCTCGCGGCTCAACCATTCCAACATTGTGACCATTCACGATGTGGGAATGGTGGCGGGAGAGCAGGGCGAACTGAACTTCATCGTCACGGAATTGATCAAGGGGAAAACGCTGCGCGCATTGCTGAACGCCAGGCGCTTGGGGTGGCGCGAATCCGTCTTGATCGCCGCGCAAGTGGCCAGCGCGCTTAACGCCGCGCATTCGGTCAACATCATCCACCGCGACATCAAACCCGAAAACATCATGGTGCTGGATCACGACAGCAAAGTGCCGGGCAAGGTTCGCCACGTGAAGGTGCTGGATTTTGGCATCGCCAAATTGGGATGGGGAGATGGAGGGGCAGA
>JAEUQN010000598.1 GCA_016789725.1 Blastocatellia bacterium | reverse complement strand
TTTTTTTCATGCCTGCAAAATACTGAATTGCCTGCAGCGGAAGGCGCACGGTTATGATAATTTCCTATCTTCCATCTATGAAACATTTCAAGTTTTACAGTAAGGAAGATATTTTGTCGCTCACGCGGATACGGCGTTTTGAAACGCGGATCGGCGAGCGTCTTCAATACCTGAAGCCCGGTGATGAATGGCCCGAAGTATTGCAGGATCACCCGGCCCGGTATGTACTGATCGGGATCCCGGAAGATTTTGGTGTACGTGCCAATTACGGCATCGGCGGAACAGACAGCGTCTGGTTATCGTTCCTGTCCGCTTTTCTCAATGTGCAAAGCAACGATTTCCTGACGGGCGAGGATATCCTGCTGCTGGGCCGCTTTGATTTCGGCGACCTCAAATTCCTGATCGAGAACAACGCGTATAACGAGGAAGAAAAAATTAATGCATACCGGCATGCGATCAATATCATCGATGATGAAGTGGAAAACCTCGTCAAAGTGATCGCTTCCTCCAAAAAGATACC
>JAEUQN010000597.1 GCA_016789725.1 Blastocatellia bacterium | reverse complement strand
CTGCAGGTCGGCGAGCGGCAGGTGGCTGCTGCCGCCGAGGCGGGCCAGGACGATGCTCTCGGGCTCCCGCGCCGACGGGCGGCTGGTCAGTATCTCCATCGTGAGGCTGAAGATGGCCGTATTCACGCCGATGCCCAGCGCCAGCGAAAGCACGGCGGAGACCAGGAATCCGGGTTCGCGCCGCAGCGCGCGGGCGCCGTAGCGCAGGTCGGCCGCCAGGTCCTCTAGCCAGCCGAACCGCCACGCTTCCCGCGCCTCTTCGGTGATTCGCGCCACCGGTCCGAATTCCAGGCGCGCCCGGCGTTCGGCCTCGGCTCGCGTCAACCCCTCGCCGGCCAGTTCATCGGCCCGTTCGGCGATATGAAAGGCGTACTCTTCGTCCACCGCGGCCGCCATCTCGGCGCGCCGCCGCCAGAAAAACAGCTTATTTCGGAACTCCATGTGTCGTAGCCCTCTGCATCTTCCCGAGCCGGCGGACGCTCCCGAACCTTCCTACGGAACCTATACGAGACAAGTTCCCCC
>JAEUQN010000596.1 GCA_016789725.1 Blastocatellia bacterium | reverse complement strand
ATGATTGAAGTGATCTTTTCGGTCGCGTCTTTGAAAATCGCGCGGTCTTCGGTGGTCAGACTGAAATGAATTTTCGGCACTGCCAGGCCGTACATATCTTTCACCTGCGGATCGAGTTCGACGTACCGCTCTGGCGACGCAATCATGCCGTTTTGCGAATAGAGGCTGAGCAATGCCGGATAACGATCGCGCACGCGGCGTTTGAAATCCCCGCCGAATCCTTCCATTTGCCGCGCGTATCCCGGATTCCCCGTGCCAACGCGCGTGCCCGAATCCACGATGATGTGATAGCCCTTGGGAAAATCAGGATGCGGTTTGTCCCAGTAAAATGCCGCGATGTATGCGTGGCTGCTTTCGGTGCCGTCATCATTAAACACAGGACGCCCGACCATCTGTTTCAGATACCCTTGCGCGCCTGCGGTGGTGTGACTGATCAGATTCTTGCCCACCAGGCCGGAAGAATTCGCCAGCCCATTCGGAAAGTGATTCGATTTTGAAAGCAACAACAACCGCGCAGATTCAA
>JAEUQN010000595.1:272-523 GCA_016789725.1 Blastocatellia bacterium | reverse complement strand
CTGCAAACAGCGGTCTCCGACCTAGTGGTGGTCCAAGAAGAAGAAGACGGTTTCATGTGGCACATCCGCTACCCGTTGGCGGATGGCAGCGGTTCGTTGACGGTGGCCACGACGCGCCCGGAAACGATGCTTGGCGACACTGCGGTGATGGTTCACCCAGAAGACGAACGCTATCGGCACTTGCTCGGGAAAAAGGTCAAGCTGCCGCTCTGCGATCGCGAAATCCCGATCATCGCCGACGCCTATGTGGA
>JAEUQN010000595.1:0-262 GCA_016789725.1 Blastocatellia bacterium | reverse complement strand
CTTCAACGACTACGCCGTTGGTCAGCGCCACAACTTGCAGATGATTTCCGTCTTGACCTTGGACGGAAAGATCAAGGGTTCGTCGTTGGATGACTTCACTTTTGGTCACAGTGCAGGAACTTCCAACTCAGTTCTAGCGGATCGCGAACAGGTAGGCAGGGCAACCAGCGAGATGATTCCAGAGAAATATCGCTGCATGGACCGCTTCGACGCACGCAACGCCATCGTCGCCGATCTTCAGGCCATGGGTTTCCTGGTCAAG
>JAEUQN010000594.1 GCA_016789725.1 Blastocatellia bacterium | reverse complement strand
GTCGGATTGAGCGAGATGATGTTGTTGAACGCCAGCGCGTGTACGTTGCGGAACAACAGATAACCGTTCGGGTTGGCGATGTTGCTGTAATAATCGGCTTCGGGTTCGCGGCTGCCGTAATGCGCGTAAAAGCCGCTCAGCTTCCAATTTTCCGTCAATGAATGATCCAGCTTGAAGGTTTGCTGGTCGGCGCGATCTTTCAGCGTCGAAGTCACCGAGGTGTTGTTCAAATAGCCCGTGCCGTTCGGCAGCGGAAAGAACGTGACGAGTTTTGCGCCCACCGGATCAAAACGGTTGGCCGGAATCACGTTGTTGGCAAACGGCTGCCCGGTCAGCGGATCGCGCAACACCAGGTTCGGCGTTTGCGAAAAATCGCCGTTGCGTTCGCGTTCGGTCGGCAAGGTAAAGGTCTCGCTCAAAAACGTGCTCATGCGATAACCTTCAAACGAAGACCAGAAAAACGTTTTGTCTTTGCCGTCATACAGCCAGGGGATTTTCACTACGCCGCCCAGACTGCCGCCATA
>JAEUQN010000593.1 GCA_016789725.1 Blastocatellia bacterium | reverse complement strand
GAAGCGGTCGTGCTGGCCCGGGCCGTGCGCGCCGCGGGCAAGACGACCCTGACGCCGCATCCCGACGGCGCCTGTCCGCTCTTCGACGACAAGACCGGCGGCTGCCGCCACTACGCCGCCCGCCCCTTCGGCTGCCGCACCCACTTTTGCCGCGCCGCCGGCGGGCCGCTGGCCCGCCGCGAGGTGGTCGATCTCATCCGCCGCCTGGAGGAAGCGAGCGAAGCCTGGGGCGAACATCACCCGCGGCCGCTACCGGAGGCGCTGGGGAGGGTGTTGGGAAGATGGCGGTAGGAAAACTCGAAACTCGAAACTCGAAACTCGAAACTCGAAGCTCGAAGGAAGTCCGAAGCTCGAAACTCCAAGCACCGGCATCTTCAAATCTCCGCGACAGTCTCGTTCAGAGGGTGTCTGAAGCTTGGATTTCGAGTCTGGCCAGAGGTCCTCAGAGCTCAGCTCGGAAAGCAGATTCGCGCGGCTCGGCACTTCGAACTTCGAGCTTCGAACTTCCTTCGAACTTCGAACTTC
>JAEUQN010000592.1 GCA_016789725.1 Blastocatellia bacterium | reverse complement strand
CCAGGCGGCGCGCAAACGCTTGCGCAGGGTGGGGCGATTCGACGGAGCCGGCGGCACGGAACGGCGAAGCATACCCGTCCGCTCGGCGGCCCGTCGCACGCGTGCCGTGCCGCCCGCAGAGCGTGCTCCGTGCACCGCTTCGCCACCTTCCACGCCACGACACTCTCGGTCAGACTCGGGCCCGTGTTCCCCGGCTCGATGATGGACTTCCCGCTCACGTTGGCGCATGTGGCGGCGCGCACGGAGCGGCTCTTCCCATCGGTGGAGGTCGTGGCACGCAAGCCCGACCGGAGCATCGAGCGCTCAAGCTGGGGCGCCGTGATTCGGCGCGCGCGACGCCTCGCCGCCGCGCTCACGCGTGCGGGGTTACGGGAGGGCGACCGCGTGGCGACGCTCCAGTGGAACGGCCTCGCCCATGTCGAGGCCTACCTCGGGGTGCCGCTCGCCGGCGGCGTGTGCCACCCCCTCAACCTGCGCCTCCACCCCGACGAGTTCGGCTACATCGCGAGCCACGCCCGCGACCGA
>JAEUQN010000591.1 GCA_016789725.1 Blastocatellia bacterium | reverse complement strand
GGGCTACGCGTTTTTTGCCTAACACCTAACACCCGACACCTGACACCTGACACCTTTTCCAAAGAAAGGAACCACGTATGAGCACAATCACCGAAATCTTTGGCGACCCTATTGACTGTTACACTGATGCCAATGCACTTGATGATGGCGTGCTGATAGACGTCACCGACTTGGGCGTTCAGTTTCACGGAATGCCGATCAATCGTTTTACGCGGTCGGTTTGGTTTGACTGGCGCAAGGAATTTCAAGTTGCCGGGCAAACCCTGCCGAAAAACGCCTTGCTTCATCATCTGCGCGCGAAGCTGCAAGCGGCGTTATTGTCGGCCATTTACCAGGGCGACATCTGGACATTGCCCGAACGCTTATGGTTGATTGAAAATGAAGTCGCAGGCTGGACGCTGATGAAGCCTGAAGACTATTGAAATCAAAAGGCAAATATCAAAAGGCAAAGGGCAAAAGTGGGATTCGGAAAGAAAGCCCTTTTCTGAATTTCTGAAATCAGGTGCCGACCTTTTGCCTTTTGCC
>JAEUQN010000590.1:289-526 GCA_016789725.1 Blastocatellia bacterium | reverse complement strand
GAACGTGAAGCCAAAGCCGTTGCCGCGCTATCGCATCCGAACATTCTGGCCATTCACGATTTTGGCCACGAAGGCGGCACGGCGTATCTGGTGATGGAATTGCTGGAAGGCGAATCGCTGCGCCAGCGGATGGCGCATTCCACTCTGAACTGGCGCGAGGCGGTGAAAATCTGCGCTTCGGTTGCCGAAGGTCTCGCTGCCGCTCACGCCAAAGGAATCATTCATCGAGACATCAAA
>JAEUQN010000590.1:0-279 GCA_016789725.1 Blastocatellia bacterium | reverse complement strand
TGACGGATTGGTCAAGATTCTGGATTTCGGAATTGCCCGCGTCAAAAAGGCCGTCGTCAGCAATGCTCAAACGCTGATTTCTCAGGGGGTGAACGAAACCAAACCCGGCACCTTGATGGGAACCATTGGGTATATGTCGCCCGAACAGGTGCGCGGCGAACGTGCCGATGCTCCGAGTGATATTTTTTCGCTGGGGTGCGTGATGCTGGAAATGCTGACCGGCCAACGTCCATTCGCGCGCAAAAGCAATGCGGAAACGATGGCGGCGATTTTGCGCGA
>JAEUQN010000058.1 GCA_016789725.1 Blastocatellia bacterium | reverse complement strand
AGTGGTTTTCAACTGCAAAGATCTCTTTACGCCAATAAAAACCGCGTGGTTTCCTTCAAAAATAAATCCAATTGATCGTGATGTAACCAGTGCCCGGCTTTTTCAACTGTTACGAGCCGATAATCTTTGATGGTTTGTGCGAGGCCGCTTTCTTCCGGGTTGGAGAAGAAGCTTTCGCGTCCCCAAAACAACAAGGCCGGGCAGGCGATGTTGCTCAAAATATCGGTCATATCCTGCGGGTTCGTTCCATAGGGCGAAAAGAAGCGCAGGTAATTATCGAACTTCCACGTCAGCGAACCGTCCGAATTCCAGTTCGTGCCGTGCAACGTCAAATGACGCGCGATTTCTTCGGGCAAATGAGGATTGACTTCTTTCATTCGGGCAACCGCCGAATCAAGGTTCGGATAGCTTTTGACTTCGCGCTTTTCGCCTTTGCGCACGTTCTCAATCCAATCCCGCAGCCGATCAGGAAACGGGCGATTCATGCGATGTCCCATCGGAAAACCGAGGCCTTCAATCGCTACCAGTTTTTTCACTCGGTCAGGATAAATGCCGGAGTAATGCAGCACGATGTTGCCGCCCAAGCTGTGTCCAACCAAATAGACCGGAAAATCGCTGATGACATCCACGAGCGCCGAAAGGTCAAGGACGTGTTCGGCCAATGTGTACAAGGCTCCGGGCGCTTGCTGGCTGTTGCCGTGCCCGCGTAAATCCAGCGCGTAGACGTGAAAATGCTCGCGTAAACTGCGCGCGACCCAATCCCAATTGCGCGCGTGATCCAATCCACCGTGAACCAGAATCAACGTCGGTTTGCCTTCGGTGCCAAAGTCCCAGAACTGCAATTTCAGGCGATGCGAATAGTAAAAATGTGAAATTGGTTCCATGCCGTTTATGATGCCGGAGGTCTGCGCAAAGCACAATGTTGCGGAATCGCCGTCCGTCATTCCCGTTTTCTTAATCCTGCGCTACACTCTGCTGGTCTTTCCGCACCTTACTGTTTCCTGATGAGGCACAGCGGTTTTCACATAACGAAACAACAACTGAACGACTGGTTTTCACAAACCACAACTCTCTTCAAAACCTATGAAGCAAAGCACCCGAATTCAATTGATGATTATGATGTTCCTCCAGTTTTTTATGTGGGGAGCGTGGTATGGACAGATGAGCAAATACCTGCTGTCGCCCGAAGTCAAAGCGACCGGCGATCAGGTGGGCAATGCCTACACGGCGTTTTCAATTGCCAATATCGTCGCCCCGTTTTTTATTGGCTTGATCGCGGATCGCTATTTCGCCGCGCAAAAGCTGATGGGCGTGCTCAACTTAATTGGCGCAGCCATTCTATTTTTTCTGACGCAGGTCAAAGAAGGCGGCACGTTCTTCTGGTACATCCTGGCGTATTGTTTGTGTTTTGCTCCGACGCTGGCTTTGTCCACCGCGATTGCAATGCGGCAGATGAAAAGCCCGGAAAAAGAGTTCCCCGCGATTCGTGTGCTCGGCACCATTTCGTGGATCGTCGTCACGAATATTGTAGGTTGGATGGCCGTCGGCGATAAGGTCACGATCTTTCAAATCTCGATGATCACATCAGTAATTTTGGGCATTTACTGTTTCTTCCTGCCTGACACACCGCCCAAAGCCAAAGACCAGAGCGCAACGTTCGGACAGATCATCGGAGCCGACGCATTCGTGTTATTCAAGGATCGTTCGTTCCTGGTTTTCTTTATCTCTTCCGTCTTGATTTGCATCCCGCTGTCGTTTTACTACGCGATGGCGAATCCTTCGCTGACGGATTCCGGCATGACCAATGTCGAAAACAAAATGTCGCTGGGGCAGGCTTCCGAAGTGTTTTTTATGCTGTTGCTGCCGCTCGCGTACAGCAAATTCGGCGTCAAGAAAATGCTCATCATTGGCTTGATCGCGTGGATCGTACGCTTTTTCTGCTTCGGTTACGGCGATGCGAATTCGACGGAATGGATGCTGTATCTGGGCATCGTGCTGCACGGTATTTGCTATGACTTTTTCTTTGTGACCGGGCAGATTTACACGGACAACAAGGCCGGCGACAAGATCAAAGCGTCGGCACAAGGCTTAATTACTTTGGCGACGTACGGCGTCGGGATGGGCATAGGGTCGAAGCTGTCGGGCATCGTGCTGGATATGTACAAAACCGGCGTGGATGCGGCGGGCAAAGCCACGTATAACTGGACTTCCGTCTGGTTGGTCCCCGCAGGTATTGCCATCGTGGTGCTGCTTCTCTTTGTGTTGTTCTTTTCTGAGAAGAACTCAAGCACAAAAGAGGCTGAGCAGATGGCCTAACCGTACAGCAAGCGGTAGCGCACCCACGTAGTAGCTCACGTAGTAGCAAATTCATTCGCTGCTTGGCGGAGCCAATCAATTTGCTACTACGTGTAACGCCAATTGAATTATGACAGCTTTCACTTTTACCGCTTCCGATGGCGCAGCCCTCGCCGCCTACAAATGGGAACCCGCCACAACGCCACGTGCTGTCATCCACATCGCACATGGGTTGGCCGAACACGCCGGGCGCTACGCCCGCACGGCCAAATCACTGAACTCGTATGGTTACGTGGTCTATGCCCATGACATGCGCGGCCACGGGCAAACAGCGAAATCGCAAGATGAGTTGGGTTTTTTGGCCGAAGCCAATGGTTGGAATCGCGTGGTGCTGGATGTCGCGGAAATGTTGCAAGCCGAAGCCCGCGATCACGCCGCGTTACCTCTGATTTTATTGGGCCATAGCCTTGGCTCCTATTTAGCGCAACAGGTCATTTACGAACATCCCCATTTGTTGACGGCTGCGATTTTGTCTGCCCCGAACGGCAGGCCGAGTTTGCTGGCGAAGGCTGGACGCGTGATTGCACGTGTGGAGCGATTGCGACTTGGCAAGCGAGGCCGCAGCCATCTGATTAATGCCCTCACGTTCGGCAAATTCAATGAACGGTTCGCGCCGGTTGCCACGCCGTTTGATTGGCTCAGTCGGGATGCTTCTGAAGTCAAATTGTATTTCAATGATGCGCGTTGTGGATTCATCAGCACGACGCAATTGTGGGTGGATTTCCTGGACGGAATCGCCGCGCTTTCGCAACCTGCGCACAAACGGCTGATTCCTTCGACGCTTCCGATTTACATTTTGGCCGGGAGTCACGATCCAGTGTGTGAAAACGGCAAAGGCGCAGCCGCCCTGGCACAAGAATACAAAACGGCAGGATTGATGGATGTCACCTGCAAGCTTTACCCCGAAGGTCGCCACGAATTACTGAATGAAATCAATCGGCACGAAGTGGTGAGTGATTTGGTGCAATGGTTAGTGCGTGTTTTATAAGCCGCTTTAGAACTCCATCCGCGTCATAATTCCGATGAGATGCCAATATCCCGGTCGCGCTCGCGCATCCCAGGTGTGCGCGTAATGCACATCCAACGTGACATGCTTACTGACAGGCACTCGCATTCCCACCCACATCATCTTGCGATTCCAGGCGTGATAACGCGATTCGTAATGAAACTCGCTGGCAAAGTAGGGCGTTAATTCATGCTCATACCAGCTCAAGGCCTTTTCGATCTGTAAGCGATTGCGATAGCGCCAGGACACCTGATCACTGATGTCGCGGACCTCACCACGATTGCGATCCAGCAGCGTGAAGCCTTTGGGCAAAGGGAAGCGCGGCGTCACATCCACGAAATACCGATTCTCCTGCGACCGTCTCGTCGGTGTTGGATACGACCAGATGTGCCGATAGGCTGGCACAATGCTGAGATAATCGTTCACGCTGAAATTTACCGCCGCACCTGCCTGATGCGTGATGCGTGCGCCGACATCTTGCCCGAAGCGCATCGTGCCGAAGACGTTCAAGGCCGCTGTTGAATTGAGCCGAATCGTCACTGAGACATCTGGCCAAAGCTGGACGTCATCATTGTCTTGATCCTGCGCCACTGTGCGGACGCGCGCCGCTGTCAATAACAACATTAACAAGAGAAAGTTCTTCATCGCCACGCTTTCACAAAATAGCTCACAATGTGATAGCCATCTAAAAATTTGTAGGGTGCTTTCCCGCTCGTGTAATGCCCGCACGGCAGGATCACTTTATCAATCGGCAGGCCGTGCCGCGCGCAATCGTTCAGGATAATTTGCGACAGATCATAGGGGAACGTCAGATCGTATTTCGCCACAATCAACTTGGCTTTGCGTTTGATGTGCTTCATTTGCGGGATAAAGGCGCTGGGGCTAATCGAAAGCCACGCTCGCCGCGCTTCGTCCTGCGTCAAATGTTGTTCGAGCGTTTTGCGAATGTGCTGCGTCGTGATGCCCTTCCAGACGACATCGCCAAAATAACAGGATGCGTGATTGAAGACGCCGACTTCCAGTCGTTCATCATGGCCCCAGGCCAGAAACCCAACGCAGGACCCCACGCTGGTTCCCATGACGCCGATGCGCTGGATGCCCTGGAATTGCAGCCAATCGGCGCATCGGCGAATGTCATGCACCGCTTGTTGGACCGATTGAATGGTGCGTCCGATGTTGGAACTGACCATATAATCCGCGCGGGTTAATTCCGGCGGCATCCGCCAATCGTGATATGGCAGGCTCAATCGCAAGGCCGAAATACCGAAGTAGTTTAGAGCTTTGCAAATCGCTACGTGAGCATCTTCTTTGCCGTTCCATTGTGGCATCACGATGACCGCGCGGTCGCTGGGCTTGCCATTGCGTTCGGCAGGATAAAAGCGGGCGTGAACGATGTTATTGGCAGACGAAGCGGTTTCGATGCTGCTGGGAAATCGCAGCATAAAACCATCGAAGTCAAAATCTTCAGGGCGGACCACCGCCGGAGTGTAAAATTTCTGGCTATCAGCCAAAACTCGTTCGTTAAGATTTTCAAGGGCAGTCAGCGGCGCGTGTCCATTGCGATGAAGTGGCAAATGCTCCAGCCCCCATTCAAACGGGCGCACCACGCGATCATGCAAATCTTTATCGTGACAACGCCGCTCCCAGGCGTGCATAAAATGACGATACAATCCGAATACTCTCCTTACAAAATTGGGACGATCTGATAAAACGGCTATTGTAACGGCTGAATTACAAAAGACAAATCTGTAAGGAACCTGATGGGGCAATGATAACCTTTACAGGTTGATACGAAAATGTTACTTTCTCGGCCATATGATACATTTTTGTTTTTTGCCCTAATAACCTATGGAAGAACAATCGCTGCAAATTCGCCGCCTTTCTGCTTTGCTCGAAGTGAGCCAGGCGCTTGGCTCAACGTTGGACTACAAAGTTGCATTTGAAAAAGTGCTCCAGATTCTTGACCACGAGTTGGGCATGAAACGGGGCGCGATTTCATTGCTGGATGCGAAGACGCGCGATCTTTCGATTCAGTTTGCGCATGGGCTGACCGAAACCGAAATCCGGCGCGGGCGCTATCGTCTTGACGAGGGGATCACGGGTAAAGTGGCGGCCACGGGAAAGCCGATTATCGTTCCGCAAATCAGCAAGGAACCGCTCTTTCTGTTCCGCACACGCAAGCGGTCGGCAGGTCAGGAAGAGTCATTTATCTGTGTCCCCATCAAAGATCGAAAGCAAACCATTGGCACGATTTCACTGGCCTTCCCTTTCAAACCCGGACACAACTACGAAGACTCGGTCAAGCTGCTTTCGATTGTGGCTTCCATGATTGCGCAGAGCCTTCGCCTGGTGGAATTGGTGGCCGAAGAAAAAGCGCAATTGACCGAAGAAAACACGCTCCTCAAACGTGAATTGCAGGACAAATACGATTTCCGCAACATCATCGGCACCAGCAACGAAATGCGTGAAGTTTACGAACAGGTGGCTCAAGTCGCGCACACCAACACCACCGTGCTGATTCGCGGTGAATCGGGGACGGGCAAGGAACTGGTGGCGCACGCGATCCACTACAACAGCCCGCGCGCTGCCAAGCCATTCGTCAAAGTGAACTGCGCCGCGCTGCCGGAATCGCTGATCGAATCCGAATTGTTCGGCCACGAGAAAGGCAGTTTTACGGGGGCTATCGGGCGCAAAAAAGGTCGTTTTGAAATGGCTGAAGGTGGCACCCTATTTCTGGATGAAATCGGCGACCTTTCGCCCGCCATGCAGGTCAAACTGCTGCGCGTTTTGCAGGAACGAGAGTTCGAGCGTGTGGGTGGAATGGAAACGGTCAAGGTTAATGTGCGCTTGATTGCCGCGACCAATGTGGATTTGGAACAAGCCGTTCAGAATGGACAATTCCGCTCTGACCTGTATTACCGCCTGAACGTCTTCTCGATTTATATGCCTACCCTGCGGGAGCGCAAAACGGATATTTTGCTGCTGGCAGATCACTTCCTCGAAAAATACGGACGGCAGAACGGGCGCAGCATCAAGCGCATTTCGACGCCCGCCATTGATATGCTGACGAGTTATCATTGGCCCGGTAATGTGCGTGAATTGGAAAATGTCATTGAACGCGCAACGCTCGTGTGCGAAGGCAATGTGATTCACGGCTACCATCTGCCACCGACTCTGCAAACCGCCGAAGGTTCCGGCACCATCACGCGGATGAGTTTGCAACAGGCGGTCGAAACCTACGAAAAGGACTTGATTATGGACGCGTTGAAAACGACGCGTGGCAACCGGGCGCGAGCCGCTCGGATGCTGGACACGACTGAACGAATTCTCGGCTAT
This sequence comes from Blastocatellia bacterium, assembly GCA_016789725.1. Classification (GTDB taxonomy): domain Bacteria; phylum Acidobacteriota; class Blastocatellia; order RBC074; family RBC074; genus JAFDVL01. The sequence continues at coordinate 30,787 of JAEUQN010000058.1, read as the reverse complement.
AAAGTTGAGAAATACGAGATTGATTGTCAGCGATTCAAATAGGTCCTTCCTTCCTACGGTAATGTTGCACCGGGCAGGACTTCCTACGAAATTGTCGCCACCAAGGCGTTCGATTTTTTCCTGCATAAAATTTTTTCCTCTTTGCTTCTCAATAGTTAGCCGATGCTGCAAGGACTCGGTCAGGGTCTGGCAAGAAGATTGCAATTCTAATGACCTTGAGGAGTACATACCTTCATTCCCTCAAGAGTTTTATTTATTACTGGAGTTGAATTCGATGCGCTTCCCGCTGGAAGAGCGGGGTTGAACGTATCAATTACTAAACCATGGGAGAAAACAAATCAGTATGAGCATATCAGAAAATCAAGGCCGCTTATGGGCCATCAGTGAAGTCAGTAAACGAACCCCACGAGTGATTGGCAATGGGCGAAAGGCCTCGGAGTATTTTGGCTGCAACACTTTCAACCAGAAGGTCATGGCCGAAAAACTTCCGAAAGCTATTTACCGTTCTTTGCTGGCGACGATCCGCGCCGGCAAAAAGCTGGATCAAAGCATTGCGCCTGCGGTCGCACACGCAGTGAAAGAATGGGCGCTGGAAGAAGGTGCAACGCATTATTCGCACTGGTTTCAACCTAACACTGGCATCACGGCAGAGAAGCACGACACTTTTTTGACAGTCGGTGACGAAGGGCAACCGCTCGAAAGATTTGACGCTTCGCAGTTGATTCAGAGCGAACCTGACGCGTCGAGCTTCCCGTCCGGCGGATTGCGCGCCACCTTCGAGGCGCGCGGATACACGGCCTGGGATCCCTCGACTCCGATTTTCATCATGGATTCGCCAAACGGCAAAACGTTGTGCATTCCGTCGGTCTTCATTTCATATTTCGGACAGGCGCTTGATAAGAAAACCCCGCTCTTGCGATCTGATGAATTTCTCAGTGCGAATGCTATGAAAGTGCTGAAAATTTTTGGTAACAATGCTGCGCGCGTGTTTTCTACGTTAGGGCCAGAGCAGGAATATTTTCTGATTGATGAAGCGTTTTATTCATTGCGTCCCGATCTGGTCGCCACGGGGCGCACATTGATTGGCGCGAAGCCGCCGAAAGGGCAGGAACTCGAAGATCAATATTTCGGCGCGATCAAACATCGCATCCTGGCTTTCATGCAAGAAGTCGAACACGAATTATTCAAGCTGGGCGTCCCCGTCAAAACGCGTCATAACGAAGTGGCACCGAGCCAATATGAAATGGCTCCGGTATTTGAAAGCGTCAGCGTGGCAACCGATCACAATCAGTTGGCGATGGAGCTTTTCAAAGTGGTCGCCAAACGGCATGAGTTGACGTTCCTGATTCACGAGAAACCCTTTGCCGGAATCAATGGCAGCGGCAAGCATAACAACTGGTCAATGGCGACCGACGAAGGCGAAAATCTGTTAGAGCCGGGCGCGACACCAGAAAAGAATTTGCAGTTTTTGGTCTTTCTGCTTGCTACGATGAAAGGCGTCTACAAGCATCAAGGATTGTTGCGTGCGGCCATTGCCGGTTCGGGGAACGATCATCGCTTGGGAGCGAACGAAGCGCCGCCTGCGATTATCTCGGTTTTCCTTGGCGAAGCGTTGACGAACATTCTGGACAATATCGAAGCAGGTAAAGTCAAAGGCTCGACTTCCGAAAAACAAGTCATCAGTCTTGGGGTGTCCAAGTTGCCAGAAATTGCCAAAGACAACACGGATCGCAACCGCACCTCTCCGTTTGCGTTTACCGGCAATAAGTTTGAGTTCCGCGCGGTCGCTTCCAGCGTGTCAACGGCGACCCCGATGGCGACGCTCAATGCCGCTGTCGGCGAAGCTCTAAGCGAGATGGCGGATCGTTTGACCGCTCGTCTGAAGAAGGTCAAAGATTTCGACAAAGCCGTCTTGGAAGTTCTTAAAGAATACGTTGTCGAAACGAAAGACATTCGCTTTGAAGGCAATGGATACTCAGACGAATGGCGTGATGAAGCGGCCAAACGAGGTTTGCTGAATCTCGCCAAATCACCGGAAGCCTTGTTACAACTCAAAACCAAAGAGGCGAAGGCGTTATTTACCAAGTCGGGTGTTTACAAAGCAGACGAATTGGAATCGCGGTATCACCTTGAAATTGAGCGTTATATCAAAGACCTCGAAATCGAAGTTGCGGCGCTCAAAGACATTGCTCTGACGCAAGTGTTGCCTGCTGCATACGCCCATCAGGCGGCTTTGGTGGCGGCAGTCAAGGATTTGACCAGTATCATTGGCGAAGGCGCAGTAGCCTCTGCCCAATTCGAAGAAGTGAAATCCGTCGCCAGCTTGATTGCAGATCTCAAAGCCGCTTTGACGGCATTGGATCACGCCGTTGAAAAAGCCGAGACCGACAATCTGGACAAGAAAGCCTCGGCTTTTGCCTATGCGGTTTCAGATGCGATGTTAGTTGTACGCGACGTTTGCGATAAGCTCGAAACAGTGGTGGACGATAAACTCTGGCCGCTGCCGAAGTATCGTGAAATGCTGTTCCTGGTTTAATTGCGACGATCATTCAGGCTACCGAGTCTTATCGTATATTGATTCTTCCTCCGTTGGCTCTTCCCAATTTATCAGTTGGGGACTGACTGACCTTCTGGTAGCTCATTTACTAACGAGCCGTCACTTGCGATTCGCAAGCGACGGCTCTTTTTTCGGAAATTGCTTGCGGGCTGGGGACGAGTCTCTTCCAAAAAAAGTGAGCCAATTGTGCAGGATACTTAGCACAATTGGCTCGTTAACAAAGGGAGGAGTGAAATCAAAATTTCTTGATGGAGCTTCTTATTGGATAATTAACCCAGATCGCAGGGATGCGGTTTGTCCATCCGAATTGATGACAAGGACCTGCCGCGTGCCAGGAGTAGCGTTGCTCGCCACATTGACTGAGACCACAATCGCAGACTCAGTTCTGGAGAAATATGCTGTCGGTACAACCCCATTTCCAGGGATGTACACAATCGCTCCATCTGAAAATCCAGTGCCGCTGATGACCAGCGTGGTTGTGGTATTGCGTGTGAGCCGTGACGGCGAAACAGATTTGACGGAAAGTGAACGCGGCAAGACTTGGATGGTTGCCGTCGCCCTTCCTGTCCCACCCCGTCCATCCGTGACGGTCAACATGATCAGATTTGTTCCAAGCCCCAGTCTCAGCGTGACCGAAGCCGCCTGCGCGACATCTTGACCATTTACACTCCAGGCATAGGACAAACTGTCTAAATCCGGGTCTGTTGACAGCAATCCATCTACTTGGATCTCAATCCCATCTACTTCAGTCGCTTCAATCGCGGCAGGCAATGGTGCGATCACAGCATTCGGAGCGCGGTTGGATTGACCACCCGTAGGTTCGCTTCCGCCAGCGTCACTGTTGGGAATGTCACTGGTCGCAATGAGAAAGGGAAGAGTGCTATACGATTGTTGTTTGTTGTCGCTGACCTGAATCCGTAGTTGAGACGGCTGTGAGTTCGCCGGGCGCGGACCAATAAACAGCATGGCTTGCCGAGCTACCGGATCGTAATTGCCCAAGGCCACATTCGGGATGGCATTTGATAATCGGAAGGTGACTGCATCGCCGTCCACATCCTCTGCTTTCAGAACGATGCGGCGAATTTCACCGGGCTTGACATATTGGTCGTTGAGGTTTGGCAGGAACGGAGCCGTGCTGCTCGGTTCTCCGCCCGCCTGCGAAGATGATGTTCCTTGAATCACCACGACATCTACATAAGCCGTTGCTTTGTTCCCGGTGCGGTCAGTTGCTGTGAAGGTAACGGTTGTCAATCCGAGCGGGAAGTTACTCCCGGAAGGCCGCGATGCAGTTACTGCGACAACTCCGTCAATTGCATCGTAAGCATAGGGTAATGAAAAAGTCGCTGGTGACGAAGTGCCAGTCGTGGTGACAACAATTTCAGCCGGTACCCGACTGATGGTTGGGGCCGTTCGATCCTTAACCTCAATTCCTTGTAAGTACGGATCGCTAACCTCTCCGCTGGTATCTGTCACGATCAACTTGATTTCGTGTTCTCCAATGCTCAAGCGATAATCAGAAACCACTGAAGTCGAAACCAATTGCCCATTGTCATACCATTCATACGTGAGGGTGTCGTCGGGGTCCTCGTCACTTGACGTTGTGCCATCTAATCGAACGATTGTGCCAGCCGCACTGCGGGCATCCATCTCGTATTGGAACGGGGCAAATTCTGCGATAGGCGTATGATTATTGGGGTTCCCAGCCGGAACCGTCAGCGAAAAGGAATTGATCGTGGATAAAATATGCAGATTGCTGCTTCCGCTTAATCCTCCGCTCCAGCCTTCCGGTAAGGTGGGCGCTATCTTGCTCACGGCAAAATTAGAAATGACCGCCAGCGATGGTGTGGTCATGCTTAGCTTGAGCCAGCCTGCGTTGGCCTGAATCGCTGCGGCAGGCATTCGTGAGATGGCTTTGCTGAGGTCTTCCAGGTCAAACTCGGCTGCTCCCACTAAGCCGGCATAGACGCCTAAGGTTTTGTCATAAACTGTGACCGAGGCTGATCCGCGTGGTGCGGGCGGCTCAATCATTGTGGTCGGAAAGCGGTTATAGCTTAAGTAAGAGTTATGATCGCCCTGATTCAGCAAAGAGGCCATTCCCCAAACGGCTGGTAATCGGTCGAAATCTTCATCATTAAAATTTAGTGTGGCGGTTTTTACTTCGTCTTCATTTCGCTCAACCGCGCCTTCGGAGTTTTTTCCGATGGCGATGGCATTGAAGGAAGTCGTGACGCCGCTCGTTTCGATCACGTGCGCGCTTCCAATCAAATGATTGAATTTGATGGCTTGTGCGCCGGAACTGATCGCCATGGCCATGACCCATCCTCGTTGCCCATCCGTAACGTCACTTGCTTTGATGGAAAGCGCCTGTTGCGGCTCTATCGTCACAATTTTCTCGGTCACGTGTGGATTGGGGGCAACAGTGCTAAAAAACAATCGCACACGGGCTTTTTGCGCCGGGTGAGAGTTGGTTAGATTGATGAGAGTTGATCCTGCTTTGCTGTTGACGAAGCGGGGATAGAAAAGCACGCTGCCCGCTTTGCTTTCGCTTGCGCCTGTGGCTCCACCGACCGGGTCCGATTGATTTTGCGTGATGGTCTCAGGGGCGGCCGGAATAGTGGGTATTTTTGCTTTGAGAGTGATCGTAAATTGTTCGAGCCAATCCAAAACCTGTAGAGCAACCGCACCGGATTGTGGTTTTCCCGTCACGGGCGCGAAACTGACACCCAAAACAGGCAAGGGTTTATGTGTTTTCGCGTCAGTCTGGTCGGAGGCTTTGAAGCTTGCCCAACTCGGTTGTCCCGCCTTGAGAATATCTGTCAGCGGCTGATCTACCCAAAGATCGGCTGCAGAACTGAACAGTCCACAAGCATATCCATTGATTTCAGTTGAATGGGCTGTCCCTTGAGCGTCATACAGTGTCGCCGCCAAAATGGCGTTTATAGAAGCCGTTTCATCCGCAAGTGTGGGTGAAGGGGAATACAGCGTCAGGTCGGCGCTGGCAGCTTGTAGATTATCTACCGCCACGACCTCCGGCAACTGGTCGTATTGCTCGCCGTCAAAAGTTAGATCAAATGTTTGTCCTTTACCACTCACGGGACCCGCTGTTCGTTTAGCGACAGAGAAGGCGTTGTAACTTCCCTCGAAGCCGTTCCAATCCCGCACCATTGCGCTGCCAATCAACCAGTTGAATTGCGTTGGTGCGCCAGTAGGCGTTACCGCGACTGCCACCAAAGAGCCAGCGGTATCGGGAAATTCTTTACTTAAGAGAAGCGTGCGGGATTGATTGGCCGCCAGATTGATGAACTTATCTTCTGTAATACAGTCGTGGACCGCGATCAATCGCACCGTCACGCCATCATTGGGATTTGCATTGGTGAGCGTAACGATAGTGTTAATTTGATCAGGACTGGAACTGTCGCTGACATATTTGTGAAAGAAAAGGACGGAGCCTGCTTTGCTACTACTGGCATTGGTTTTAGGCGCACCCGATCCCACTTGGGCAACGCCGGGGCCAACGATTTGTGCATCTGCGCTCCGAAATGCAACATAGCCGATAATGCCACTGGCCAGCAGAACCAGGGCCACCTCAAGAATACGTTTTTTGGTAATAGACCAACTAAAAAATTGTGTGCGGAAAGAGACAATTTGCCTGGGTTGCATACGATACTCCCTAAAACTTTGCTTGATGAACGGTCGCAGGTAGAGGGGTCGTGAGAAGTCCTGACGACAACGTTAAAATTGGCAGGCGATATTCACTCGCGGGTTCTTTGCGAAAAGCAAAAGGAGGCTGGTTTGCCGGCTTCCTTCAACGCAAGGACATCACCTAAATTCCCAGTGAGATCACGCAATCTGCGTGTGAGCATATCAGTTCTGGTTGCCGCTGAAAACAACCAGCGCCCACGGGCGTTGCGTGGGCTGCATCTTACTTACTCGTTAAAAAGGTAAGTTGCACTGTTTCGATTCTGTGAGGGCACAGTGTCGTTTTTATTTATTCTGCTCTCGAATTTAAACGAATTGCAGATTAGCACAAGCCTATTTTGATCGCAAGAAAAGAGTTTAGTGACGAAAACTCCGCTGGTCAATACAGCAAAACGGCTTGTCGTTGTGTACTGAACGTTTTTTCATCGGTATTCCAACTGGCAGCTATTTCGCTCAGCGTAAGTTGGTTTTCAATCTGGTCCCGCAAATTTTTGGTCCCCGCAATAACATCGAAAGGGAGCCGTTCTAATTCATATTCATAGGGTGGCTCCTTCCAGCGAAAGGCCTGCGGGTATAGATTGTGAAAGGCCTGAATAATCGCAATACCCGTGATGACGGGTTTGAAATCCCGTCGTGATTGGACATGAATTTGAACGCCGTGACAGATGTGTCCAATGTGTTTTTGGAAAGTTGGCAGGAAGCTGTGCGGGCGGAAGTACACGCCGGGCAGCGACCGACTATTCAAAAACTCTGCCACCTCGTGCGCACCGGCATAGGGCGCGCCAACCAATTCAAATGGACGGGTTGTGCCTCGCCCTTCGCTAATCAGCGTGCCTTCCAAAAACACTGTTCCGGGGTAAACCACACAGCCTTCAATCGTTGGTAAATTGGGCGAAGGGAGAATCCAGGGGCCATCCGTCTCATCATAGTACCAGTCACGGTTATATCCGTGCATCGGGATCACTTCCAGCTCGCAACCAATCCCAAATTCCTGGTTAAAGAGCAAGGCTAACTCTGCGACTGTCAGCCCGTGTCGCATGGGGATTGGAAACATTCCGACAAAAGATTCGTGTCCGCGTTCGAGAATACTCCCTTCGATTTGCCTGCCGCCGATGGGATTCGGGCGATCCAACACGATCATCTTTTTCCCGAATTCCTGACATGCTTGCATTGCCATCGCCATCGTGTAAATGAAGGTATAAACACGCGTGCCGACATCCTGCACATCGAAGACCAGTACATCTACCTCGCGCAGCATTTCTTTGGAGGGGTTGCGTGTTGTGCCGTAAAGAGAATGAGCCATTATACCTGTCCGCCGATCTCGAAAACCTTCCCATTCGATCATGTTATCTTGTGTTTCACCACGAATGCCGTGTTGTGGGCCAAATAGGGTTGTCAGATGAATCGCAGGATGCGCATGAAATAAATCTGCCGCATGCTGAAAGTGATGATTGACGGTTGTCGGGTTACAAATCAGCCCTACGCCTGCGCCTCGCAGTAAATCCAATTTCTCTTCTAGTAGCACTTCTAACCCAAGCTTGATTTTGTTCATGATTAATCTTTGGTTGTTGGTCTTTAGACTTGCCAATCAATCGAATGCAAAGACCCCGGACCCAAATGGCATCTGAGGAATGACAGTGTTATCCTGTCTTCGCTCTTGCAATTACTAAAGGACTTATATGAGATTTATCACCATCGTTTTTTTACTCCTCCTTGCCAGCTTCCCAAGTGTTGCGCAACCAGAGGCCACGAATCAACCGCTGACTTTGCAGGACCTCAATCTTTTGTTACGGCGTTCAGTTGGTCGCAATATGACCGAAGGGGATTTGGCCGCGCGGATTCAACGGTTTGGCGTTGCCTTTGAACCTACACCAGAAATTATTGGACGCTTGCGATTTAATGGCGCGCACCCGCATTTGCTGAATGTGATCAAACGCGCTGGCGAAAAATTTGCCCCTGCCTCGAACGTCATTGTTGCTATCAAAGCTGATCCATTTATCGAAGAAGTCCGCAAAACAGTCAAAGATTATGTCGATGGCTTACCAGATTTTATTTGTAATCAGGAAGTCCAGCGATTCATTGACACAGATGGTTCGGGCGCGTGGCAGCGTATGGACGAAATGGCGTTTGAATTGACGTACAATCGCAAGAAAGAATCCTACAAACTCATTCGCGTAAATGGCATTGCTTCTCCCCAACGCTCTATCGGAGCGGGCGGGGCCAGTTCGGCGGGCGAGTTTGCTTCGGCGTTGGATAGTTTATTTGATCCGAAGACCGAGGCGATTTTCATTCCTGCGGGCAAAGAGAAACTAGGCACGCACCAAACCCTGATTTACGACTATCACGTCTCGCAACCCAAATCCAAACTGGACGTCAAAATCGGCGATGACGCACCGTTTATTGCTGCCTACAGCGGCAGCGTCTGGATTGATGCTGAGACGAAACAAGTGCTGCGGATCGAACAAGCCATCGAGGACCCGCCCGCTCAATACCGCACCTTCAGCGGTGACAAAATCATTGACTATGAACTGGTTAAACTCCGTGGCACAGATGTTGAAGTCCTGTTACCAATCAAAGCCGAAATCACAATGCTCAACCGGGCACAAAGAAGTTATTCGCGCAATGTTATTTACTTCAAGTTTTATCGCAAATTCGAGACAGACATTAAATTTGTTACCGGCGATGACCCTGAAGAGAAGAAACCAGAAAAGCCGGAAAAACCAGAGAACCCGTCAGGAGCAAAATGAACCTGAATCCTAAAACCGTGTTGCAGTGGCGCGAGATGAAGTTGATAGATCGCGCCTTGTTGGTGGTTTCGATAATCTGCGGCGTAAGCTATTTGCTTGCGCCGTTTTTGCTTACAGCTCAGATTCGGCAATACTGGCCGCTCAATGCTGCAATTAAAGGCCTGGCAGTCTCGCCGTTAGCTGCAATAGCCTGGGGTCTGTTGCGGGGACGTGATGGGAAACTGCTTTGCCTTGCACTTATATTTTCGAGCCTTGGCGATATTTTCCTGGCGCTGCGAAATGGCAACTATTTTGTTTTTGGCTTGCTCGCGTTTTTAGTCGCGCATCTGTTTTTTATTGCGCTGTGGCGGCGTCATTGGACGAGTCCATTGCACCCGAACTATTCACAGAAAATCCTGGTTGCCGGATTGTTATTATTCCTTGTGGGGATGTTGTGGTGGATGTTACCGATTCCTGGGCTATCGCTTCCCGTTGCTATTTATATGTGCGTGCTGACAGCAATGGTGCTTGCTGCCGCACTCGCAGCTTTCAAAAGCCACTGGGTTGTGACCGGGGCGATTTTGTTTTTGATCTCAGACTCAATTATTGCACTCAGTACCTTCAAGCATGTTGTTGGTGGACGGCTGGCAGGCTTTCTGATCTGGTCCACCTATTATCTCGCACAATACTTCATCGCCCTGGGCTTTATGGCCGAACGACGTGAACCCTGATCTGCATTGTGCAAGATTCGTGAAATCGTTGTTATTTCAGCGTTGTTGTCCGATTCCAAATTGATCCCCGGTGCGAATCGGTTTGCTGTTGGCAAAATCAATTTCCAGCATCTTTTCGCTGTGAACCTGGCGACCTTCCTCATCGCTCAATGCTGTAACCATCTTCTTGGTTTTTGTCTCGAAGACTTCGCCCGTTGATGGGTAGGCGTATTTGCCATCAATGCTGAATGTAATCCAGCCGGGTTGTTCACGCAGCTTGAGACTCTGGATTTGTTTGGGAGGCATTTGTGTGATGTCGAAAACATGCAGGCTTTCATTGTGTCCATCGCAAAGCCACACTTCCGTTTCGTCGGGCGTCAATCCGATGCCGTGACTCGGACATCCATGCCGCTTGACCGGGCCTTTCAGATAACCTTGCACCTCGATGCGATAGAGCTTCTTGCCGGTTTTTAGCCCGCCAATTTCAAAGCCCAATAGATTATTGACATTCACAAATACCAGCGATTGTTTGCCATTGACCGTGAAGGGCCGAATCATATCGCCGAATGGCCCGACAGTTTTTGGTGCGGTGTGTGTGGCAGGATCGGCGACGTAAAGCAGTGGCGATTTTAAGCCGGCGAGATATACCTCTTTGCCATTTGCGCCGTAAATCGTGTTGTGTGCGCCGGAGTTGGTCACAATTTTTTGTAAGACCTCACCCGTCAAGGCGTTGACTGCGTGCCAGTGCTCTTTTTCAAAGGAAGGCACGTACAAAATCTTGCCGTCGGGAGACAGCGACATTCGATCTGCGCCACCCTCGTATTCTTTTTCCCAGACCTTCTTTTCCGTCAACAAATCAAAGCAGGCGACGCGCTTGGGAGTGCTGACATAAATCTTCGCGGTCTGGGCGTTCGCCTCAATGCCTTTGACATTTTCAGCCGTGTCACCAGGTTTCCAATCCCAGGTCGGAATGCGCTTCACGAATTTGTGGTTGTTATTGATGTCAAAGACGAGAATGCCCACGCCACCGAATTCGGTGTAATTACGAATGCCGGGGGAGGCGACGTACAGATAGCGAGAATCTTCTTTGGCAGTTGGTTGTAAAGGGAAAAGAAATGCTGTGGCGATAGCAGCGAGACACAACAGACACAGCAGCGAATGGCGCGAATTCATAAGGGGCCTCCAGTTGGTTTCAAACTAAAAACTATTACCCATCAAGACGGTCAGGAGATTATTTTGTACGGTAGCATTCAATGGCAAATCGCCATGTCCTTCACAATGAAATGTAGCTTGTTCCGGGCGCGGTAAAATTGATGCCAAGCCCTGCCCGTTCAGTTGCAATCCAAATAAACTGCGCCGCGTCACACGACCATCTCCGGGCGCAAATAGCAGCGCCGAAGCGCGTCGGCGCAATTCGCCTTTACCCAAAGCGCGAGTGACTCGAAATAGTGTTTTAGGTTGTCCCTGAATGTTGCCGACAATCGCAGCTTCCAGCGTGGGGTCACAATCGCCTCCAAATAAATAAAATCGCAGTGAAGGCGGCGGCGTGCTGACAACATCCAGCGCGCGGTGAAATTGAACCGCACGCGCCAGCGCCATTTTCAGAAATGGCTCACGTGCTGCGAGCATTCGCTCATGCGTGGACTCTAATTCGCTTAATTGAGCTTCTGCCTCAGGCGCATTTTTTTTCTTCAACTTCGCCCGTAATTTCTCGAATTTCTTTTGCTCTTTCGCCTTGAAGTCTGCCTCGAATGCGATAGACCAGCCGTATTTTTGCCAGGTCGCGGGATCGTAAATATCCAATACCAACGGATTCAATTGCTCATCGAAAAATCGGGCGTAGCCAGAATGTGGCAAGAGTTGAAAGGCAGAAGGCGTAGTGAAAACGGCATCCTTGCCCAACGCATCCAGCAAACGCAATTGTGGCCAATTTGTACCCAACACAGAATACCCATTAACCAACGTGCTGAGTGCATCCATTGAACCGGAATTGGGGGTCCCAAACATCATCAATCGAGCAAAATGTGGCGCGCCAGCCCAATCGGGTTTGGGATCGCTTATTTTCATTACATCCTGTTCACCATACATTGCGGCATAGCGAGCCACGAGGCCGCCCATCGAGTGGGCAATGATGTCAAAACGCAAGTCAGGGCGCTTGAGCGTTTGTTTGAGATTGACGATTTTTTGCATGAGCAGGCGCGCCGACTCAACATTATCGCGTCGCCAATCGTAAGGGAACACATAGTAAATATCGCGGTCGCCATCGCTCGGCGGCTCGTCAATATTGCCACGTTTGTACCCTCCAGATTGTTCAAGTGCAGAGAGCAGTGAATCGTAAAAACTGATTTCGGGCGCCAGGCGAAAAAACTTCGCACGATCTACAATCTCCGATGCGATCAGATCGTCACGGTTTTCCGCGAAGTTTGGTGCTGTAATGGGCAGGGCTAATAATTGACTGGTCGTGCCGGTTAGCCGGGGCCACACGACTTCGCCCGTTTGGCGATTGATGAGGCGGGAGCCAAGAATGCCGGGGATCACAATAACGGGATTCTTGCCGACCGGGCGAGGCATTTCAGGCGCAGTGTAAATGCGCGGTAAATTGGGTTTGCCGGAACGCAGGATCGTGCAAGCGTTGACCAGCAAACAAAGCAACGGGATCAATATCCATTTCGTACGATTAATACGGCTCATATCGTGCATTGAAATCTTGACTTACATTGCAGCGAGTAGTGTTATATCTGTGTTTGCCCTAGAGAACAATAATTTCTTTGCCCTTGAGATGTCGAAACGCCGGAAGTTTTTCATCGCTGTTGCCGTTAGCCTACTGCTGATCTTAGCTGGATTGTGGTTGGTGCGCGCAAGCATTCATCGCTACGATCATCGCATTGTTCAAGTCTCTGAAGTTCGCACGGAAAACTGGACGCTGCCTCGTGTTGCCATCGTCTTTGGCGCTGCCGTTTATCAAGACGATTTGTCCACCGTTCTTGAAGACCGCGTCAAAACGGCGATTGCACTTTACAAAGCTGGCAAAGTGGATCGGATCCTGGTTTCTGGCGACAACCGCACGCCGGAATATAACGAACCCAAAGCGATGGCGGATTACCTGCTCAGTCATGCGGTGGATGAAAAAGATATTGTGATTGATTATGCAGGGCGTTCGACGTATGAAACCTGCAAACGCGCCAAAGAAATTTTTGTCGTCAATCAAGCCATTTTGATTACCCAGCGAACTCACATTTCCCGCGCTTTGTATTTGGCCAATAGCCTCGGCCTGGAAAGTATCGGTGTCATTGCTGACCGCCAAAATTATGGAAGTGAGACCGCTTATCAGCAAATGCGGGAGGTTGGCGCTTCGCTCAAAGCATTTCTCAATATTCATTTTGTTCCTCCTCCTGTTGTTCTCGGCGAGAAAATCCCGATCAAATAGTCGCAAATTTCCAATCTGACACCACCACCCATCGTTTTATCAGACCAGTGCAACGGTTCTGTTAAGTGAATCCTTAGAATGAGGACGTGGTTGCAGAGTTATTTGTGAACGCCTCTGGTTGAAAAAAGTTGCCGTAGAGGTTCTGGAACGGGAGGCACCGGCAGGGAATCGGAAGCCAGTTGCATTGGATGTGCGCGGAGCACCTCTAATGTTAGTTCGCAAAACTCACAAGCGCCCAGATGTTCGACAATTTGTATTTCTTCCGCTGACAGCTCGCCTCGGTCAGCTTGTAGAAATGCCAATAACGATTCGTTGGTTGGACATTCGAGAGATTTTTCAAAGCGTTGATTGGATGGCATAGCTTGCCTCTGTATAACGCGCAACATTAGATCATAACTGCCCCGCTTCTGCCAAAATTAAGACTACTACCGAGGTGAAGCATTCATGAGTAACAAGCGTTTCGGTTGGCGACAGGCACTACTGGACGAAGACGTCACTAAAATCTGGAATGAATTATATCGCTTGGTTTATTTGCACCCGCTGGTGCAAGCGGCCCGCAATTCAGGGATGCTTGGCCATCAACAATATGGCGGACACACCTATACAGACCTTGCCCAGGAACTGTTTTTGATGCTCTTTCAGAAGGGCCGATTTGAGCATTACATTGATACGAAAATGACGGACCGCGAAGTTGAACATGAAATTTCGCAGATCGAATTGACCAATTTACTGGTGGCGCATTTACGTCGTCAGCACCCTGAATCCTATCGTCTGGCCCGTCGGATTAGCACGCTAGTACAAAGCAATGTCGCCTTTCGTCGCTTTGATACTCTACACATACGTGAAGGGGTTATTGCTCGACGTCGTGGATTGACCGAAAAAGTCTATGGTTTAAATGAATGGCCGGATCAGAAAGACATTAAGGAGCGGGCGACGCTCGAAGAACGGATTCAACAAGTTCCGATGCGCGTTCGCAATACTCGAGAAGCAGGTTGCACGGCAGATGCACAAATCGTGATTTCCAATGCGGACCTGTTGCAATTGATTATCGAGGTTTTTCAGACGATAGATTCGTTGGCCGACATCAAAACCCTACGTAATTTAGTGATGTCACGATTGCCAGTCATTAACATCCAAATGGTCCCCATCAGCAAGCCGGAAGATGACAATTCCAGTTCGACGATTGAATTTGATATTCCTGATGAACGTGAAAACCCCGAAGACAAATTCTTGAGCCATGAATTTTCTCAACGGGCGACACATCTGGCTAACAAATTCCTTGATCAACTCTCAGAAGCTGTTCGTCGCAAGCCGAAACAATCGGAGCGCATTTTGCATATTTTATGGCATTGCTATCTGGAACCTGGACGCATGTCAAACGTCCAACTAGCCAAAGAATTAGGGGTCTCAGATTCCCTGGTCAGCGATTACTGCAACCGTGTCAATCAACAGCTCAAAACCTTGAATTTAACCATTGAACAGGCTCGTGTTTTTGAGTTTGCCTTGAAGCGCCAAGCTGCCAATATGATTGGTTATTCCGCTCGGAAACAAGCCGCTTAAAGTTCGATAAACCATTAGTTTGTCAGTACTTGGCTGAGCAGTCGGCCTTATTGGCAAACTAATGGCCTGGTCGCCTATTCCTTCGCTTAATCCCTCCATAGTTGTCTTAAATCTTGCCATTGCAACAGTTCGTAACATTTCTGAAAAAAGTAGTAGACAGCCAAAATTTTTGTGGTATTCTCCGGCTTGTTCCTTCCCTCACTAAAGGTGTTATGTAAAGTTTTTAGCGGTCAGAATTCCTATTGAAAACTGAAAGGATTGGTCATGAAACTATCTGCACATGCTTTGCGCTCTCTCCAGCAAATGGATGAGACGGGACGTCAGGCTGTCGAACAAATCGTGCAAGCCCATATTCGTGCTTGCTTGCTCAATGGATTCCAACCAGAGAATTTAGAGCGTGTTTATCAAGAAGCTATCGAGATTATTCGGCTCGAAGGCCCTCCGCAACCGGAGCAAGTCGTGACGAGCAAATACGAGCCAACGCGCCGTTACGAACAATATCGAAGCCCACGAGCACTTTAATATAAAATCACGAAAAAGCATTTATGACATCTATAGCGGCTACAACTGGTGAGGTTGTAGCCGCTATTTCTTTTTGTTATGATGCCCCCGCTTTGCAGCGCGGGAATTCACGCTGACAACCCAACTACTATTCAAAGTAAATTAGACCTGAAAGGATTACCAAGGTTATGAAGAAAAGTCTTGCACTTGTTTTGGCCGCTCTGTTGTGCCTTAGCATTTTTGCTGTCGCTAAGCCTAAGAAAACCAAAGTCACAGGTTTCTTAATTGACAAAGCCTGTTCTGGAAATGTTGCTAAAAAAGATAACCCAATGGAGGCTGCCGCCGGACACACCAAGAAATGCGCGCTGATGGAAAAATGTGTGGCAAGTGGCTTGGGCGTGTTTGCCGATGGCAAGTTCTATGAACTAGATGACAAAGGCAAAGAAATGGCGAAAGCTTTCCTGGAAAAAAGCACCTTAGACAAAGGCGTCAAAGTCACGGTGGACGGCACGGCTGATGAGGCTGCCCCAACTGTGATTACAGTTAAAAAATTGGTTGCCGCCAAGTAAGCATTGGCGCATTAACCTTATCAAAACGGGCGAGTCAGGTTATCTGGTCTCGCCCGTTTTGATTGTTGCATGACAGTCTGAACCTGCGCGCCGAAATCCTCAAAGCCGCCCAAAATCTCAGCGGCGATAAATTTTACCGATATAGCGCCTGATACGCCCACAAATTGTTCATTACTTTGTACACATAATCTTTCGTTTCGCGCTTGCCGATTTCGATGACGTGGCGGTCTATGTCGTCACTTTTGCTGCGCGCGACCCAGCGGCGGACGGATTGTTCGCTACCGTTGTAGGCGGCGGCGACATTCGCCGGGTGCTTCAGTTCGTCGAAGAGATTTTGCATGTACTGGGAGCCAATCAAAATCGCCTGATTCGGATTGTATAAATCATCCTGCTCGAAATCGCTGAGGTTCAATTGTTTCGCAATCGCGCTCGATGTCGAAGAGATAAATTGCAGCAATCCACGCGCGGCAGCGAAGCTCTTGACCTTGGCGTCAAAGCGGCTTTCCTGTCGTGCGATTGCAAGCACGAAGAACGGGTTCACGTTGCGCGGTACGGCGTGTTTTTGCATCGCGTCGTGATACGGATTAGGGAAGAGCAATTCGGCGGTCGTGCGCGGCATCAGCTCCGGGCGGTAATCGTCAGGAGTGCCGTTGAATTGCGGCTCAATCAGGTTTTGACCGCGATTGGCATAGTCTCCGCGCTCGGCGTAAACCGCGAGCGAGTAAGCATCGGAGACCAATCCAGACAACACGAGAGCGGGTGCTCCTTCGTCGTACAAGCCTAAAAACAAAAGCTCATTTGCCAGTGTGCGAGTGTCGTTGCCGGTTGCGGCGGGTTCCTGATCGCTCAAGACATTTGCGCGTCCGGCAGGCGTCAGCGAATAGGTTGGCACGCGCGAGTAGCTGGGTAACTTCGCATAAGCCGCGCGCAAAATGTCCAGCATCTCTTTGCGTGTTGTGTCGTCTGACACCAATCGTAGCGCCTGATTCGCGGCAGCTTTCGCGGTCGCCGCATTGCCTTGTTGATGGGCTTCGCGGGCGGCAATCAGAAAGCTGCTGAGCTTGGTGGCAATGATGCGTGTTGCGCGTTGATTGCTCATTAACGCTTGCAATCGCGCCGTCGCGCGTTGTCCATAATAGCCGCGCGCTTCATTGCGGCCTTCGGGGAAAGTCAGGTACTCGGTGATGGCTTCCTCCAAGCGTCCGAGCTTTTCCAGACAATAGGCCCGCATGAAATTTACTTCGCTCAAGTTGGTGCCAGCGACGAGGCCTCGCACGCTGAGGTTGCGCGATTTGAGCGCGGTGAAATCTGCCAAGGCGGAAACATAATTTTCCTGCGACAAATGAATGCGGGCCTGTTGAAATAACCCCGTGACTTGAATGAAGGGGTCGCGGTTTTCGGTTTGTGTGCGCTGTGCCCACGTTAAGGCTTCAGCGTTTTTGCCAACGGCACGCAGGGAATCAATCGCATTCAGATAGGCATAGCCAACGAATTTGCTGCGGGGAAAAAGCTGAAGGAATTCGCTATAGCGCGCGATGGCTTTGTCGGCGTCGTTCAGATACTGATGGCAATGCCCGACATAGTAAAAGCCCTGCTCGCCTTCTTCAGATTTTGGCGCGATGTCGTACGCCATTTGAAAATACTTGGCGGCATCGCGGAATTGCTCTTCCCATTGATAGCCACGTCCAGTTTCATACGCTGCTTCGGCGCGATTCGGGTTCGTTGGCGTGCCATTGATGATGGCGAGCCAATGCGGACGGGCTTCGGCGAACGCACGATTGAATTGCAGGATGCGGGCGCGGCGCAAATGTTCCACTTCGCTGATGCTTGTTTGGATTTCAGTATCAATTTTGTCCAGCCCCAGCACCGCCCGCAACGACGCATCGTCTTTGCCTCCATTCAGCAGCGATTCAAATGTGGAGCGGGCTGTCGCGGTTTGTTTTAGCGCTAATTGCGCTTCGCCGATGCGCGCAGTGCTTTCGCGGGCGAGCGAGCTGGAAAGGCCGCTGATCGGTTGCAAGGTTGTGATCGCCTGTACGTAATTATTGGACTTGAAATAGCTGGTGCCGAGCCGCTTTCGCGCTGACTCCGCATTCAATTGCGCTGGAAACTTCGTGAGCATTTGCGACAGGTAATTTTGCTCGCCCCTGGCATTGCCCACCGCCCGCGCTAACTCTGCCAAATGCCCCAACGCATACCCCGTGAAAATTGAATTGCGCGCGATAACTTTTTGATACGCTGCATGGGCTTCTTTTACGTTGCCGCGCCGATCCAGCACGCGCGCGAATAAATAATCGTAGTTGTTTTTAAGGAAAGCTTGCGGGCTTTTGCTTTGGCATTCGCGCAGGATTTGCTCTGCCGTAGCGAGGTCATGCCGATCCATTGCCGCGCGCAATTGCGAGTGTTTTTGTGGTGTGATCGGGGCTTGGGCCTGACAACCAATGCCAATGATGAGAAGCAAAAGTAAAAATGTAAGTCGGTGTTTCATCGTGCGTCGTTGGATGTAGATTTTTGTCTGAGGGCTGTTTCATTAAATCACAGGCAGCGGCGAAACAAAAAGTTGTATTTGCTCAGCGGAACTCTATCGTTGGTTGACGGGGTCAATGCAATCGGTCTTTATCTGTTAATTGGAGAAATACGTCTTCCAAATTCGAGGGCCGCAAATATGTCTCGCAACCTTCGTAGGCCTGGATCAGCGGCGCAAGTAATTCAGACGATGGCGCGAAGTAAAAATGCGTCGAACCGCGTTTGTCGGCGATGATGTGATTCGTTGCGGGCTGTAGCAATTGATGTCCGTTGCAACCTCGCACTTCTAATGCAAAAGCTGACGCGTGCGTGGCAATCAATTCGCGCGGCGTACCGCTGACCAAAATCTTGCCGTCGTTGATAATCAGCAAGCGATCACAAAGCTTTTCGGCTTCATCCATGTAATGTGTCGAAAGCAGAACCGTAATGCCGCGTGTCCGCAATTCACGTAGCATGTCCCATAATGCGTGACGAACGTGCGGATCAAGCCCCGTCGTTGGCTCATCCAAAATCAAAATGTGCGGACGATTCAGCAGGGCGCGTGCAATCATCAAACGGCGCTTCATTCCGCCGGATAACTCTTCAACAGATACTTGTTGTTTCTCCGTCAACGCCACAAGCTCTAATGTTTCCTGGGTGCGCTGTTCCGCTTCAGCCTTTTTGATGCCGAAGTACCGCGCATAAACAAGCAGGTTTTCGCGCACATCCAAATCAGGATCGAGATTGTTTTCCTGCGGTACGACACCAACCCGCGTTTTGATTTGACGTGCCTGCTGTGTGACATCCAACCCATCCACCAGCAGCGTCCCAGCGGTCAGCGGCGTGCGACAATAAATCATCCGCATCGTCGTGGATTTGCCCGCACCGTTGGGGCCTAGCATGCCGAACGCCTCGCCGTGGTTGACTGTGAAATTGATGTGATCTACAGCGGTTAAGTCCCCATATCGTTTGACTAACTCACGCGCTTCAACCGCAAATGCAGATTGTGCATTCATAAAAAATATTCAGACCTTTTTTTTCGTCAGCTCTCTAACTCACTGTCCTTGCAAGGCGACAGAGTAGCACAGACCGATGGGGCTGTGTTGTAGTGAACCTGAACAGGTTTCAGGCCTGTTTTACTTTTTCTGTGGAGGACATTTTATGCAGCGAATTTCTTTGGTATGGGTTTCGTTATTCGTTTTGTCTTTGGCGATTCCAACCTGGGCACAAGTGAATGGTCAGGCAGGCAAACGTAGTCGCAAGGGCGGAAAGATTTTCAAACGAATGGATACCAACAACGACCGTCAGATTTCCCGTGAGGAATGGTCCCGCAAACCTGAAGCGTTTGGGCGTCTTGACCGCAATAATGACGGGGTTTTGACGATGGAGGAATTACGAGAAGCTCGGCAACAACGCCCGCGCGGTGAAAATACCGCCCCTCCCACCAAGCCATAGCGCGATCCTGAAATCAACCCCAGGCAGCACCTGAATTCAATGGGTGCTGCCTTCTATTTTTAGTGCCATGCCTTTCTGGCGGCTTCTGCAATTGAAACTTCCTGCCTCAGCCACTAATATTCGTGCTTACTTGTTCCTCCAACGTTTTCCAATCTTTCTCAGGAGTTGTCATGGTTTCCAGTAATAAAAAGCCTACATCTAATTATCAGGTTGGCGATGAAATTTCGTATGCAACAGGTTCCGGGATGAACTACGGCGAAGTTGTGCGATTGCTCGAAGGTGGACAGGCCATTGAGATTTTATTTGAAGATGGTCGCCGCGAAGTTAAGAAGGCCCGCGATGGGGCCGTTCGGTTGCTGCGCCGCGCTTCAGGAGATAGCGAACTTGATGAACAAAATCGCGGTCGTGGTCGCGGCTGGGATGAGGAAATCCGCGAAGTGATGCGCCGGGATATTCGGCGATAAAGGGGCAAGGAGAAGGCGAGAGGCTGTGTTTCTCCTTCCCTCCATCGCGCATCCTCCCTTACTCCTGTCTCTGGCCGGGGTTCGCACGCGGTCTTTTAAGTTGCGGATGCTTCGTGATGCGGCTATGCTGTCTTGGCCCCCCGCTAAGTCTTTGGAGGTCATAATGAAAATATCGTTGTTAGTTGTGGCGTTATTGATGTTCAGCGTCGTTTCGTTGGCACAGGGGCAAGCCAGTCCTGCGAACGAACGCGAACCCAGCAAATCGAGTGACGGAAATAACCTCACCGTTATTGAGGGAACGCTCGGTAAGCTCTCGCTCCAAACGGCTGTGAGTACCAAGCTCAGCGAAGTTGGCGATGAAGTGCTGGCTGTGTTGTATGAACCGGTACGCACTGAGGACGGTCGCATTGCGATTCCACGCGGCACACAATTCTTCGGGAAAGTGGCACAAGTAAAACGCGCAGGTAAGGGACAAAAAGAATCCTCGCTCAAGCTTTCGTTTGAAACGATGCTCATGCCGTATGGCGTGGAAAAAGTGGCGATCACGGTTATGGCTATTGACGATTATTCCAACGATGAAAAATACAAATCCAAAGACGGTGAGGGGAAAGTTGGCGGTGGTCGCTCTGGCGGACGGACGGCGCGCAACGCTGGCACTGGCGCAGGACTCGGATCACTTGGCGGAATCTTCGGCGGCTGGGCAGGAATGGCGATTGGTGCGGGCGCGGGTGCTGTCGCTGGCGTGTTAATGACCAAAGGGAATGACCTCAAACTGGATCAAGGAACTGTGTTACGCGTAAAATTTGACCGCGATGTAAAACTCCCTGCATTTGACGAAGACAATCGCGGTCTCAAACGAATTGAGAACAGGTGATCGGTGAGAGGTGGTTGGTGATGGGTAGAAGCCTCTTGCAATCGAAGGCGACTGTCTGAGAACTGACCACCAATCACCGGACGCCGACCACCCCCACAAGCCCCATGCGTGTTGCTATAGATGCTATTCCTCTCGTTGCTACAAAAACAGGTGTTGGACATTACACCGATGCGTTGGCTGAATGGTTGGCGCGGACCCACGATGACCACCAATACGAATTAGTCTCGCCCTTCGATTTCACCTTTCCGAACGGCCACACGCCGCCACCAAATTTATACAAACGTTTTACGCCTGTGCAGCCGATGTTCCGCAAATGGTGGTTGGTTGGGTTGCCTGCGTTGATGCGTATTTCGCCGTTCGATTTGTTTCACGGCACGAATTATTGCATCCCGGTTTTTTCTACCTGTCCGACGGTGGTGACGATTCACGATCTGTCGTTGTATGCACAGGCCAGCACGCACGAGCAGAAAAATGTGCAGCGGGGCAAGCGTCGAATTCCCGTCATGGCCCGGCGTGCCGACATGATTATTGCGCCGAGTGAAGCGACGAAACGTGAGATCACTCAATACCTCAAAATCAGCCCGGAGCGCATTCGCGTAGTATACGAAGCCGCGCGCGAGAAAATGAAACCGCTGCGCCTTGAGGATTGCGAGCCGGTTTTGCGAAAGCACGGCATCGAACCGCCGTATTTGCTGTACACCGGTACGATTGAGCCGCGCAAGAATTTGCTCAAATTGATTCGTGCGTATAATGAGTTACTGCACGCAACTGAACATCGTCCGACCTTGGTGCTGTGCGGCGGACGTGGGTGGATGGATGAAGAGGTTTTTGAGCTGGTCGCCGAGTTGAAATTGCAACGGATGGTGAAATTCACCGGCTATGTGGATGATGCAGATTTACCCGCGTTGTATTCATCCTGTGAGGTGTTCGTCTATCCGTCATTGTACGAGGGATTTGGTTTGCCGCCACTCGAAGCGATGGCGTGCGGTGCGCCGGTTGTGACCAGCAACACGTCCAGTTTGCCCGAAGTCGTGGGCGATGCTGGCGTGTTGGTAGACCCGCACGATGTAACCGCCCTGGCGCGGGCCTTGGCGAACCTGCTCAATGATTCGATCCAGCGCCACAACTTTCGCATGGCAGGCTTCGAGCGCGCGAAACTCTTTTCCTGGGAGCGCGCCGCCCACGAAACGCAAGCCGTCTACGATCAGGTATTTCAGGATTGGCATCAGAAGAAACGGTAGCCTTTGCGCTTGCGATTTAAGCTCAATTCCTAGTCTGCTTTTTTGCCCTTTGATTGATTCGTTATGAGTTCACTCTCCATTTTGTTCCGCAATTTAGGTCAGTTATTTAAGCAGGATCAGCTTCAACTCAAGGATTCCAACGCTGAAAAATTCGATCACGCTGGTGAACGATTGGATCGCGTCGAAACCCGACTGGATTTCGCCGAGCCACGCCTCGACGCGACCGAACAGCGTCTTGACATCGCCACAGATCGCGCCGATCAGGCGGCTGATGAGTTAATTCAGTTTCGGGAACTCTTTAGCCAGCGATTGGATGGCCTGGAAGATCGGTTCAATACCCGGCTCGAAGAATATACTGCTGCCCTTGATGCGCGCATTGAAGAACGCTTCACGACCATTGAGCAAGGACACGAGGCGCGATTTACCAGTATCGAGATCCGTGTGGATGTGGTCGCCGAAAACCTGGAAGAAAAAACAAACGAATTTGCACGACAAGTCGAGCATCGTTTGCAAGATGCTGAAGCTGCACAGGTCGAACGGTTTCAGCACCTCGATGCAGCGGTGGATGAACGGCTGACGAATTACGAACACGCGGTAGATGCGCGCTTCGCCGAATATCAATCCGCCATTGACCAGCGCATAGATGACCGTTTGCAGCAAATCGAACTGCGCAGCGACGAACGTTATGCCGCGCTGAACGAGATGTTTGCTACGCAATCTGCCACACATAATGAACGCTTTGAGGAGCACTCCAGAGCCTTGGATTTACGCATAGATGATCGGCTCAGTCGCGTTGAGCGAAACCTGGATCAACGCATCGGAAATTTCGAGAAAGGAATAGATCAGCGACTTTTCACACGCGAAAAATTCGTGGATGATCGGCTGGAAATGAGCCGCGATGACATCGTGGCGCAAACCGATATTTTGCTGCAACGCTTCGACCAGCGAATGGACAGATTCAACCGCGCGATGCGTCTGATTTTGACTGCGCGGAAAGAGGGCGACGAAAATCTTCCGCTTAGTCTCCAACAAAGGGTCGAACAATTAACTTCCCCGTCGAACCTGGATGCCTCGCCAAATGTCCAGCTTGATGGTGCGTTAGGAACGAACAAAAATCTGGGCGAGCAGATGATGGAGTGGAAGCAAACGGCGGAGGAACGGCTCACGCAGTTTACGCCGGATGAGCAGGAAATTGTGGACTATTTGCTGAGCTTTGTAGACCCGAATGAGGCCGATGAGGTTTTTTATGTCAAGCAGCATCTGCGCCGCTATCTTGCCACCTTGCAGCGCATTCCACCCGTTCAGAAAACGACGGCGCGGGTGTTGGAGTTGGGAGCGCATCATTTGCACTTCACTCCGGCGTTGCAGAAATATGCCGGGTACAAACAAATTTCCTGCGCGAACTGGTCCGACATTGATGCGGGACTAACAGAAGTCCGAACCATTAAGCAACGACAGGGCGGCGATGTCTTGAGCTTTGAGGTGAAAAACTTCAATGCTGAACGCGACCGCTTTCCGTATCCTGACAATCACTTTTCGCTGGTGCTGTGTGGCGAGATGCTCGAACATCTGGCGCACGATCCCATTCACATGCTGTGGGAATGCAATCGCGTGTTGCAGCCCGACGGTTGGTTGTTACTGACGACGCCAAACCTTTCCTGCGCGCGTGCGTTAGAAGGTATTTTGTGTTCGTGTCAGCCGTATTTATTTTCGCAATATAATCTGCAAAACAGTGCCGAGCATCATCACCGCGAATACGCGCCGCTGGAAGTGCGAGACGCATTGATTGCCGCCGGCTTTACGATTGCGACCTTGGAAACTGAAGATGTGTGGTCGAAATCCAATCCCGCGATTTTAGAATTACTGCGGCAATTAAAATTCTCGGATGAACTGCGCGGCGATGACATCTTTGCTCTGGCGCGGAAAACCAGCGCGCCGGTCGAACGCTATCCGAAATTTTTGTATGTGGAGGTTCCGACCGCGAGCGTCCCGAAGCTCAAGGGGAAACCCAAAGAAAAGAAGAAATGACCGCGCCGACTTTTACTCCGCTCACTTCATTTCGTGAATACTCAACCGAAGAGATGCTGGCGCGCGCCTGCGCCTTTCGCGTGGAGATGCAGCGGCGACGAACCGTGCGGCACTTTTCATCGCGTGCCGTCCCGCGCGAAATTATCGAAGAGTGTTTGTTGGCCGCAGGAACAGCACCAAGCGGCGCGAATCTTCAGCCCTGGCATTTTGTCGTGATTTCCGATGCTGCCCTCAAATCCGAAATCCGCGTTGCTGCCGAAGCTGAAGAGTACGAGTTTTATCACCATCGCGCGCCGCAGGAATGGCTGGATGCGCTCGCCCCGCTCGGCACGAATGAGGACAAACCATTCCTCGAAACTGCGCCCTACCTGATTGCGATCTTTGCTCAAAGCTATGGTGTGTTGTCCGATGGCCGCAAGGTCAAAAATTATTACGTGAGTGAATCCGTGGGGATTGCGACCGGAATTTTAATTACTGCCTTGCACACCGCTGGCCTCGTCACGCTCACACATACGCCAAGCCCGATGAGTTTTCTGAATCGTATTTGCGAACGACCCGCGAACGAAAAGCCTTTCCTCTTGCTCGTGGTTGGTTATCCCGCTGATGATGCGGAAGTCCCCGCCCTCACGAAAAAAACTCTCGCTGACATAGCAACTTTTTTATAAACAATTGCTACTAACAGAACCGATTTCGATTTCTGAACGTAATTTTCACTGAGGCGTAACGTGATTGTAACAATCGAGGAATAGATTGAACTCGCTTCGGGATGATACTACTGAGAAAGAGGCAATGTTATGGCAGTCGCAGGAATGATTTTATGTAGTTTGTTTTTAGCCGCTGTTTGGGGTTCTGAAATTCAGGCTCGTGTCAGCAACTGGCGTTCGCGGCGATAAAACAAAAATACAAGTGATCTCGGTTTCCCCCTCCTTTCGCACTGTGTCACCGACGGTGCAAAAACACTAACATTACAATCAAGACAATGGTCGTTGGAATCCATACGAGCAGGCTTTTATGGACGTCTTTTCGTGCCTGCTGAAAATCAGTGTCGTTGGTTTGAATAGCTCTATAGCTGAGGAACCAATAGAAGGCCGTGAGCAGTGGCGCGAGTGGTAATCCGTAGAGCCAGAATGAACGAGACGGACTGATCCAATCCCACCAGGTTGCCAGGCCATAGCTGACCAGCATAATCGGAGCCACCGGGGTCATCGTATTGAGATTATTGGCTAGGGCGCAAGCCTCGGAGAGTTTGGCAAACTGCTCGGCGGCCTGTTGCGCAGCTTCATACGACAGCCCCGCCGAGCAGTATTTACAAAAGCGCTCGCCAAACGGAATGACTTCATTGCAGGCAGGGCAACGCAGAAACTGACTCATTCCCAATACCTCAATCCGCTTTCACATTATCTCTGCCGCGATCCCAGATAATGGGTTTCTGGTGCTTGGCCGACATGTTCACCATATGCGCGACCGCTGCGGCGCGATGACCGACGAGCGCGTTTTCATACGGCTGTTGCCGCGTCTTGATCGCGTTGACGAAGTTTTGAATATGCGGCACCGCATCGCCATAACCAATCTCCGTCCATTGCTCTGAACCCTGAATCATTTTTTGAGGCTGACGATTCGGGCGTTCGGACGCGATGATTTTCGGATCGTTGTAGTACGCCTTCTGCAATTTACTCGGCCAGGAATCCACAATCCAGCCATTATCGTCGCCGCCGCGTGCCGGCGTAAAGGTGAGACCTTTGCCTCCGATTTCCAGCGTGCCTTCGGTTCCCATAATCTGGAAGCCGCGTTCGTTTACGGCTTCGTTATTGAAGGTTGCGCTGAGGTTGACGACAAAGCCTTCCGGGTATTGCACCAAAGCATTCAGCGTGTCCGGCACATCGCGGCTGTCTTTCCAACGATATAATTGCCCCATCGCCATTACTACTTCCGGCGCTTGGGCATTCATGATGTAATGAATCGTCGTCACTAAATGCACGTACAAATCGGTTGCGATGCCGCCTGAATATTCTTCATAACAACGCCAGCGAAAGAAGCGCGCCAGATCAAGCGGACGCTTTTTCAAGTGACCTTGAAACATGTCCCAGTTCACCGTATCGGCAGAAGCATCAGGCGGAATCGGATAAATCCACGCTCCTCCGGCGGAGTTCCGGTGATTGGTGGCCCGCACCATCGTGATTTGGCCGAGCTTGCCCGACGCGATGATTTCACGCGCTTTTTGTTGTGCTGCCGAACTTACGCCTTGCGAGCCGACTTGTACGATGCGCCCGGTTTTATTGGCGGCGGCGATCATCTCCAATCCATCGGCAATCGTATAGGTCAACGGTTTTTCGCAATACACATCTTTGCCTGCATTCACCGCATCCAGCACATGCGCCTTGTGCAAATGATCCGGCGTCACAACAAAGACCGCATCCACGTCTTTCGCCGCCAGCAGTTCTTTGTGATTGGCATAAATCTTGGCGCGCCCGCCTGTGCGTTCCATGGCGCGTTCGAGGCGGCCTTTATACGCATCGCACATTGCGACGACTTCCAGTTCGGGAACGTTTTTGCAATCTTCAATGATTTGCTGCGCCCGCGCGCCGACGCCGATGAATCCAACATTGACACGGCTATTTGCAGCACTGCTTTGTGCGTTGGTGATGTAGGTGTTGTTGAGCGCAAGGCTGGCAGCGGTCGTCCCGGCAGCGCTGCGCTTGATGAAATCACGACGATTGAGTTTTTGACGATTGGTCATAGAGTTTCCTTTTCAATACCTGCGTCTGTGATGGCAAGTTCCAATAATTGAGGAATCCCAATTTCAATGCTCCATTGTTTGAGATAGTCAAAGTTCATTGCAGGGTGATGGAGCTTGATGACGCCAAGAACGTCATCCCATTGTTGTCTTGAAATTCGCCCTCCCTTATCGAACCATAATAATTTTTGTAGAACAATGTCTTCAGCCGTACAAGTCCAAACAGTTGGTCCAGATGTTTCTGCCTGCATCGGTTTCAGGACTCGTCGTTGGAATTGATTTTGAGACCATTTGTTTGTTGCCAAAACAAAAATGTCTGCCTTAAACATCGTCTCAAGATGGATGATATTGAAGCTGCGCTGATGAAGAATAGCTGAGCGAATCGTTTTTGCATCAAGGTAAAATTCTGTCTCCAGTGCTGCCACCAATGAATCCACCTGCTCCTTCTTTAAGTCAGCAATGAAATCTACATCTCGCGTGGCGCGTGGCAAGCCGTACAAGGCACTCGCAAAAGACCCGCCGATAAAATAAGCGACACCTAATCGCTCAAATTCTTGTGTGACTTTTTGGACTACAAGGAGCGCCTCAGCCAGCATCAATATCCTTTCTCTTCCACATCCCAGCCAAATGCTTCTTTCATCAACTCTGGTTCAATCCACCGTGAAGCCAAGCGCATTTTCAACTCATACTCGCTTGCCTGAGGGTGCATGGTCTTTATCTGAGCAAGTTGCAAGCTCTTTAGCGCCAGATTTAGGTCTACCACATACTTCCATTTCTTCCACGCAGGCATCTTGCGATAGCCTTCGAGCAGGATCGCTTCGGCTTCCGGCGTGGTGTCTGGGAATAAGGGTTTCATCGTGGCTAATTTGTACACCGACTGAGTACAGGTGTAAATGACGAAACCGGTGGAAGACGAGGAATAACGGCGAGGACAGCAAGCTGTCCTCGCCACGTCGCTCAATCCGAACCAAATCCTAGAAACAATTATTCAACTGCGCGTAGATGGTGAGCAGGGCTTGCTGGTCTGCCAACGTGCCTCTGGTTACGGCCCAATCTGTTGCATCAAACAAATCCTGTAACGACGAAACGCTCGTTAACGACGGGATCGGGCCGCCGCTGAAGGTCGTAGGCAAGGAGTTTGGCTGAGCGATCAGGGGGCGGACGTGGAAGATGAGTGCTTGTTGTTTCAGCCGCAGCCACCAGAACGGCACTTGATCCTGCACGCTCAACTGCGCCGCCAGATACGCGGCAATCAATTGTGAGGTGACATCCATCCGCATATACCCGCCACAGCCCATATAACTGCGCACCAAAGGATTCAAGGTACCCTGCGTCACGACCGGAATCGGTTGATTGAAGTTGATGCCCGGAACGGTCACCGCAAAGTTGCGCGTGCCGCCGATGACGCTCAACCGATTGCACCACCGGTTGGCATCTGCAAAACAAAGTCTGAGATCAAGCACCCGGTCACCATTGTTGCCATTGATGAAGCCGCTGGTCCCATCGCCATCGGTGTTATTGCCTTGCGAAATCAGCACCGCATTTGGAGTAGGAACGGTCGTGCTTGGCCTGGTCAGAAAATTCCGCAGTGTATTATTCACTACCACCGTGCCCTGAAGCGTGGTGATGGCTCTTACGTTAGGAAAGGCAGCATCTATAAAAACCGCACCAAAAGGAGCTAGCGAGGTATTATTCACGATGGTGCAGTTGATCAGGAGCAACGTGCTAAGGGGAAGGAAACCTGCAACGTTAGCAATTCCCCCTTGCGATTTCTGGCTGGCGTTGCCACTGATGGTGCAGTTGGTCATGGTGGTGGTGGCATCCTGCACATTAACCCCGGCCCCCTGAAATTCGGACGTGTTCCCGCTGATGGTGGTATTGATCACATTGAAGATGCCGAACGCCAAATATAAGCCTCCGCCATTCACTGCCTGATTGTTGGTAATCGCACAATTGCTGATGGTCAGGGTGCAATTCTCTGCTGAGAGACCCCCGCCAAAACCAGCAAAATTCCCATTAGCGATTCTTAGCCCGGAGAGGCTGCTGGTGCCACCAGAAATTACGAACACGCGGCTCGCGTTGTTGCCACTGATCGTTAGCAGATTGGCACCAGGGCCTTGAATAGACAGGCTTTTGCTGAATGCCAGTGCACCGCTGGTCAGCGTGATGGTGCCTGTCACGGCGAATGCAATCGTGTCGCCAGAGGCAGCATCGGCAATCGCCTGGCGCAAGCTTCCCGCGCCGCTGTTGTTGGTGTTGGTTACGGTAAAGGTTGCAGCGGCCACGTTGGTGGCGCAGAGCAACAGGACTAAACTGCCCAGGAGCACGGCAAAGCTATGGCGCACAGAGATGCACAGAGAAGGAGGCTGTTTCATACGATGGGTTCCTTTGTTAAGGGTTATGAGGGGGTCCCCACGAAATGTGAGAAACTTACTAGGTGTAAGGCCGGAATTAGCACCTATCCTTAATACGATTCTATTGAAGAAGAATCAATAGAACCGCCACCCTAACAGAGTCAGACACCATCGTCAATTTGCGCTTGTTAGACTTCAGGTGAGAGGCTATTTTCTTTGGGAAAAATGCGCGGACGACCAAATCGCTTCCACAGATACCGCAGCAACAATCCGCCCGGTAGCAGCAGCAAGACAAAAATCGGCAACGCCACAATCACAAGATGAACCAGGCCCAACACAATTGCTACCGCCACATCTACGCCATCGCCGAACGAATTTTTGATGCTGGCCCAAAAGCCAGTTTGCGTCGCAGCGACCAACGGCGCAGGCGTTTGCAGCGAGATGTTGATGGTGGAGAGTGCGGATTGATTTTCGAGATAGCGGCGGCGACCTTCGTGCTGTTCAATTTCGGTGCGCACTTCGGTCAGCTTTTCCTGCACTTCGAGCACATCGGAAATCTTGCTGGCGCGTTTCATGATTTCAAAATACTGCGCTTCTAATGCCTTCTTCGCGCGCAGTCGGGCTTCGAGGTCAACGAATTCCACCGTGACATCATTGCCGGTTGTTTTTTGGTGCAGCACGCGAAGACCGAGCTTAACGATTTCATCCGTCGCTTTTTGAAAATTGGCCGACGGCACGCGCAGAATCACATTGACCATCGTGCTGCCATCACTGCGTCCGGTCGAGCTTTTGAACTCCGATGTGACCACGAAACCGCCGAGCGATTCGGCGATGAATTGGAGTTTACGTTGATCTTCGGTAGGCGTTTTTGTCTCGATAGCGAATTCGCCGTTGCGAACGATTTTGCGGTCCGTGACTAACGGTTCAGGTGGCTTTGTTTCATCTGTGTATTTGGCTTGGACGGGGGCAAGGCTTGCTGACGGTTTAGGCGGTTCCTTCGCTACGGTTGGCTCTTCCATTCGGAAGGATTCGTTGGCGGCTGTGCTTGCTTGCGGTGCTGTCGCCGCCGCCAGTTGCGGAGCATGGTCAGCGGATTTACAACTAGCAAGGAATAACGCGAACAAGCAGCATAAGACTAGAAAGTGTTTCATAAATTACCTCCGATGCTATAACGCTTGAGGTCACACTTTCTTGCACAAAAAATCTTCGGGGAATGAATTTGCAGAACCGAACGTTGAATTATTCGCCGCCCTTCAATAATTCTTTCACTGTCTCTTCAAACTCCGCTTTCAAGCGCGTATGCCGCTCGCCTGTGGCCGGCCCATCAAAGCCTGCGTGGATTTTCTTCACCAAGCCATCGCGCCCAATAAACAACGTCGTCGG
>JAEUQN010000589.1 GCA_016789725.1 Blastocatellia bacterium | reverse complement strand
GAATCGTGAATATCACGCGTTGGCAAGATAGGTGTCAGGTGTTAGGTGTCAGGTGTCAGATTCAGACGCCCGCTTGTCTTTCACTTCGGGGACAGGGTGTTAGGTGTCAGGTGTCAGGTGTTAGGTGCAAGAGACCAAACAAACTCAGCAACAACTTCAGCTTGAAAGGGTTTAGCTATGAAAATTCGGAGCTATCGTGATTTGTTAGTCTGGCAAAAGGCCATGGAGCTGGTGGTTGAGTGTTACAAGTTTGTCAGCTACCTGCCCAAACACGAAACCTATGGCTTGATCAGTCAAACACAACGTGCGGCAGTTTCAGTCCCCGCCAACATTGCGGAAGGACATGGCCGTGATCACCTGGGAGATTACTTGCGGCACATTTCCATCGCCAATGGCTCATTGATGGAATTGGAAACGCACATCTTGTTGATAGAACGTTTGGGGTATCGCCCCACCCACGAAACCGAGCCATTGCTGGCACGGTGTTCCGAGGTCGGCAAAATGCTTGCGGGCTTGTCAAAAAGCC
>JAEUQN010000588.1 GCA_016789725.1 Blastocatellia bacterium | reverse complement strand
CTCGAACTCAATCCGGGCGTAATTGGCCTGCTTGGCCCCAACGGCGCGGGCAAATCTACGCTGATGCGGATTTTGGCCACCATTAACCGGCCCACCAGCGGCACTGTGGTGTGGAACGGCGTGGATGCCCTGAAGACGCCAGATGTACTGCGGCGCACGCTGGGCTACTTGCCGCAAGATTTTGGGGTGTACCCCAACCTCAGCGCGCAAGAATTCTTGGAATACCTCGCCGCCATCAAAGGTTTAGAGCCGAAAGCGGCCCGCCAACGCATTGACGCGCTGTTGCAACTGGTGAACTTGGAACACGCCCGCCACAAGCCGCTCGGCGGTTTCTCCGGTGGTATGCGCCAGCGCGTGGGCATTGCTCAAGCTTTGCTGAATGACCCGCAACTGCTGATTGTGGATGAACCCACCGTAGGCCTAGACCCGGAAGAGCGCGTGCGCTTCCGCAACTTGCTGAGTGATTTGAGCGGCGAGCGCATCGTCATTCTCTCTACGCACATCGTTTCCGATGTGGA
>JAEUQN010000587.1 GCA_016789725.1 Blastocatellia bacterium | reverse complement strand
CGCAAGACGCCGGCCTTCCGGGCGGAATTGACCTATCTGGTCCTCAATCCGCGCTGGGTCGTGCCGCCGACCATCCTGCGGGAAGACGTCATCCCCAAGGTGGCGCGGGATCCGGCTTACCTCGCGGCCCATTCGATGACTGTCGTGGACGGCGCCGGGCATCCGGTGCTGGCTGAGGCAATCGACTGGCAGCACTACGCCCAGGGCGGGTTCCCCTATCAGATCGTTCAGGTGCCAGGGCCAAAGAACCCCCTTGGGCAGATCAAGTTCATGCTGCCCAACCCCCACGCCATCTATCTGCACGATACCCCTTCGCGGCGGCTGTTTCAGCGCAGCGAGCGGGCCGAGAGCTCCGGGTGCATCCGCCTGGAAAAGCCGCTGGAACTGGCGGTGCAGTTGCTCGACGACCCGGCGCGGTGGACGCTGCCGCAGATTCAGGCGGCCCTGGATGCTCAGGCGACCCGCACCGTGAGCGTCAAACGCAGGGTGCCCGTGTTGATTCTCTATTTCACCGCCCAGGCGGATA
>JAEUQN010000586.1 GCA_016789725.1 Blastocatellia bacterium | reverse complement strand
GGGAGGTCGCCGCCCGGCTTACTAGCCTGGAAGCGAGCACTGCCGCTGGCCGACGCGATAGCTCGCACAACTACGAGGAAATCATCCGGCAACAGTCAAGGATCGATCAGATCAAGGCGCGAATTGACCGGATTGAAAGACGGCTGGAAATCGCGGGTTGAGAAATCACCGAACCGGCAAAAGAAAACCTGATTCTGCTCACGCACCTGCGTAAGGCAAAGGGAAAGACCCCGGATTTGCTGCTACTGCAGCGGCGGGTTTTTCGCTACTTTTCGTAGAAATGCGAGTCCGACCCCTATTTCCGTGACCCCTATTTCCAACATGCGCAGGAATGTGCTACCGGAGAATTAGTTCAGAAACAAGACTTGACCCCGACCTGGTGAATTCAAGAATTGACCCCGCCGCCGCATTGGGCCAGCGCTCCGGCAAAGAATCGTGGTCCGTCCCAATTCTCTGTGCTAAAAAAGGTGTGGCCGCAGATCTTGTCAGATCTTGTGGTTGGCAAAAAACAAGACCTGACCCCCTTC
>JAEUQN010000585.1 GCA_016789725.1 Blastocatellia bacterium | reverse complement strand
CGTCGGTCACATCCGCCTGAGCGCCCGCGATACGATCCCGTCCCGCGCTCGCCCTCAGCTCGCGCATGGCGCTGTCGAGCGCATCCTCGGCTCGATCGACGAGAAAGACGTTCGCGCCTTCACGCAATAGCCGCGCGGCGACGGCGCGGCCTATCCCTCCGGCGCCGCCTGTGATGAGGGCGATCTTTCCCTGCAGCGGCAACGGCGCTGGCATGCGGGCAAGCTTCGCCTCTTCGAGCAGCCAGTATTCGATGTCGAACGCTTCCTGATCAGGCAGCCCTCGATAGCGCGACACTGCCTCGGCGCCACGCATGACATTGATGGCGTTCTCGAAGAACTCGCACGCGACCCGGGCCGTGGCCTTGTCTTTGGCGAAGGCGGCAAGACCGACGCCTGGGAGCGCGACAAGAACCGGATTGGGATCGCGCATGGGCGGACTGTTGGGCCGCCGGCATGCTTCATAATAGGCCTTGTACTCGCTTCTATAGCGGGTGATGGCCGCTTCCATCTCCGCATCGCTCGCGTCCG
>JAEUQN010000584.1 GCA_016789725.1 Blastocatellia bacterium | reverse complement strand
CTTGATTGATTGCAAATTCCTGCTTCTGGTAGTTAGCAGACGTTGCGGCAAACGACGTCAATCGTTGCGGACGGATAGCCCCTTGAATCATTGCAAATACTTGCTTCCGGCAATCAGCAGAACATTCAAGTTCCACTACTGTCTACTGTCTACTGTCTACTCCCTAACCATGAACATCGGCATCACAGTTTTTCCCACTTACGGCGGCAGCGGCATCGTAGGCTCAGAGCTTGGGCGCGAACTGGCGGCACGCGGCCATTCCGTGCATTTCATCAGCTACGCCTTGCCAACGCGCGTGTGTCCGCTCAACGACCGCGTGCATTTCCATCAGGTTGACCTGTTCGATTATCCGCTGTTCGAATTCCCGCCCTACGATCTGGCCTTGGCGTCGAAGATTCTGGAAGTCGCCGAAGCCGAGCGGCTGGACGTGCTGCACATGCATTACGCCATTCCGCACGCGACGGCAGCGTATCTGGCGCGCGAAATGTACAAACCGACGCGGTATTTGCCCTTCGTCACCACGCTGCA
>JAEUQN010000583.1 GCA_016789725.1 Blastocatellia bacterium | reverse complement strand
CACCGTGTATTCACAAGGCAAATTATTCCCGGATAATTATGGGCGTGATCATCACCCGCGCAATTTTGTGATGTGGATGGCGGGCGGCGGTTTGAAGAAAGGTCTGACGTTGGGTGAAACGGACGATTTCAGCTACAACGTTGTGCGCGATCCGGTCAGCGTTTACGACTTACAAGCCACGATCCTGCATTTGCTCGGCATTGACCACAAACGGCTGACATACAAATTCCAGGGGCGTTACTTCCGGCTGACGGACGTTCACGGAGAGTTGGTGCCGAAGATTTTGGCCTGAGATTGCGACGGCAAACTTCACCGGCAACGAAAAACGGGCTGGCGTTACTGATGACGCCAGCCCGTTTTTGTGTCAGTGCGCGGTGTTTATTCGACCCAGTCAGCGATGAAAACGTTGGTGTCGCCTTGTTTTGAGGCATTGCGGTTTGAGCAAAACACCAGTTTCTTGCCGTCAGGGGAAAACATCGGGAAGCCGTCGAACGTGTCGCTAAACGTGATGCGTTCCAACCCTGAGCC
>JAEUQN010000582.1 GCA_016789725.1 Blastocatellia bacterium | reverse complement strand
CCCGGCTGGAAGAGCCCGCCAAGGCGTGGGAGAACATGGAGGCGCTGCTGGCGAAGTCAACCC
Organism: Blastocatellia bacterium; assembly: GCA_016789725.1. Taxonomy (GTDB): domain Bacteria; phylum Acidobacteriota; class Blastocatellia; order RBC074; family RBC074; genus JAFDVL01. The sequence goes on along the minus strand of JAEUQN010000582.1, from coordinate 465 downwards.
TGCCCAACCTGCTCGACACCCATCCGCCGTTCCAGATTGACGGCAACTTCGGCGGCGCGGCCGGCATGGCGGAGATGCTGCTGCAAAGTCACGGCGGCGAAATCCATCTGCTGCCGGCACTGCCCGCCCAGTGGCCGGCCGGGGAAGTGAAAGGCTGGCGCGCCCGAGGCGGTGTGGAGATCGACATGGCCTGGGCCAACGGCAAGCTGACCACCGCCACCCTCCGCAGCCAGGCCGGCGGCACATTCCCGCTCCGCCTCCAGCGCGCCGCCCAAACGCGGTCCATCACGCTCGCTCCCGGCCAGCCGCGCATCATCACCCCCTGAATTGCGGCGCCGCCGCGCGGGGTGTAGTGTGGAAAGGCCACTATGACCCACCCCGCCGCAGCGCCTTCCGTTTCCTTCACGCGCCCCATTGAGGGCGCCTACGCTGAGATCCTCACGCCAGAGGCGATTCAGTTTCTCG
>JAEUQN010000581.1 GCA_016789725.1 Blastocatellia bacterium | reverse complement strand
GGATTGACGCTGGTGTCCTGCCGTACCGCTGCGAGGAAGGCGGTGCGGTCGGCGTGCGGAATCCAGGGCGCGTACTGGACCGACACCAGCCCGCCGTACTGCCCGGAGCGGTCGAGCGATTCAACGTAGCGCTGGAAGCCGCGCCGCGTCGGGCGTTCGCCGTCGGCGAACAGGGTGGCGAGGTTGTCGAGCAGCGAGAAGTAATCGCGGATGCGCAGGCGCAGCGCGGTTTCCACCATCGCGGCGTCGGCGTGGAACGCGGCGTCCAGCGCGCGCTGCTCGACGCGCCCCGCGGTACCCCAGGCGAACAGCGTCACCAGCACGCCGATGAACAGTGTCGGCAGCGCGCTTGGTCCGCGTCGCGCGGGCGTGGCGGATGGCGTGGCGGCGATCAAGGCGCGGTTCCTCGAACGCCCGCGGCCCTCGCGCCGTCGAACGCCGGCAGCGTGAAGGCGAAACTCGCACCGCCATCGGCGTTGGGCCGTGCCCAGACGCGGCCGCCGTGGCGGCGCATCGCATGGGCGACCG
>JAEUQN010000580.1 GCA_016789725.1 Blastocatellia bacterium | reverse complement strand
AAGGAGAGTCCTTATGGCAAGACGAGCAAAAAGATCTACGATACACTCACCACCGACCATCTAATCGATCTAACTCGTTACCAAGTAGCAAACTGCTTTATGGGACGCCAAGGCTTGATTAATTCTGGCGGAGCTTCAGGCTCGCGTGATTTCGAAGATGCTGTACGTACAGCAGTGATCAACAAGAGAGCTGGTGGCATGGGATTGATCTCCGGTCGCAAAGCCTTCCAAAGACCTATGGAAGAAGGCGTAAAACTGCTCAATGTAATTCAAGATGTCTATCTCTGCAAAGATGTAACTATTGCTTAGCAAAACTGCTTCTGTAACTTCTAACAAAAAACGGCACAGATTCAATTTCGAAGCTCTGTGCCTTTTTTGTATCCATTCAAGAGGTGAACTATGAGTAACAGACCCGTCAAGAAACCTTCCAAGACTACCACCAATATTTTTGATGAGCAGACACTTATATACCTGCGTGCTCTAAGCAAAGAGTACCCAAGCATTGATTCAGCACTTGCAAAAATAGCCT
>JAEUQN010000057.1 GCA_016789725.1 Blastocatellia bacterium | reverse complement strand
GGGCGCGTGCCACGCGGATAAAACGCCCCGACCCAGCCTTCGTAATTCCAACCTTGCGTGCCGATGTGAATGGAACAGGAGTTCATAATCAAGGTTAATTCTGCCCGAAGCGCTGAAGGCGCGTCATTCAATAGCCCAGCGCATCGCGCTGGGGAACCGGGCGTTGGATTTCAGCGCTGAAAGTGCGTCATAACAATTTATTTTACGGTAATCAGACCAATACACTGACCGATACAAGATGATTAGCATATTTGCTAATCTCTGGTTCACGTATGCCCAGCATCGCATGTAAAGGTGAGTCAAACATAGGCAAAGTGTTTATATGAATCGAAGCTGAATATGCGGCAATGTAAAATATTTTCTCCATTGATTTTAAGCTAAATACTTTGAGATGTTCGTCAAAAGTAATGCCAGCACGCTCTGCGATTTGTTGTTGAGTTGAGTGATTGTGATCAATCACCAGTTCAAGTCCGCGTAATGTGGTCGGGAGTTCAAGATACTTTGTATAAAAAAATATGATGTCAATATTTTCAGACCGAGTATTTGAAATAGCGCAACGCAAGAGAAAATAGTTATGGCTGACAAGATGATCCCAAACCTGAAATATTTCATTGGAGCAAAATTTTTTAATCTGCTTTTTTTCCATTGTGTCCCCGTTTCGCTGCGAATAGATCGTCCAACAACAGTAAATATGGCGCACTTTCAGTGCTCATGAATTTGTTTTCGCATACCCAGCGCATCGCGCTGGGCTATTGTATTCTGCGCCGTTGGCGCGTTATTCGGAAAAGAGCGTTTTCAATTTTGCTGCGCGTTTGATGTGGGTAATGACGAAGCCTGTAATTATTTTCTGCACGCCGCCGATGGTTTACACTACTTTCATGGGATTTTTCTCAGAAACGAAAAGTAAGAAGGGGCATAAACAATCTTGTTTATGCCCCTTGCTCTTTGTTGGAATTGCTTTGTCTTACGGTCTGCCACTATCCAAAAACGCTTTCAGCTTGCGTGACCGCGATGGATGACGGAGTTTGCGTAATGCCTTCGCTTCGATTTGGCGAATGCGCTCGCGGGTGACGGCGAAGTGTTGGCCGACTTCTTCGAGCGTGTGCTCGCTGCCGTTCGGGCCTAAGCCAAAGCGCATCTTGATGACTTTCTCTTCGCGTGGCGTGAGCGTCTTCAAGACTTCTTCGGTGATTTCGCGCAGATTCAAATTGATGACGGCTTCTGCCGGATTTTGAATCGTCTTGTCTTCGATGAAATCGCCGAGATGCGAATCTTCTTCTTCGCCAATCGGCGTTTCCAACGAAATCGGTTCCTGCGCAATCTTCAGCACTTTGCGGACTTTGGAAGCCGGAATGTCCATCTTGCGCGCGATTTCTTCGCTCGTTGGTTCGCGGCCCAACTCCTGCACTAACGCACGTGACGTCCGAATCAGTTTGTTGATCGTTTCGATCATGTGAACCGGGATGCGGATGGTGCGCGCCTGGTCAGCAATCGCGCGGGTGATGGCTTGACGAATCCACCACGTTGCATACGTCGAAAATTTGTAGCCGCGCCGATACTCGAATTTGTCTACGGCTTTCATCAAGCCGATGTTGCCTTCCTGAATCAAATCCAGGAATTGCAGGCCGCGATTCGTGTATTTCTTGGCGATGGACACGACAAGGCGCAAGTTCGCTTCGACAAGTTCAGTCTTGGCCTGATTGGCTTCGGCTTCGCCCGTGATGACGTTTTGCATCGCGCGCTTAATTTCTGCGCCGGAGACGTGATACTGCTCTTCGAGTTGGGTCAAATGCCGCTTGGCCGCTCGCAGTTTCTTTTCGAGTTCTTTAATGTCTTCGGGTTTGCGTTTGCGTTCCAGCGTCCGCGTCGTCTTGTCAATTTCACGATCCGTTTCTTTGATCTGGCTTGCGGCTTCACGCATTGATTTCACCAGACGATTTTCGATCTTTGGTGTGAGTTCGAGGATGCGGATGTGTTGTGACAGGTCCACGCGCATCCGTGCCAATTTGCGACGCATCTTGTGATATTTCGGCGAGCGCTTCGGCTCCTGCAAAAACTTGTCGTAATGGGTGAGCGTTTTCTTGAAACTCTTGCCGATTTCCATCAACTGCTCAAGCGTGTAGTTGTGGTATTCCTCAATTTTTTCTTCGGTGATGCCTTCCTGCTCGGTGAATTGCACCACTTCGCGGATGACGAGTTCACCAACTTCAAGTTCTTTGCCCACTCTGATGAGTTCGGTGATCGCAATTGGCGAGCGCGAGATCGCTTTTTGCGCTTTGATTTTGCCGCGTTCAATCCGCTTGGCGATGGCCACTTCGCCTTCACGCGTCAAGAGCGGTACGACGCCCATTTCGCGCAGGTACAAACGTACCGGGTCGTTGGTTTTGTCGAGCGTGCCAGGCGAGAGATCAATTTCGACCTCGCCCTCATCGCTTTCGTCCATTTTTTTGTCTGATCCCATTGTGGCGGCGGCTTCCAGAAATTTGTCATCTGAATCGCCAATCACAATTCCTTCAGCCCCGAGCGAGGCAAAAATATCCTCAATATCATCGGGGGAAACGAGTCCTTCGGGCAACTCATTGTTGATGTCGTCATAGCTCAGGAAGGACTTGTCTTTGCCCATTTCCAGCAGCTTTTCAACATCATAATCTGTTTTCTCGTCCATGTTCATTCTGCTCCTCAAGTGCTACGACTGGCGATTCGTTCCAGCGGGGAGAAAAAGCTTAGGTGAAACGAATTGCTTTTGCAGCACGATCTTTCCTCTAGCGAAAAATAGCAATCACCGCCTGGTTCAGAGATCGCAGCCAACAGAGCCACAGGTGAAACGGACGAGTGTAAATGTTGATCGAAATATGATCCATAAGAGCCGTTCAAGTCGTGGCGAAAGTCAGCCATCGTTGGTCTGAGCATTTCGGGATTACCGGGTTATCAAGTATCAATTGAATGGCGAATTCATATTAGCTAAAGCTGTTGCGCATTTGGTTCATGATCGCGCGTTCCTGTTTCGCCAATTCAAACTTCAGTAGTAATAATTCATTAACCTGCTCAGCATTACCAGCACGTTGGGCCTGGTTAATTTCTGTTTGTAATACTGCCTGCTGCTCGGCTAAACGCGACGAACGCAAGCTCAATAAACTTTCTTCTGCCTCGCGTTGATAGGCCTCTTCGGCCTTTTCCTCAACTTCGATCAGCAGTTCGGGCAACAGATCGTTGACCAGTGCGGCGTCATAAATCTGTTCACTGAACGCCGCATACGATGGCTCGAAGCCTTGTTGCTCAAAATCAAATAACAGTTTCCAAATCGGTGCGGTGCGAAGCTGTTTGAAATCGGCCTCTGTCAGTTGCCGCATCATCCGCCGCCGCACGTTCGCGTGATTTAAAAGAGCCGCCAGCAACGTTTTCTCGGCTGGTTTGACGGCCATTTGCGCCGCGACTGCCGTTTCACTGACACGGTCTGCACGGGTCTCAACGGCTCTCCTGAATTCCTCGCGGACGACTTTGCTGTCGAGTTTCAACCGATCCGCGATCCGTTCCACCTGTTCCGTCATTTCGACCCGATCCTTTACCAACTTCAAGTACGGGAGAATTTCGTTGAGCGTTTCAACTTTCCCGGCGGGTGACGCTTGGTCGTGGCTTCGGATGGCTTGCTCAACGATGTAATCCATAAAAGATTGTGAATTTTTCAGCGCCTTTCCATATCCTTCCACACCGCGCTCTCTGATGAATTCGTCGGGGTCCAGGTTGTCCGGTAAGGTCAGCACGTTGACCTTGAAGCCCTCTGTCAGAAGCAATTCCAGGCTTCTTTTCGTTGCATTGACGCCTGCGGAATCGGGGTCAAAATTTACGATAATTTTTCGGGCATAACGTCCTAACAATCGTACCTGATTATCCGTCAGCGCCGTCCCCAGGCTTGCCACCAGATTGCGCACGCCGTGCTGATAGGGAATCAGGAAATCCAAATAGCCTTCGACCAAAATCACGAATCCTTGCCGTCGAATGGCATCGCGCGAGTAATTCAAGCCGAATAGATGTTGCCCTTTTGTGTACAGCACCGTTTCCGGCGAGTTCAGATATTTCGGCTCGCCTTCGCCGAGGATTCGTCCGCCAAACGCTACGATTTTGCCTTGTGCGTCGAGGATCGGAAACATCAACCGCCCACGGAACTTGTCGTAAAAGCCGGAGCCGGAATCTTTCAACGAAACCAGGCCACTGCGCTCAATTTGAAATTTCGAGGCCCCACGTTTTTGCAGGAACCCGCTCAACGCGTCCCAACTGTTCGGCGCATAGCCGAGCCGAAATTGCCGCCTTGAGTCATCCGAAATCCCACGTTTCGCCAGGTAATCAAGCGCGATTTGGCCTTCGCCCGATTCCAGATTGCTTTCAAAGAACTCCGTTGCCCAAATGTTCAATTGGCGTAACTCATCGCGCTGTTTGTCCCGTTCTTCGGCATATTTCGCATCGTCATCATTCGCCATCACGGGAAGGGCGACGCCGCATTTTTCCGCGATGGTTTTCACCGCTTCAGGAAAATTGCTGCCCTCTATTTCCATTACGAACTGAAAGACCGTTCCGGCTTTCCCACAACCGAAACATTTGAAAAAACCTTTGGCGGGACTAACGCTGAAACTGGGTGACTTCTCACCGTGAAAGGGGCAACAGGCCCAATAATTCTGCCCTTTCTTTTTGAGCGTAACGTAATCGCCGATGACCCGCACGATGTCGGCTTGGTTGCGAAGCTCGTCAATGAATTCCTTAGGGAAACGCATAAAAATCAAAAGGCAAAAGGCAAAAGGCAAAAGGCAAAAGTGGGAATCGGAAGAAATCTTGAAGGAACTTCGATTTACAAAGACCGAATCAATGGAAAAGATAAAGTGCCGACCTTTTGATTTTTGCCCTTTGCCTTTTGATTTATTTTTTCAACTCCGCCACGGTCGCTCCGTTTCCACCTTCACTTGGAGCTGCCGGATAAAACTTGGCGATGTGTGGATGTTCCGCCAGGAGGGAAGCGATGGCTCTTTTCAACGCCCCCATTCCCATGCCGTGAACAATACGGACGCGGTCGTGATTATTCAAATAAGCAGCGTCCAAAAACTTGTCGGCGGCGTCGGTGGCTTCGGCGACGGTCTTGCCAATGACGTTCAATTCGCTGCCGATGTCGGGCTGTTCCTGGAATGACACCGAAACGCCTTTGGGTAGCACGCCTGCGACCTTGACGGCGGCCTTTTGCTTAGACGTTTGCGCTGGCTCGACCAGTCGTAAATTTTCTGCCGTCTCACGGAACCGTAGCGCGCCGACCTGTACCGAAATGCTGTCCGCGCCGATGGATTCAATCACGCCGTGTTGCTCCAATGACAAAATCAATACGCGATCTCCGGCCTGGAAATCACGATGTTCAGTGGTCGGTGGCTGGTGGCTGGTGGACGTTTCCGGTGCGTCTCCCGCTTTCTTGCTCTCCCGCTCTCCTACTCGCATTTCCCGCGCGGCATTGCTGGCGGCGACTTTCAAATCGGACGTGCGCTTATCAATTTCACGCTGCACCTTTTTGGCGACGGCAACGTCTTCGATGGAAGACACAAACGCTCTCGATTTCGTTACGAATTCCTCCACGACCTTTTGCAGTGCGGCGCGAAACTCTTTTTCACGGGCCTGTTCGCGTTTGTTGAATTCGACTTCGAGTCCAGCAAATTTCATCGCCACTGCCTGGCGTTCTTCCTCCAACGCCGCGATAGTCTGCTGCTGTTCATCGCGCTGTGTTTTCAGGCGTTTCAGGAACTCCGTCGCTTCGGCGCTGGATGTTTGCACCTTTTCGACGGCACGATCTGTGATGGCTTTGGGCAAACCGAAACGTCGCGCAATCTCAATCCCCGACGAGGCCCCCGCGATTCCCGTCAGCAGATGGTAGGTCGGTTTCAGAGTGCGTTCATCGAATTCCACCGACGCTGTAATGACGCCGGGCGTATTTGTGGCGTAGATTTTCAGACCGCTGTAATGCGTCGTCACGATCACGTGCGCGCCGCGTTCCCGCAAATAATCCACGATGGCAACGCCCAGCGCGGAGCCTTCTTCCGGGTCCGTTCCCGTACCAACTTCATCGAGTAAGACCAAGGTGGGCGGATCAAGCTCATCGCAGATGGTGCGGATGTTGGAAATGTGCGAAGTGAAGGTTGAGAGATTCGCGGCGATGGATTGATGATCGCCAATATCCGGCATGACTTGTTGGAAAATCGGCAGCTCAGCATCGGTCGCTGGAACGTGCAACCCGGATTGCGCCATTAGCGACAGCAATCCGGCGGTTTTCAGTACAACGGTTTTGCCACCGGCATTCGGGCCACTAATGACCATCACACGATTTTCGGTTGAGAGTTCGATGGAAATCGGTACGATGTCCAGTTTTTGGGTTCGCAGATTTGCTTCGAGCAATGGATGCCGCGCATTTTTGAGGAACAGATGACCAGTTTCATTGACCTTCGGCTCAATCGCATTGTGATTTAATGCCAGCCGCGATTTGGCTGCGATGAAATCCAGCAAGCCAACGGCGTCCGCCATTGCCAGCAATTCGTCGCGGTGGTCGCGCAATTCTTCGGTGATCGAAAACAATACTTTTGTGATTTCGGCGATTTCCACCTCGTGCAATCGCACCAACTCGTTGTTGGTTTCGATGGTTTCAAGCGGTTCGACGAACGCTGTCTGCCCTGAAGATGACATCCCGTGAACGACGCCTGCGACTGCGCCACGGTTGTCGTTGCGAATAGGAATTACGTATCGTTCGTTGCGAATGGTGACGTAATCATCGCGTAAAGCGTGTGTTTCGTCAGCGCGTTTCAAAATGGTTTCGAGGGTTTTTTGCAGTTGCGCTTTGAGTTTGGAAAGTTGGAAGCGGACCTCGCGCAGTCCAGGACTGGCAAAATCGTCAATTTCACCGGTCGGCAAAATCCGGCTGCGGAGTCGCTGGTAGACATTGTGGAGATTGGCAATCTGCCCCGTAATTTCGCGCAAGAGCGGGAAACGCGCTCCTTCATCGCGGAAGGTATCGCGCAGTCCGGTTGCCACAGAAATCAACCGCAGTACGGTCAGGATTTCGTAAGGTTCGAGATTAATATCTACGACCGAAAGTTTGCTGAGGGCTGGGCGAGGGTCGCCCAGATCGCTGAAATCCAGTGCCGTTCCTTCGCGCAAATATTCCACGCCTTCAGCCGTCTGGCGTAAAGCTTTGGTGATAATGTCGAGGGAAGTGGCGGGTGCAAGTTCATTCAGGCGCACTCCACCTAGAGGCGTGCGAATCAGGCTGGCTAACGTCTCTTTTAACTGATCGTATTCAAGTGTTACAAGGGCTTGACGCAGCATCTATCGGGCCATTTCAGAGGCGCAATCAGGGCAAAGTTTCATAAACCGCGAAATTGTAGGGGGGCGGCAAGAATGTGTCAACGATAAATTGCGAGATTGACGTAACCTTCTCACAATTGCCAAGAAACTCAATGCCGATCCAGCGATGTGTCAAAGAGGCGCGCCATGCTCGTCAATTGCTTCGCCTTCGGGATCGCTTCGATGGCTTGAATTGCTTGCGGATCGCTCTCGAGTAAAAACTGGTCCTCGGCTTCGATTCCATAAGCCGCTGTAATGAGTTCTGCGCGAATCCTGCGACGCGCATAATCTGAATGGGTGGCCAGTGAGGCCTCCGTCATCCCTAAATCCGCATGCTCTTGCAAGAAATTACGGAATGCTGCCATTACCTCATCCGTAATGACAAATTCATTGCCTCGCAATCGGTACCCAAATTCAAACTTTGATACCTTGTAACCTTCCAGATTAGGGAACATTCCAGCCGCAAGATATCGTGCGAACTCAAAGCAGGCATCTCGTATGACGACATTTTCGGTTCCTTCTTTGACCACGATGTCGGGCGTAATGCCCCCGCCTCCGTGCAGCTTGCGTCCCGTTGGCGTGTAGACCGTGTTCGTTTCTGGCGTTGGGGTCGGCGCGGCGGAATGTTCGGCACTTCGACGTGCCCAATAGTATTCGTACATGCTGCCACCGCTATAATCTCGCTGAATGCTACGTCCGCTGGGGGTGTAGTATTTTGCTGTGGTCAGCGTCAAGCCTGTGCCACCCGGCAGCGGGAAGACAGTTTGGACCAACCCTTTTCCAAAGCTGTCTTCGCCGACTATTATTCCACGATCTTTGTCCTGAATCGCTCCTGCCACAATTTCAGACGCAGAGGCTGTTTCCTGGTTGATCATCACGACCAATGGCATAGATTCCGGGTCACTATTTTCTGATTTATAGACCTGGCTCCGGGCGCGGCTTCCTTCACGCCCGCGCACGCTGACAACATCAATGCTGCGAGGCAGGAATAATTCTGATACCTCAATGGCCTGTTTGAGTAACCCGCCGGGGTTTCGGCGCAGATCAAGAATCAGGGACGTCATCCCCTGCTTCTTTAGCTCGATGATGGCGTCCTGTAATTCTTCGCTCGTCTTTTTATTGAAGCCGTTGGTCAGCGCGATATAGCCCATGCCGGGGCGGACTATAAAGTGATTGCGAACAGACGGGTACGGTACTTCATCGCGGACAATACGAAACTTGAGCGGAACCGGCTCGCCCACTCGTTCGACCGCAATCTCAACTTCGGTTCCGCGTTCGCCGCGAACGTGGTTGAGGACTTCCTGCTGTGACCACCCTTTAGTTGGTTTCCCATCAATCTCAACGATGATGTCGCCATACTTTAATCCCACCCGCTCAGCAGGCATTCCTTTCACGACACCCAGGACGCAGGTTTTTGAATTGCGGCGATTGATCGTCACTCCGATTCCGTAAAACCGCGAGCTTTGTTCTTCCTGCATTTCGTTGAAAGCCCGGCGATCAAAAAAGCTGGAATGCGGATCAAGCACGTGCAGCATCCCTAAGATCGCCGCGCGCGTCAGCGTTTCCTGATCTCGATCTACCGCATAGTTGTCTTCAATCAGACGCTGGCCTTCCCCGAAGGCTTTGACGAGTTCATTGTCTTTCATCTCTGCGCTTGGTGTGTTTGCAGCCCGCGATTTCATGCGGCTTGCCCATCCACCCGCGAGAGAACCGGCAACCAGTAGGATCAACGCGATAATCAGGAAACGACTTTTGGATTTCATCTCTCTCCACTCCATAAAAATTGGACGCGAAACTATAGCACACGCCTACCGAATTTGCGGAAAAGAAAACTACCACATGTTCATAGAGAAAGGGTTGTTGCATCTGCATTTTGGTCACAGTATGCTTATCGGGTCTTATCCCCTTCTGACAACGTTACCAATTTCAAAATCAGGAAAGGTGTTATGAATCAATCTACGAGTTTTGCCAAGGTGCTGGTAGCATTCCTCTCTACGTTTGTTCTTTTATCAGGGACTGTTTCGGCGCAAACACAAAAGACGCGCAAGAAAACTGTTGCTAAACGGCCTGTGGTCAAGCCCGCTTCACAGCCTACGGCGCAACCGACATCGCTTCCGGTTTTTACGCCAAGCAATACGGTAGAGTACGGCTACGTCACGGGTTATAACGAAGGCTATTTGTCGGGCAAATCCGATTACAACGCAAACGCTCCCAAAGATCATCAGCGCTCGACGATTTATCAAGACGCCAATCGTGGCTATGAAAAAAGTTATGGAGATTTGGCCGAATATCAGCGCGGTTTCAAATCGGGCTACGAAATTGGCTATGGCGACGGTTATCTGGGACGCGATAAAAATGAAAAAATGCCTGCGAATTTGAACGCCCCGCAACCAACGGTCGCAACCAACACTTCGGCCCCCGCGACTACCGGGAACAAACCACGTGTCCCCAATAAACCTCGCTTTGCGATGGCTCCAGACACCACCGTGCGATTGCGATTAGAAACGCAAATCAGCACCAAAACCAATCAGGAAGGCGATAAGTTCACCGCTTTCCTTGTTGAGCCGAAGGAATACGAAGGGGCCATCATCGAAGGCCATATCGCCAAGCTGAAACGCTCCGGCAAACTGACTGGGCAAACCGAACTCGCCTTGGAGTTTGATCGCATCACGTTCAAGGACGGCACAACGTCAGAATTTCGTGCGCAAGTCGAACGTGTCTATGCGACCGAGAAAGTCAAAACCATTGACGACGAAGGTAACGTGCAAACCGGCGACACAACCAAAGACACAACGATTCGCAGCGCAGGTGGGGCCGCCATCGGCGCTATTATCGGAGCCATCGGAGGCGGCGGAAAAGGCGCTGCGATTGGCGCAATTTTAGGCGCAACCGTCGGTGCCGGTTCAGTCTTCATTCAAGGCAAGGATTTGCAGTTGGATCAGGGAACGGAAATCCAAGTACGGACGTTGGGGCCGAGTAGGTAGCAATTTAGATACTAAAAATGCGGCGCGACGATTATCGCCGCGCCGCATTTGCTTTTTCGCGTTCGCCTTCACGTTTCTGACGGCCAGATTACGCATCATCTGATGCGGAAATCCAACGTACGCAGGCCATACCACCCGTCAGCGCAGCCATAAACGTCATCTAATAATCCTGTGACTAATCATACAACCATCGGAGTTGTATCTCGATGCGATTCATAGTTCATTGCCCCCGCCGTTTACACCGTCACAGTCGTGCGATGTAATCCAGTGGAGCCGGACGGGAAGCTGGTGCTGTTGCGTTCGATTTGACGTTTGCCCGTAGTATCTGCGACGCGCGCGGATAACACGTATTCGCCTTTGGTTTCGGGCTTCCAATTGATTTGCCACGTGACCCAGGCATCGGGCAATTTCTCGCTCGTAATCGTTGCAGCTTGCCACGTCTCACCATTGTCAAAGCTGACTTCGACTGTGCCGACTGTTTCTGTGCCGCACAATGCGACGCCGGTCACCAGCCACGTGCTGTCTTTCTGCTGCCGCGCTGAATCGAGACGTGCCGTCATCTTGATTTTGCATTCGTCACAGTAGCCGCGCGTTTCCCAATAGCCCTTGAACCACGGCGTCTTGGTAATTTCGATTTTGTTCAGCCAGCGCGGTTGCTTCATTCCATAAATCCCCGGCAGCAACACGCGAGCAGGGAGGCCGTGTTTGACGGGCAACGGCTCGCCGTTCATGTGATACGCGATCCACGACAAACTATTCATCGCCAATTCCAACGGCACGCTGGAATAAAAGCCGTCGAGCGCGTGAAAGACGACGCGCAGGTTTGCACGCGGCATTGCGCCGAGAGCTTTTTCGAGGATTGGTGCGAGTGGCGTGGCCGTCCAAACCGCATTTCCCATTGCCGGGCCGCCCGGTTCGTTGCCGACGCAGATGAAGGTTTTATGAACGTTTGCGCTCGGCAGTTTCAGCAATTCGTCATAGCTGAGTGTGAAGCTGTTTTGCCCGACGATTTCCAATCGCCATTCGTCTTGTTTCACATTCGGGCGAAAGCCTTCATCAATCGAGACGGCGTAAAACTCGTGATTGGGCGTGAGGAATTTCGTGACGCGATTGGCAATGGCGCGCGCGCGGAAGTAATACCACCGATAGCCGAAGTACGAGAGGATCGCTCCGATGCCGCCCAACAAAAAGCGACGACGGTTTGTGCGGCGACGTTCGGTGTTGAGTTGATTGATGGAGTCGAATAAAGCCATCGCAAATTCACGGTACAAGTTTGCGCTCGAAAACTCAATCTGCGTACAATGCCCGCTATGGCGAACAAATCGGCTCGAACAGTCTATGCGTGTCAGCAATGCGGAGCGCAATCGCGCAAGTGGTTAGGCAAATGCCCGGATTGCGGCGCGTGGAATTCTTATGTCGAAGAACGCGAACGCGCGGTCGGCACGAATCAAACCGCCGTTTCGCGGGCGGGCTTGAAGCTGCGAGACAATCGCCCGATTCCATTTGCCGAGATCGAAACGCAAGCCGATGTCCGCGAAGTCACGGGGATTGATGAATTCGACCGTGTGCTGGGGGGCGGCATCGTGCCGGGGTCGCTGGTGCTCATCGGTGGTGCGCCTGGTATCGGAAAATCTACTTTGCTGATGAGCGTGGCGGATAAGCTGAGTTACGTGTACGGCAATGTTTTATACGTTTCGGGTGAAGAAAGTGAACGCCAGATCAAATTGCGCGGCGAGCGACTGGGGTTAAATCCTGAACAGTTATTTTTATTGTCCGAAACGAACCTCGAACGCATCTTTGACGAAATCAATCGGCTCAACCCGCAGGCCGTGATCGTGGATTCAATTCAAACTGTCTTTTCTGAAAAGATCGAATCCGCACCGGGCTCGGTCTCGCAAGTGCGTGAGGCTGCCGGACAATTTTTACTGCTTGCCAAAAATCTCTCAATCCCGGTTTTCCTGATTGGCCACATTACCAAAGAAGGCATGATTGCGGGACCGAAGGCGCTCGAACACATTGTTGATACTGTGTTGTATTTCGAGGGAGAGCGGTATCACAACCATCGGATTTTACGTGCGGCGAAGAATCGTTTTGGGGCGGCGAACGAACTTGGCATTTTTGAAATGACCGGGCAAGGCTTGGTCGGCGTGCCAAATCCATCAGAGTTATTTTTGAGTGAACGACCGCTTGGCGTTGCCGGGTCTGCCGTGTTGGCCGCGATGGAAGGAACGCGCCCGATGCTGGTCGAAATTCAGGCGCTGGTGAGTTCGTCAAAATTTGGCAACGGTCGCCGCACGACGCAGGGCGTTGAAATCAATCGTGTCGCGTTGTTGGTTGCGATGCTTGAAAAGCGTGTTGGTTTGCTGATGTCGGGCGATGACATCTTTGTGAATTTAGTGGGCGGGATGACCCTGGATGAACCCGCGACAGATTTAGGGATCGTGGCGGCGGTCGTGTCCAGCTTCCGCAATATCCCAATTAATCAACATACGATTGTGTTTGGTGAAGTCGGATTGGCGGGAGAGGTTCGCGCTTCGACGCAAGCCAGCATTCGCTTGCGAGAGGCCGCAAGAATGGGCTTCAAGCGTGCGATTGTGCCACAAAATAATCTCAGCGGCATTGAAGAAGATGATCGGCTGGAGGTGATTGGGGTGCGTTCCGTGGTTGATGCGTTGGACGCTTTGTTTTAAGTAGACGTGCCTGCCAGCAAAGAACTTGATCAGGCTCCTGGCACTCCTATTTCTGATTGATTCTCAGACATTTTTAGCCACTATTCTGTATCCCGTGTACCCGTGCTACAATCGCGCCGTCGTTAAATTGATTCGATTTATTACCATTTGTTAGATTTGTTCGATTGATGCGCATCCCCGATCATTCGATTCATAGATTATTCAAACGAGTTTTTCACCTCATCGGAGGTTGATTTATGCAGAGGACATATGACCTTAGATATTATTGTGATTCGTACTGTCTTTGTTCTGATTCTGGTGGGGGCTGGTTTTTTTATACAGCCAATCCCGGTATCCGTAACTAACCTGATGGGCCTTCCGGCGTCTCTCTCGTCTGCTATTGTCGCCTTGCTCTTGGCTGTTGGGATCATTTTCTTTGAACAGCGCATTCGCCAGGCTTCGCTGAAAACCTTAATTGGAGCCGCCATCGGCTCGACGTTGGGGATTGTCGGAGCTGTCTTGATCGGTTTTTTGATTACTGCCCAAAAATGGGACTCCCCCGTCCAGTCGTTTTTAACGGTCGCCTTGACGTTGTTTATGGCGTATGTGGGACTGATGGTTGGTGCTGCCAAAGGTGATTATTTAGACCTTGGAGCCTTGGGGGGGATTTTAAGTGATCGTTCGACCACCAAAATGACCTATAAAATCCTGGATACCAGCGTCATTATTGATGGGCGGGTGGCTGACATTGCCGAAACCGGTTTTCTGAGCGGTGTGATTTTGATTCCACAATTTGTCTTGCGTGAACTGCAACAGATTGCCGATTCGTCGGATTCCGCAAAACGCAATCGCGGGCGGCGCGGATTGGATATTCTTCAACGGATTCAGAAAAATGGGAACCTTGAAGTTCAGGTTTGGGAAGGTGATTTCCCGAATGTACGCGAAGTGGATTTGAAGCTGATTGAGTTGGGGAAACAGCTTAGCGCGCCGATTGTGACAAATGATTTCAATTTGAATAAAGTCGCACATCTGCGAGGCGTTGATGTGCTGAATATCAACGAATTAGCCAATACTCTCAAACCGGTGGTGCTACCCGGCGAAACAATGCGAGTGTTCGTCCTCAAAGAGGGGAAAGAATACAATCAAGGAGTGGCTTATCTTGATGATGGCACGATGGTCGTCGTTGATAATGCTCGTCGCTTGATTGGGAAGAATGTGGATTTGATTGTGACCAGCGTTCTGCAAACCACCGCTGGCAAAATGATTTTCGGGCGGGCAGAGGATAACCAGAAACCTGACCCGCGTGAGCAGCAACAGCGCGATTTCCCTCGTGAAGCCCGTGAATATCGTCCGCCGCGCGCGCACCCAGTGGAACCCTAACAAGGGCAATGACGTTGGCCTTGAATGTAAGGTTCAGAGTTCACGCTTCAGCGTGTTTCCCGTGCGAGCAGCACGCTGAAGCGTGAACGCTGAACGCCGTTCCGCCTCGCTTAATTATTGCCGGGAGCTTACCCGCACCTTTGACACTAAATTCCCAAACTTTACGTTATGAACGTCGCCATTATTCCGGCTGCTGGCAGTGGAACTCGCCTTGGCGGAAAACTGCCCAAACAATTTTTGCCGCTGGCTGGAATTCCGATCATCTTTCATACCCTCCTGCGCTTTGAGATTTGCCAGGATATTGACGCCATCGCCATTGCCTTGCCTGTCAGCGAGATTGTGGAAATGGGCGATGCGATTTCTGAGCGCGCATTCCACAAACCTTTTCATCTGGTGCCGGGTGGTCGGGAGCGCAGCGATTCGATTTTGAATGCGCTGGAAGCCATCGCGGGCTTATCCCCTGAAATCGTAGTGGTCCACGATGCGGTCCGGCCTTTTATTTCGACCTCAGATATTTCTGCTGTGATCAATCGCGCGAAAGAAATCGGAGCCGCTATTTTGGCGATTCCAACGGTTGATACGATTAAAGAAGTCGAAGACGGGTTGATTGCGAGAACGCTGGATCGGCGCAAAATTTATCGGGCGCAAACGCCACAAGCCTTTCGATACGACCTGTTGCTCAAAGCTAATCAGGCCGCCCGTGAGGACAACGTTCCTTCCGAACTTATGACGGATGACTCTTTGTTAGTCGAACGTTTGGGCGCGCCGATTGCCATTGTGAATGGCTCGCCGGATAACATCAAAATCACTACGCCGGAAGATTTCAAACTGGCGGAGAAAATGATCTCTACGTTTTAGATGGCTGTTGAATCGAACATCTCAAATCAAACATCCCAACTGCGGGTAGGGCTTGGCAATGATATTCACCGCCTGGTGGAAGGACGCAAACTGATTCTTGGAGGCGTCGAAATCCCTTTTGAAAAAGGCCTGCTGGGACATTCGGATGCCGATAGCCTGACGCACGCGATTTGTGATGCGTTGCTTGGTGCGGCGTCGCTTGGCGATATCGGAACTCATTTTTCAGATCGTGACCCGCGTTGGAAAGGTGCCGACAGCTTGATATTGCTGCGACACGTCTGCGAACTGCTGCACGACCAGGGCTGGAGCGTCGTTAACATTGATGCGACGATCATGGCCGAGCGCCCCAAAATGATGCCACATCTTCCTGCCATGAAATTGAAGCTTTCCGCCACCATTGGGATTGATCCTTTGGCGATTAGCCTCAAAGCCAAGACGAATGAAGGACTGGATGCGGTTGGGCGAGGTGAAGCCATCGCGGCACAAGCCATCGCACTTTTGATGTGCGATTCGTTGAGGGGGTAACCGTAGAACTTCGCATGATCACTTTGCTCACCGATTTCGGTACGACCGATTATTTTGTCCCCGCCGTGAAAAGTGTAATTCATTCACTCTGCCCACAAGTTGCAATGGTTGATTTGACGCATGACATTGAAGCACAAGACGTGCTTGGTGCGGCGTTCACGTTAGCGGCTTGCTATCAAAGTTTCCCCGCAGGAACGATTCATTTGGCGGTTGTTGATCCCGGCGTCGGTTCGGATCGTCGGGGAATTGTGGTCGAGGCGAAACGCCAGTATTTCGTTGGGCCGGACAACGGGATTTTCAGTTTCGTCTATGCGCGAGAGAAGTCTTGTCGCGTCTTTGAACTCACGCAAAAAGAATTCTTCCGACAACCTGTCAGCCCGACCTTTCACGGTCGAGACGTCTTTGCGCCGATTGCGGCGTGGCTGGCAAAAGGTATTACACCGGAAGCCGTCGGCGTTGAGATTTTTGATCCGGTCACACTCCACTCACCTGTGCCTGAGCAAAAGGAGAATGGATGCGTTGGACAAATAATTCACATTGACCATTTTGGGAATTGCATTACAAATTTGACTTTGGCTGAACTGGCGTATCATTCAATCACGCCCAGGACGCGGCTTCATCTTGCTGGACAGAGCATTCAACGCTTTGGAACTCATTTTTCTGAAGCTCCAGATTCAGATGAATTACAAGCCTACCTGGGAAGTGCAGGTTATTGGGAAATCGCTCTGTGGCAGAACTCGGCTGCAAGGACGTTAGAGGTTCGACGCGGCGACGTCATTTCTCTTCAATATTAGATACCTTCTCGCCTATTTTCGCTTCCACCTGACTCCATCTTTGGTGTCTTCCAGGATGATTCCTTTTTCTGCCAGCAGGTTCCGAATCTCATCTGAACGCGCGAAGTTTTTAGCTTTTCGGGCAACTTGTCGTTCGTCCACCAAGGCCTGAATTTCATCATCCAGCATTTCTTGCCGGGCATCGCCGAAGATATTAAAAACGGTATCGAATTTGGTGACAACGCTTAACATTTCCTGTTGGTCATCGTCTTTGATCGTACCGTCAGCCAAAGCAATATTCACCTCTCGGACGAAATCGTGAATTGCGGCAAGAGCTTCGGCGACATTCAAATCATCATCCAGCGCCGCTTCAAAACGGGCTAAGGCGCGTTTGCTCAAGACGGGCATGGCTGGATTTGAGCCGGGATTGCATTTGGCCTCGCGCAGGCGGAGGCGGAAATCCTGTAAACGGGCGACGGTTGTTTCTGCGCCGCGCAATCCTTCCAGCGTGAAATTGAATTGTTTCAGATGTTGCGCCGACAGCAGCATGTAGCGAATCGCACGATGCGAAAATCCCTGATCCACCAAACCGCGCACGGTGTAGTAATTGCCTTTTGACTTCGACATTTTTTCGCCTTCGGCCAACAGGAATTCCGAATGCACCCAATATTTCACGAATGGCTTGCCCGTTGCGCCTTCGCTTTGCGCAATCTCGTTTTCGTGATGAGGAAACACCAGATCAATGCCGCCCGCGTGAATGTCAAACGTTTCACCCAACGCTTTCATGGACATCGCAGAACATTCAATATGCCAGCCTGGACGCCCTGCGCCAATCTCGGTTTCCCACGACGGTTCGCCGGGTTTCGCGGCTTTCCACAAAACGAAATCCCGAACGTTTTCTTTCTCGTATTCATCGGCGTCTACGCGTTCACTGCCGCCTGCGATGTTGCCTTCAAAATTGATTTTGGAAAGTTTGCCGTAGCCATCAAAGCCCGCGATGCGATAGTAGGTTGAGCCTTCGGATTGATACGTCAGCCCATTGGCGTCAAGGCGCTTGATGATCTCAATCATGTCATCCACACAGTCGGTCGCGCGGATGATTTGTTCCGGTCGTTCCAAGCCGAGCGCGTCCCAGTCTTCAAAAAATAAATTGATGTATTTGGTTGTAAACTCCCGAAAATCAGAGCCTTCTTCGCTGGCACGTTTGATGATCTTGTCTTCGATGTCCGTGATGTTCATGACGTGCGTCAACTCGTAGCCTTTGAACTTCAAATAGCGGCGCAGCAAATCGGCGAAAAGAAATGTGCGGAAGTTGCCAATATGCGCGTAGTCATAAACCGTTGGGCCGCAAACATACATGCGGACGTGGTTGTTTTCGAGTGGATGGAACTCTTCGACTTGAGCAGTAAGTGTGTTGTAGAGGTTGAGCATGTTAATAATCCGTGAACTGAAAATCCTATGAGAGGCGCAGTCTACCACAGCCCTAATAAAAACGCCTTGCCGGGGTTGGACCAGCAAGGCATCGGGTAAATCGTTGGGGGAAAAGAATCAGATCTCAAGCTTATTCACGTGTTCGGCCTGATGACCTTTTGGCCCCTGAACAAGTTCAAATTCTACATCCTGACCTTCAAGTAACGTTTTATAACCGTTGCCTTGAATGGCGGAGTAATGGACGAAGATGTCTTCGTTACTTTCCGGGTGAACGATAAAGCCATAGCCTTTGCTGTTATTGAACCATTTGACTTTACCTTGTTTTTTTTCTGCCATGATTGAAATCCTCCTGACGTTGGCGATGACGAGTGTAAAAGTAGGATACGAGTTACTCGTCGGGGTTAATACATACAACGTCCCGCTCGCTTACAACTTGAGCGACCTTCGCCTTGTCTCCGAATTTTCGATGCATTTCGGGGGGGGCTTGCGGGGCACTGCTACTACAGGTACTGCTTGGTACTACGGGATGATAGCAAAAAGCCGCGCTAGAGCAGGTGGAGTTCTGCACGAAACGCGGCGGGGATTGGATTGCAAAGATTGAGGGGGCTAACACAACAGTACTTCTTCAAGAAGCTGGATAAAACTTAATGCCAGCTCACATTTTCCATTTATTGCTTTAGGATTTTGTCTTTGCTTTGCTTGCGCAGTTAAGACGCCGCGAATGGTACGCAGTGGTCTATCCAATGTCAAGAGGCAAGCTCAAAAGTTATTCACTCTCTTGCCAAGCTGTTTGCCCGCGATTACTATGCGCGCAAACATATTTCATCAATCGTTATGAACACTCAATTCCGTGACCAAGTTGCAGTTATCACTGGCGGTGCGAATGGCATTGGCTTTGCCATCGCGCAAAATTTAGCGCAACAAAGTGCGCATGTCTTTTTAGTAGATACGCAAAAAACTGCGGTCAATAAGGCTGCCCGGCAAATTGGACCTCAGGCTTCGGCGATTCAACTGGATGTGACCAATGAAGTACAAGTAGCCCGGACCATTGCTAAAATTGCCAGAAAATTTGGGCGCATAGATATTCTCATTAATTGTGCAGGGACCACCGGCAAGACAAATCTCAAAACCCATGAAGTAGATTTTGAAAATTTCAAATTTGTCTTCGATGTGAATGTGAACGGTTGTTTTTTAATGTCGCGTGCGGTGTTACCGCAAATGCTCAAACAAAGCTACGGGCGCATCCTGCATATTGCTTCGATTGCAGGCAAGGAAGGGAACGCCGGAATGCTGGCCTATTCTGCCTCGAAGGCGGCGGTCATCGGATTAACGAAGGTGCAGGGCAAGGAATATGCCGAATCTGGGATTACCGTAAATGCGCTTGCACCTGCGGTCATTCGGACCGCGATGGTTGCCGCATTGCCCGACGAACAAGTGCAATACATGACCGACAAGATTCCCATGAAACGTTGTGGGACTTTGGACGAGATTGCGAATCTGGCGGCCTACATCGTTTCGCCGCAATGCAGTTTTACAACCGGCTTCACGTTTGATATGACGGGCGGTCGGGCGACATACTGATTCTTGAAGGTGCTCGGCTCATAGATTCGAGCAGTAATTGTAAGCACAGGAATTCAATGGAGGAACAATGAAAAAGCTAATTCTGCTAACTGGCATGCTCAGTTTTTTGATCGTCATGGTTTGGGCCAAGGTGCCGGGACCTGATTTTTCCGGCACGTGGGCATTGGATAAAGCCAAAAGCGAAGGTATCCCCAGACAAATGTCTGAAGGCGATATTTCCTGGGTTATCTCGGTCAATGGCAAGACACTGAAAAAAGAAGTCAAAGGCGGAATGATTCCACAAACCGAAAACTACAATCTGGATGGAGCCGAAGTCGCCGAAGATGCTCCACTGGGACAGTTCACCGCCAAAGCCAAACGGACGGCGAAGGTGATGGGCGAAATGCTCGAACTCAAATCTGTCTTGACCGGAGAATTCAACGGGAACGCGTTCACCGCAACGACAACACAACATCTGGAATTGGCCGACGGTGGGAAGACACTAAAGGTGCATCAAACCCGCGAATCTACGCGCGGTAATCAAGAATCCAAACTTGTTTTCACCAAGAAATAATTTTCGGTAGTCGGTGGACGGTGGTCCGTCGAATAACAATTAACTGCTCACCACTCACCGACTACTAACCACTCCTATGCCCATCACTGAAATCGAAAATCTCACGCATTTGCGCGCTCTGGTCGGGAAAGAAATCGCTGTCTCCGATTGGTTTGAAGTGACGCAGGAACGCGTCAACCAATTTGCTGATGCCACCTTGGATCATCAGTGGATTCACATCAACGAAGAGCGGGCCAAATCCGAATCACCATTCGGGACGACCATCGCACATGGATTTCTGACCTTGTCGCTCCTGCCATACCTGATGCAGCAATCCATTAAATACAAAACACCCCCGAAAATGGGGGTGAATTATGGATTGAATCGGTTACGGTTTACCTCGCCTGTGCCAGTCGGCTCAAACATCCGCGCTCGTGTGACGCTGCAAGCCATCGAAGAAATTTCCGGCGGAGTCCAAGTCACCTGGAATGTTGTGGTCGAACGCGAAGGGGCAGAGAAGCCGTGTTTAGTGGCTGAATGGTTGGGTCGCAGCTATGAATAGCCTGTTGCTGAACTTGCGTTCATCGTCCTGAACCTGAACTTTCATTGTTTTTGGGCGATGCTGTCGCTTTTGGGTTTGGTGATGGTGTACTGATATAACTCGTTCAAATCCGTTCCCAGAAACTTCACCGCAATTTTTTCCGCGTCTATTTCCAGCATCGCAAATCCGTACGCGCTTTTGGCAAAGAGCGAACGCGCGTTGGGCGTGATCGTGCGAATGCCTGCGCCGCCTCCGCCGTTGATGAAGAAATGCACGCCGTTCTCCGTTTGCAGATGTTGCAAGTCGTGATCGTGTCCGGCCAGATACACATCTGCGCGATCTTTCAAAACCGGCAGCAAGTGCGCGATCAGCGTTTTGTTATCGGCGTGTTGTCCGGCGGAGTAGATCGGATGATGCCCATAGACAATCTTCCAGCGCGCTGTACTTTTAGCCAATTCATCGCGCAGCCAGGCCAATTGCAATTCAGAAACATCATTGGTGTCGAGCGCGAAAAATTGTGCCGGGCCTGCTGTGAACGTGTAGTACGGCGCTGGCATGGTCCAGCTTGGGCTTTGTTTGGCGTAGGTCAATTCTGACGCCGGGCTGTCGGGGCTGCCCCAATCGTGATTGCCAAACGTTGCGTAAAATTTGAGCTTGAGCGGATCATACAAATCATTCCATAACGTTTTCCAGCGTGGGTCTGTGGGGCTGAACATTCCGGTTGGATAAAAGTTGTCACCAAGTGTTACGGCAAAATCGAATGCTTTTTTTCGGTGCATTTTCAGCATCGCCGCAGCGACTTGTTTTTGCGGCTCACCCGCGATTTGATTGTTTCCCGGTGCACCAGCACCAAAGTCGCCGAGCGATAAAACGCGCATTACTTTTCCTTTGGGTTTGAGCGCAAACAACGGTGGCGGGATGCGCATAAAGGCAGGCAACATCGTTCCGTTCACCAACGAAATCCAGCGTTCCTGTTCCTGTCGCAGCTTGAGTAATTCGGCTTCGTTGCCGCTCGATTGCGCCATCTCCAATCGTTTGGTCAAGGCTTGTCGCACTTCGAGGATGCGTTGCTGGCGTAAGCGATTCAAGGCAAACAAGGCAACATCTACATCAGCATCAGCGGCGGCGTGACGTTCCAGGGCCTGTTGGATCGCCGGGTTGTTGCGATTGCCGAGCCGAGAAAGGATTGCACGTCGCACGGTTGCTGCCGGATCGGTCGCCAGCACGCCAAGCAAAAAGTCCTGGGCGGCGGTTGATTCCTGTCGTGCCAAATCATCGGTCAGTTGCGTGCGCACCTTCACGTCAGTTGCCGTGAGAATCGCTTGTCCACGCTCGCGCAAATTGGTTGGGAGTTTGTTGAGTAAGCTGTCTGTGGCGGTGCCAGTTTGTGCGCAGGCCAGAATTGGCAGACAGAGCAAAAGAATCGTCAGGTAAAAAAACGAATGAAGAGAATGTTTCATATTGGTTCAGGAATCTGTGTTTGTCGGCAGTGCAAATTGCATTGCGTGATCGCAGTCATAGAGTGGCATGACTCAAATCCTGAATCAATGAAAAGGCCGGGAATGATTATGATTTTAGGCAGTCTTAACGTGAGTTTGGTGAGGCAAATCTTCCGCCGCTACGGGTCGCCAGAGATGCGGTAAAGCTGAGGAAACCAGGACGAAAAATGGTTCGACGGTCGGTTCTGGTAACGCCCCGCCTTGCAACACGGCTGCCAGGATTGCTTCGGGTGGCGCGTAAAATTCAATCAGCGTTGTGGTTGGGTTTGAGTTACCCATTTGCCTTGCTGCCTCCTGTGCCTGCAACAAGGCGCGTTCAAATTGTGCGATGGCGTGATGATGTGGGTGATCGCTGCGTTCGGCCACAAAACCTAAAAACGCCAATGTTTCCGGCAGAAAAAATAAGGACGTGCAAATATTCTGCTGCAAGTACGCGGCGATCATTTGGTCGGCGCATTCCGGCCCCAAGGTTTGTATCGTCAATTTCGCCAAATCGCGCATTCGCGTTTCGCGCCACCATCGTTGAATTGCGCAGGATACGTTGAAGCCGCGTGTCTGTGGCATGGCTTGTACCCACGCTTTTTCTGTGTCTGTGAGTTGAAGAGAATCCAGCGATGTGCGTATTTCATCGGAGAGGGGATTTCCGGTGGCCGCTACTGCGATCATCGTCCCTATTGCGCTTTGGAAATCAGCTAACGGCATACGCGCTCCTTCGTTGTGATGGCGCACAGTGCGTGTCCCAAATCTGGCGCACGCGGGCGAGTTGTTGCGTTAATCGCTTTGCGCCGAGCAACGGCACCGCAGGTTCCATCACCTCATAAACGATGCCCGCCAAATTCACTGCACGCGGCGCGACAAATTCCAGTAATTCCCAGACCGGCTCTGGCACTTCGCGCGTATGAATGTCGGTGAGGAAGCCATCGTGCGCCGCTCCGCCCGCCAGATGAATTTCGATGACGCTTTCCATCCGCAGCCGTGACAAGGCCTCGAATGGATCAAAGCCAAAATTCACCGCATTGCAATAAAAGTTGTACAGATCAAGCAGCAATCCACAGCCCGATTGCGCTGTCAGGTCATTCAAAAATGCAATCTCATCGCGCCCTTTTTCAGCAGGCAAGCCGGGCAGATAGTAAGTCAGATTCTCCAATAAAAATGGCACGCCGTATCGCTCACCCAAGGCGGTGGCGCGCGGCGCGATCAGGTCAATGGCTTCATCCGTAAACGGCATCGGCAACGGAATGCCCGTGTGCAACGGTGTGCCGTCCGGCATCGTAGTCAACATAAACGCCAGATGTTCGCTGTGCCATCGAAAGGATTGATGCTGTGCGAACTCATCCAGAATGCGCAAATATTCTTCGCTCCATCCGGTGGTCGAGCCAATGGACAACCCCAGCCCGTGAATCACAACCGGCAACTCGGAAGTTGAACCCAGTGCCGCCTGAAGTAAGTCGGGCTGATAGGCCAGGTGCCGCGTTCCATTTGTGATCATCTCACGACACAAAACATCGGGGCTGATTTCCAGAAAATCGAGCAAACCCCAGCCTGGCCCCAGCGCTGTTTTCAAATCCGGCTGCCATGTGAAGCCGACGCCAAGCGGTGTAGGTTGATTCATCTTCATAACGCAACATTTGAATATGAGAGGTGCGATGGAAAAAAAAGGGGGAAAGGAAGAAGCCCTAATGTTTATGAATTATTTGTTTTTGCCTCCCTTTCCCCATTCAGCGTGATTACCGTTGCAGCACTTCGCCTTCAGCAATCGCCATGAAGCGTTCTGCCGGGTTGATGAGTTCATCCAGGCGCAACAGAATATCAATGCCGCCAAGACCGCAGTTCGGGCAGCCCGTACGACGCAGAATATCTTCCAGCGATTTCTGGAGGTCATACAACTTGGGCTGTCTGATCTGGTCGAAGGAGACTTTGATTTTTGCGGTTTCCGGGCGAGCTTTCGCCACGAATTGGATAGCACTTGGAGCGGCGGCGAATTGCTTCGGTGCCGCATTCACCACGGTTGAGGCCAAGGTGCCAGCCGCGACGGAGCCTGCGACGATGCCCTTCATAAACGAGCGACGTCCTTCAGATTCATCAGCAGCGATTTCGTTTGCAACGGTTTTGAGTTCAGTGTTTGCCATAGGTTCTCCTTAATGAAGTAAGATCAAATTGATTTGCGTTAACCTGTCTCTCCGTGAGCGAATCAAAGACTGAAGATGCCACCACGCAGCGGCCCCCGCTCTGGCTGAGAAGGTGCGATTTGGTTCTCATTCACATAAGCTGAAAACAAAGACGAAAACTTGAAGTGCGATGAAAAAAAATGTAATGCTGAGGAAATTATTTTTAGAGACGAAATCCAGTTTAGAAAAGGACTCAACCGCATGAAACTCAACCGCAGAGATTTTCTCGTGACCGTCTCGGCTGTCACGCTGTCCACGCAAACCAACCTGGCCGCTGTCAAAACCACCGTCTCCATTCAAGGCGACCGCTTTTTCATCAATGGTCGCCCGACGTACGAAGGCCGCAATTACAAAGGCCTGAAGATCGAAGGCCTGCTGATGAATTCGCGGATGGTGCAGGGCATTTACGATGATCGCAATCCTGAAACCCAAAGCAAATGGAAGTACCCCGACACGGGCAAATGGGACGCTGACCGCAACACGCGCGAATTTATTGCCGCGATGCCCGAATGGCGCAGACACGGCCTGCTCGCCATCACGCTGAATTTACAAGGCGGCAGCCCCGAAGGCTATTCCCGCACGCAGCCCTGGTACAACAGCGCCTTTGAAGCCGATGGTGCGCTGAATCCGGCGTATTTGCGCCGCCTCGAACGCATCATCAACCGCGCCGATCAATTGGGAATGGTTGTGATTCTTGGATATTTTTATTTTGGGCAAGATCAACGCCTACGAGACGAAGAAGCCGTCAAACGGGGTGTGGCGAATGCGACGAATTGGTTGCGTCAAAAAGGCTGGCGCAATGTGATGATCGAAATTGCCAACGAATGCGACAACCGCGCCTACGATCACGCGATCATCAAAAAAGACCGGATTCATGAACTGATCAAACTGGCGAAATCGGTCAACAATCGCTCCCTCGTCGGCACCAGTTTCAATGGCGGTAGCATCCCCAGCTCGAATGTGATCGCCGCTTCGGATTTTGTATTGCTGCACGGCAACGGCGTCACAAATCCCAACCGCATCGCCGAAATGGTCGAACTCACACGCCGCGATCCCGCCTATCGTCCGATGCCAATTCTCTTCAACGAAGACGATCATTTTGATTTTGATAAGCCGACAAACAATATGCTGAAAGCGTTGGGCGCGTATGCGTCGTGGGGATATTTCGATCCCGGCAAGAGCGATTATCAGGATGGCTATCAATGCCCGCCTGTGAATTGGGGGATCAATACGGAGCGGAAGAAAGGATTTTTCAATTTGTTGCATGAGGTAACAGGGGATTAATCAAGATTTTAGCTAATTTTAGGAATAGCTAAGGCAAGGTTAACTTTCAAATTACTCATTAAAAATATCCTTTTTAAGCTCCGTGTACACCTTCGTATTGGGGGTAACAAGTTTGGCGAGTGTATCACGCTTAAATGCATCCACTGTATTCCCACACTTTTGTAATTCAAGAATCTTCTTTGCCTCTGTATAAATCTTGCCAGCCGCAGATTTAATGTCATCCCTGGGATTACCGCGAGCGATGCTTGCTTGAATCTCTTGTTGTTTTGCGACAAGTAGCTCCTGTTCTTTTTCTGGCTTTCCAACCTCGGCACAAAGTCGCGATAAAATCTCATCATCCATCAAATACGACTCAAGGTGTCGTCTGGACAAAACCCGAACCCCTTCCTTTTGAAGCTCTACTATTTCCTCCGGGCTACGATCATCCTGATCTATCACTCTAATTAAAGAAGTCCCAGAAACTAAAGTTTGAATAGCCTTGCCAAGCTCTAACCTATCACTTTGAACATCAGACGAATTTCCTACAGATAAAAAATCCGTATCTGGATATTCATTCTCAAAGATTATTCTGTAACACTTTGCATCAAGCTCTGCCTTTGCATTATTTTGTGAGCTAAGCGGGCGTCCTTCACAAAGTACGATTCTCTTTGGAGCAATAAGATGAGCAAGATCGTCAAGCGCAATACTTAATGTCTTCGCCCAAAGCTCACGATTCACTATTGCAGGTTTCAAATTTATAGGCTTATCAAAGTCCTGGCCTTGGAAATCAAGAAAAACAACTTCATTAGGCGACGCTAGATACAAATCTCTTGCTTTTCTCATCATTCCGATTGAATGGGTAGCAATCCATAATTGACAATTTTGCGGGATCAGACGAATAATTTCCTCCAAAAGACGAGACTGAAGCTTGGTATGCATATGCGCCTCCGGCTCATCTATGAAATAGACCGTGTCATCATAGGCTTTCCGCTTAACTATTAAATCCAAGATAATGTCAAAGGCTGCCTTTTCGCCGCCGGAGAGATTTTTGTAGTGAAAATCCTTGCTGAGATTTTTGTCAAAGTAGAAAGAACCTTCCACCAACGGATCACCAGTCCCTTTAAGAACTAGATCATCAAATAACCGTTTCATTGATTCCTGGATTTCGCCAATATAAAAATCTCTTAAGTCCCTTACGGTTAAGGTGTCGTGTTCTCCACTGTATATGCCTTCAACGGTGGCTGAAACTAATCTAAGATAATTATTGTCAACCATCACATCATTATCAATTAGCCTTCTTATCTTAGGCGCATCAAATATTGAATTAATCCTTTGCAAAGAATTCGTAGAAAAATCTGCTTGGTTACGATAAGCAGACCTAAAATATAGATACTTATTCCTACTTTCAGCTTCCGCATTTAATGGCTCACAAAAATCCACTTTCAGTGATTGGCGCAATTCTGGTTCATTTGTCCCAGACCCCGCTTTCAAATGATAAAGTTTATCCTCATCCCACCCACCTATATTATTGAAATGATGCCATGTCTTTATGGCGTCGAATAATGACGATTTGCCACACCCATTTGGCCCTATCAGCACTACTAAGCGAGTTGTAGGAGGGAGATCATCAATCGTCAAATCCGTGAACCTTTTATAGGACTTTATTCGGACGCTTTTAATATGCATATAGAATTATCAGTAAAATTTAGATGACTTACGGAAAACAATCCGCCTTTTAGCTTACTAATCTTGATCGCTGTTTTGATAAGCTCAGGGCAAACTGAACGCCAAGATGTTCGATCCCGCCGCTACGGCCACGTACTGTTTGTCGCCTGCCAGATACGTCATCGGGGACGCTTTCCATAGTTCGTTCGTGTGGAAATACCAGAGCGGCTTGCCTGCTTTCGCATCCACGGCGGCAAAGGCACCGCTGTCGTCCCCAAAAAAGACTACGCCCCCAGCGGTTGACAGCACGCCGCCCCAGGAATTGCCGGGGCCGATTTGCGGGGATTGCCAGACGATCTTTCCGGTCTGCACGTCAATCGCGCGCAGATATTTCTTCCCTGCTTCGTCAGGAACATCGCGCGTGCCGCCGCCATAAAACGATTTGCCGCGCTCCCACGCTTCCGGCGATTTGCTGTAGATGACGCATTTTTCGAGTGCCATCACGTAGAAGAGTTTTGTCTCCGGGTTATAGGCGGTGGACATCCAATTCGTCGCGCCCTCGACTGCCGGACACGTCTTCACGCCTGCGGGTGTCGGCGTGCCGCCACTCACAAGCTGTGGTCGCCCGTCTGTGCCGATGCCGCTGGCCCAGGTCAGTTGCTCGACGAAGGGTTTGGCCAGCAACAACTCGCCTGTGATTCGATCCAGCACATAAAAGAATCCGTTGCGATTGGCTTGCACGAGCAATTGTCGCTGACGGCCTTTGAATTCGGCATCAATCAACATGGGCGTTTGCTGCGCGTCCCAATCGTGCAGGTCGTGCGGTGTGAATTGATAATACCAGCGCAGCTTGCCGGTCGCGGGTTCCAACGCCAGCACCGAATCAGTGTAGAGGTTGTCGCCCTTGCGTTCGTCGCCGTTGTAATCGGGGCACGGATTGCCCGTCGTCCAGTACAGCAGATTGGCTTGCGGATCGTAGGTCCCCGTGAGCCAGGTTGCACCGCAGCCGTGTGGCAGTGCGTTGCCTACCCAGGTTTCGGATAACGGCTCACCGGGCGCAGGAATCGTCCAGAAGCGCCACACGCGCTCGCCCGTCGAAGCTTTGTACGCGGCGAGGAATCCACCCACGCCTTCATCGCCGCCGGAAATGCCGGAGATCACCAGATCATTCACTACAAGCGGCGCAGAGGTAGCGCCATAATGCTCGCGGTAATCGGCCATCTCAACATCCCAAAGCAATTTCCCCGTCAGGCGGTGAAGCGCGATCAAATGCGCGTGATCCGTCACCATAAACACTTTGTCGCCGAGTACCGCTGCACCGCGATTGATTGCGCTGGCGGCGTCGCCAACCAAGCCTCTGGTCAGCGGACGTTGATATTGCCAAAGCTGCCGTCCGCTGCGCGCGTCCAGGGCGTACATTCGATTCGCGGCGGTCACGTACATCACGCCGTCTACGACAATTGGCGTGCCTTCGAGTCGTCGTGCGTTCGGGACAGAGAACATCCACTTCGGTGCGAGTTGCGCGACATTGCTGGCGTTGATTTGGTTAAGCGGACTGTGGCGATTGCCGCTGAGCAGGCCGTGATACGTGGGCCAATCGCCGAGCCGAGGCTTGGCGATTTCGGCAAAGGAAATCCCATCTCGGTTTCCATTCGATGAAGCGGTAGGAACAGCACCAGACAGGCGGCTCAAGTAGGCAATAAGATTGCGCATCTCTTCTTCGGTCGCTTTCACTTCCGGCATCAGCGACGCGGTCTCACGATTCAACTCGGCGATTTCGTCTTTGCGCAACAGGTGAAACGTTCCGTCCAGACTCTGCAATTGCAAATCGTAGTTGCTTTCATTTCGGGCAAAGCCGCGCAGTCGTTGACCATTGCGCAAACGTAAGGAAATGACACCGAAACCTGTTCGGATATTCGCGTTGGGAGTCCTCAGCGATTGTTCTATTTCAGGGAGTGTTCGCTCCAGGCCAAGCTCTGAAAGATCAGGCCCCGTCAGTCCGCCGCGACCTTGTACCATATGACAAGCAGCGCAATTCCCCTTTCCGAAAAAGAACGCCTCGCCAGCGGCAGCGTTCCCTGGTACAGCACTCTCAGCGGCTGGCGCAGAGCGGGAACGCAGAAACGTCGTCAATTCCTGTAAGTCTCGCTCAGGCAGCCGAAATGCAGGCATGCCATTCGTGGGGATGCCATTACGGATCAGCTCAGTCAATTCATTTGCCATTCGCCGCCGCGCCCGCTGGGTGGAAATAATGTCCGGGCCGCGCTCTCCACCTTTGCCATCCGCGCC
Source organism: Blastocatellia bacterium (assembly GCA_016789725.1). GTDB lineage: Bacteria > Acidobacteriota > Blastocatellia > RBC074 > RBC074 > JAFDVL01. The sequence continues at coordinate 8,022 of JAEUQN010000057.1, read as the reverse complement.
GTGACAGTGGGCACAATGCGCGGCGAAGTGACGCGCTCCCGCTTCGATCACTTGTGGATTGTCGGTCTGAACATTTTGCGCGGTAGCTTTACGCGAATTGATTTCGGATACGATTAGCCAGCCCGAAATGGCTGTCAGGAAAAGGAGCGGGAGCAGGGGATTGGTTCTCTTCATTGCGCTGGGTCGGTTTCACAAACGGCGGAAGCCCGACTGTGAAGGAGAGCATAGCGTGCTAATCACGCCCTCCTTCACAGTCGGGCTTCTGCTGTCGCTGTCGTGGTTAGGTTTTTACGCCAATAGCTTTTTCACGACAACGCCATGCACGTCCGTCAGTCGGAAATCGCGGCCTTGAAAACGGAATGTCAGCTTCTCGTGATCGAAGCCGAGCAAGTGCATCAGCGTGGCGTGCAAGTCGTGGACGTGAACGCGATTCTCAATCACATTGAAGCCGAATTCATCTGTCGTTCCCAACGTCATTCCGGGTTTTACTCCGCCGCCTGCGGCCCACATCGTGAAGGCTTTGTTGTGGTGATCGCGGCCTAAACTGCGGCCTGCATCAGGATTGCTTTCGACCATTGGTGTGCGTCCGAATTCGCCGCCCCACAGCACCAGCGTGTCGTCCAGCAAACCGCGTTGCTTCAAATCCAGAATCAGCGCGGCGTTGGCTTTGTCGGTTTGCTTGCATTGATTCAGCACGCCTTTTTTGACTTCGCTGTGATGATCCCACGCTTCGTGATTGAGTTGGACAAAACGCACGCCGCGTTCGATCAGGCGACGAGCCAGCAAACAGTTATTCGCATACGACGCCTTGCCCGGTTCCGCGCCATAAAGTTCCAGCGTAGCCTTGGATTCTTTGCTGATGTCCATCAATTCGGGCGCGCTTTCCTGCATGCGATAGGCCATCTCAAACGAATTGATGCGCGTGGCAATTTCGGGATCGCCCGTTAATTCCAAATGGTGTTCGTTGAGTGTTTTCAAGGTGTCGAGCGATTTGCGTTGCATCTCGCGCGTGATGCCGCGTGGGTTCGAGAGCGACAGAATCGGATCGCCGCTGCGTCGAAACGGAACGCCTTGATAATACGTCGGCAAAAAGCCGCAGCCCCAATTCGCCGCGCCGCCGCTGGTGCCGCCGCCCGATGACAACACGACATACGCCGGCAAATCCTGCGTCTCACAACCTAAGCCATACGTGACCCACGCGCCAAAGCTCGGACGACCAAATTGAATGGAGCCGGTTTGAATGAAAACTTGTCCCGGTGCGTGATTGATGGCGTCCGTTACCATGCCGCGAAGGATGGCGATGTCATCCGCAACCTTGGGCAAATGCACCAACGCTTCGGACATTTCCGCGCCGGATTGCCCGTGTTTGGCGAACTTGAATTCCGACGCGTACAAACCGGCATCCGAGCGAATGAACGCGTAGTTGATGCCTTTGACGAATTCCTGTGGCACCGGTTTGCCGTTGTATTTTTCGAGGCTTGGCTTGTAATCGAACATATCCAATTGCGACGGCCCACCGGAGTTGAAGAGATAAATCACCCGCTTGGCTTTCGGCGCAAAATGCGGTTGTTTGGGCGCGAGCGGGCCGTTCAATTTTGGAGTTTGGAGTTTGGATTTTGGATTGGCAGTTGTTTGGCCGCTCAGCAACGATGCCAGCGCCATCGAGCCTAATCCGACGCCACATTCTTTGAAGAAATGACGACGCGTGACCAATGTTTTGAATTCGTGATTGATCTCTTCTCTGTAATTCATATTTTTTTTCGCTCCTTCTGCAAAGCGGGAAGAATCAGTGATTGGACGGTCTCGTCAATCATAAGTGTCTCACAGCAACGGGCAAAATATTGAGGACGGCTTAGGAACTTGATGCCTTTAAGAAAAGCTTGGACAGCACTTTCCCCGTATGCCGCTTTGGCTTTGTCCCAAGCTTCCCTCGGAATTCCGTCCCAAAATTCAATCATCATTGCTAAATCAATGAGGTCTCGGCTGGTAACAGCCTCGTCATTGAAACGATCCGTGTTGGCTAAGAGCTTCTCCGCAAACAAATCTATGCGTGAGAGAGCTTGCACCGGTAACTCCAGGTTATTTCCGCCGACCAATGCAATGCGGCCTTCTCGCACTATTTCAAACTTAATCGCGACCCCGTCAATTTCGAGGACCGAACGGACGCCGTATTGATCGGATCGGACTTCGCGCAATTCCCGAACCCTTTCTTTGAAAAGCCCCTTCAAGCCTTGATCGAATACGACGTTGCGGATGGTTCGATAACCTTCGACCGAAGAACACAAAAAGTCTATATCACGAGATTCCCGATATTCGCCCAACAGCATCACGATAGCTGTCCCGCCGCCGAAAAAGCATTCGCACTGTCGCAAGCAGTCAGCATCCAAGGCAGAAAGCAGTTTGAAGATACGTTGATGATGTGGATGGCTAAACATTCAAAACCCCGTTCCCGTCATTTTTCACCAATTGATCTATCAACTTGCGCTCCCTCGTGGTCAGCGTCTTTTCATCAATCCAGCGCCAGTTGGCCTCATACAAAGCCAGAGCTTCCTCTTCACTGATGAAACTCTCTTGATGCCGGTTCCAGGCAATCAAACTGAGTTGCGGATAATCTGACAACTTAATCATAGACGGATTATAGCGCGCGGACGTAAATCGGAGCCTTTTCTTCCGTGCCCGACACCAGTGAATTTCGCAACGGCTTCCCAAACAGTGTCGCCGCAATCTCGAACACGTCGCCCGGCTCAGCCACAATACCGCTCAAACAACTCAACACCGCCGCGCCAAAGTAATGCACATGCACATCGCCCGGTCTGCGGAAGTTCGCGTATTTGAAATGATGATGTTCCAGGTTCGCAATCGTGTGGCACATATTGGCTTCACCGCTCAGCCAGTCGCTGGCCCAAATGACCTCGTGATGACGAACGATGCGCGCTGATCCTTCGATATGATCGGGCAATTCGCCAACATACAACTCCGGCCCAAACGAACATTGCCGCAGTTTGGAATGTGCGAGGTACAAATAATTTTGCCGCTCCAATTTGTGATCCGAATATTCGTTGCCGAGCGCAAAGCCGACGCGCAATGGTTCGCCATGATCGCCGATCACATACAGCCCGACGATTTCGGATTCCTCGCCACCATCTTCGGCAAACGCGGGCAATTCAATCGGCGCTTCCGGCGCGACGATGCAACTGCCATCGCCTTTGTAAAACCATTCGGGCGCGACGCCAATTTGTCCCGGTGCGGGTTTGCCGCCTTCCAAGCCGAGCTTGAACATTTTCATCGAATCGGTGAGCGTGTCGGCTTGCAACTTGGCATGCATCGCATCGCGGGATTGCGCGCTGCCCAGATGCGTCAGACCCGTTCCTGTGACCAAACAATGCGCGGGATCGGGATGATCCAATGGCAATAAAATTCGATGCTCGGCAATCAACGCGTCATAGCTGACTGTTTCATCGCCAGGTTGTGCGGAAACGACATCAACGAGCGATGTGCCGGACCGATGAGCCGCAAGCGCAAGGTCATAAATACTGGTCGCTTCTGCCAAGCTGGTAATCGTTTGCCCATCCGTATTCACGATGCCAACACGACGGTTCTGGTTTTGATCGAGAAACTGAATCAGGTTCATTGTGCTGTCTCTTTTTGCATACAGACGCTGTTTTCGACGCCCGCATATTGCCCATAGTTTGGGATTCGCTCGTAGCCACACCGCTGATAGAGTCGAATCGCTTCCGGTTGTTTCAGCCCTGTTTCCAGAACAAAGCTGGTTGCGCCTAACTCACTGGCCCACGCCTCTAATTCGGTCAAGACGTGCTGTGCAATCCGTTGCCCACGATATTCGGGGCGAACAAACATCCGCTTGATTTCAACGGCGGTTCCCTGATACGGCTTGAATGCACCGCAGCCAATAGCTTCGTTTTCCACGTACGCGACCACCACGTGTTGCAACGAATCAATCCGGTTGAATTGCGCAAAAAACGAATGCTCTGCGCCATCGCGGATTTGCAGGTCGTGGTCGAGCAACACCACGAGTGCTTGAAAATCCTGATGGCTGGCATTGGTGCGGATCAGCTTTGGCATCACTTGCTGGTCAGGTTTACTCTTTGGTAATCGTTGCATCCAGATTCAACAACACGCGCGCGACCATGGTCCACGGCGCGAGTTCGTGCAGGTCAACGCCTTCCGGGAGGTTCGACAAATCCATCGCGGTGACATACACAGCCGAAGCGGTTTTGCCTTTGAATTCGGCGCGCTGCGATTGCAATAATTTGGTCACTTCGCCCAATTCAAACGCATCCGGTTTGCGCCCGGTGCAGAGCTGAAACGCGTAGCTGATTCTCGCCTGATCTGTCATGCCGCCCTCTTTCCAAACGCGCAACGCCAGGGCCTGTGCGGCTTCCATAAACGTCACGTCATTCAGCGTCGTCAAAGCTTGCAGCGGTGTGTTCGATTTGACGCGGCGTGTGCAGGAGAAATCTCCTGCTGGTGCGTCGAACGCGGACATACTTGGGTACGGAACATTGCGTTTCCAGAACGTGTACATTCCGCGCCGATAGCGGTCTTCGCCTTTTTCAATAGGCCAGGGCAATTGCGCCCCATAACCCAGGCTCAGGACTCCATCGGGAATCGGAGGATATACGCTGGGGCCGCCGATTTTCTTCGTCAACAATCCGCTGACCGCCAGCGCCACATCGCGCACAACTTCGGCTTCAACCCGCATGCGAGGCGCACGCGCGAGCCATTTATTGTACGGGTCTTTCTCCTGCAAAAGCGGAGTGAGTTTGGAGGCCTGGCGATAGGTTGCCGAGTTGACAATTAATCGGTGAACATTCTTGAGAGACCAGTTCGCAGCTTGTTGTTCGCGGTTCGCAGTAGATTTGGCAGCAAGCTGCGAACGGTGAACGGTGAACTGTGAACTCGGCTCCATCAATTCCACCGCCAGCCAATCCAGCAATTCGGGGTGCGACGGCTTCTCGCAGCGTGTGCCGAAGTCTTCCGGCGTTGTTACCAGCCCTTGCCCAAAATATTGCTGCCAGATGCGATTGACGATCACGCGGGCGGTAAGGGGATTGTCTTTGTCTACGATCCACTGGGCCAAACCGAGGCGGTTGCGCGGCGCACCTTTGGGGAACGGATGTAGCGCAGAGGGCGAATTGGCGGTGACTTCATCGCCAGGATTTTTCCAATCACCGCGTTTGAAGATGCGTGTCGTGCGAGGTTGCGAACGCTTCGCCAACGCCAGCGTCGTCGGTCCATACGGCCATTCTTTCAGCAATTCATCAATCTTTTTGTTTGCTTCCGCCCATTCAGGAACCGTCGTGCGGTAGTAACTGAACAATTCTCGTTTGTGTTCTGCGGTTCGCTCGCGCTCAGGAATCGCCATAATACGGCGAATTTGAGGCGGGACCGGGTCTGCCGTTGGGTTGGGATCGGTCGTCACTGAGAGGCGGAACCGTCCGATGTTGGGTTTTCCCCACGAAATAGATTCATCGAATTTCTCGGCGAGTTGGAAGACGAAATACGTGCCGCCGTCAAAGCCTGTTGGAGCCTGGGGCGTGATGACGATAGTACGATCCTGATTGCGTTTGACGGGGCCGAAATCGCTATACCAATGCGTTTTCATATTTCCGTCAATGACGTTGCTGACCGGGAAATCAGGCCGTTCCATGTCGGCAGTCGCTTTGGCGAGTGCGACTTTTTCGAGCGCATCTGTTTTGTTCAGCGGCGCAGTTTCGGCGATGAATTCAGTGAAATAAAAAGTACCGTCGGCAGCGCGTCCCGGCCCTTCGCGCGGCAAATTGTGATCACGCATCATTTCAATGCGAAATCCGGTGATGCCTTTCAGATTGGTTTTGGCGCGCACAACGTAATTGTTGGAGGTAGCGTTGTCGCCTTTTGCAATGTACGAACCGTCTTCCAGCTTGTCGAATTTAACGCCGAACGCCGCGTAAATCTCGGTATCGGTCAATGGTGTCCAGTTGATTTGATTTTGTTTGGCTTTGGCCTCCCAGCGCGCAACGTGATCTTCGGGGGTCATCGAGGTGCGGGCGCGCAACTCCATCTCAATATCACGGATTTTGCCCAGAATTTCGGCGCGTTTTTTATTGATCTTCTCATCCGGCACTTCAATTTCCGGCTCGTCATCGTTATTCAGAAACGCGAGGAATTGATAGTAATCGCGGTGCGGAATCGGATCGAATTTATGCGTGTGGCATTGCGCACAATTGATCGTCAGTCCGAGAAACGTTTTGCCTGTCGCATCAATGCGATCAATCAAGCCTTCCGTGCGGAATTGTTCAGGATCAACGCCACCTTCTTCGTTTTGCATCGAATTGCGCAGGAAGCCCGTTGCTACGCGCTGATCCAATGTAGCATTAGGCAACAGGTCACCCGCCAATTGCTCAATCGTAAACTGATCGAATGGCATGTCTTGATTGAAGGCTTTGATGACCCAATCACGGTACGGCCAAATGGAACGCGCGCGATCTTTTTCATAGCCATTGGTATCGGCGTAGCGCGCGGCATCCAGCCACCACCGTCCCCAGCGCTCGCCGTAATGCGGGGAAGCCAACAACCGATCCACCAGCTTTTGATAGGCGTTCGGTGATTTGTCGGCAAGAAACTCATCAACCTCTTTGGGGCTTGGAGGCAAGCCCGTCAAATCCAGACTGACGCGGCGAATCAAGGTCGTTTTGTCGGCTTCGGGCGAAGGTGCGAGGCCCTGTTTTTCCTGCATCGCAAACACGAAATTATCAACCGGATTATTTGTTTTGAATTTGGTCGCGGGAATCGAGGGGCGCTCTGGTTTCACGAACGCCCAATGCTGGTCAATTTTCACGGAAGCGCTGTCGGGCCACTGCGCTCCTTCATCAATCCACTTGCGAATCAATTCGATTTGTTCCGGCTTGAGCGGCTCGCCGCCCATTGGCATTCGGGTTTGTCCGCCTTCGCCAAGGATGCGCTGCATCAAACGGGAATCTTTGCTGTTGCCTGCGGAAACGACTTTCAGCGCAATTTGTTTGGCATCCAGGCGCAGGAATCCTGACGCTTTGGTTGCACCATGACATTTCTCACAATTCGCCTGAAAGATCGGTTGGATGTCGCGCACGAAATCTACGGCAGGTTGTGACGTAAACGCAGCGAATGCCTTGAAAACAGGGAGCACCAGAACGATGAAGAAGGTGAGCAGGAGTATTTTTTTGAGCGCCATAAGGAATCTCTCTTGAATTAGAGGCCGTAGTTTAGTTGAACTCTTGCAATTGAAGGGCAAGTCTACCATATCGCAGCTTGACTGTCAGAGGCAGACTATTCTTTCGTAATCGTCTCGTCCAAATTCAGCAATACGCGCGTGATCATTGCCCACGGCGCGATTTTTTCGAGGTCAACGCCTTCCGGCAGGTTCTTCAAATCCGGCGCGGAAACGTACACTGCGGCGGCGGTGCGACCTTTGAAATGGGCTTGTTGTTCGTGCAAGAGCGTCAACAATTTTTGTAATTCAAACGCATCTGGTCGGCGTCCGGTACAGAGGCGAAAGGCATAAATCATCTTCGCGCGGTCGGTCGTGCCGCCTTCTTTCCAGACGCGCAACGCCAATAATTGCGCCGCTTCGACAAAGGTTTGATCGTTCAGCGTCGTCAGCGCTTGCAGCGGCGTGTTCGAGCGCACGCGCCGCGTGCAGGCAAAATCGGCGCTCGGCTGATCGAAGACCGACATGCTTGGATAGGGCACGCTGCGTTTCCAGAACGTGTACATCCCGCGCCGAAAATGATTTTCGCCGGAACTGAACTCCCACTTGCCGAATGTTCCATAGCTCAAGCCCAGCACACCTTCGGGCAAAAGTGGAAAGACGCTCGGCCCACCAATTTTGCGGCTCAACAAGCCCGCCGCTGCAAGCGAAATGTCGCGGACGATTTCCGCTTCCACGCGCAAACGAGGCGCGCGGGCGAGCCATTTATTGTACGGGTCTTTCTCCTGCAAAAGCGGAGTGAGTTTGGAGGCCTGGCGATAGGTTGCCGAGTT
>JAEUQN010000579.1 GCA_016789725.1 Blastocatellia bacterium | reverse complement strand
AGCAGCACCGGCGACAGACCGTTTTCGCGCAGCATCTCGGCGCCATAGGCGTCGGCCTCGTTCTCCATGCCGCGCGAGTAGCGCGCCTGCAGCAGCGCGGCGGGCGCAGCGGCAAGCAGGGTGCTGACATCGCCGATGTAGAAGGTGAGAAACATGCCGACCGCCGACCCCTGCAGCACCATGCGCATGCCATGACGCTCGGCGGTGTGGCCGAGTTCATGCGCCAGCACGGCGATGACTTCGTCCTGGCTGGCGGCAAGCTTGAACAACTGGTCGGTCACCACCAGCGTGCCGTCAGGCAGGGCGAATGCGTTGGCGCCGACGGCCTTGCCGCCGTCGCGAAACAGCACCCGATGCGCGATGGCCTCGCCGCGCGGCGCGCGCATCGCGGCAAAGCGGCGGATCAGCGGCTCGACTTCCTCCGGCGGCAGCTTCGAGGGCTTCATCAAGTGGGCATCGATGACTTCCAGCGTCTGCTCGGAGATCAGTTTCACCGCACTCTCGGGCACTGCCGGCGCGGCCAGGCGCG
>JAEUQN010000578.1 GCA_016789725.1 Blastocatellia bacterium | reverse complement strand
ATCGCGCTCGACATTGGCCGAAACCCTGACCGGCTCCTTGCCGGTGACGAAACGGGTGACAACCGTTGGATAGACACCCATATCCGGCAGTGCGCCGCCGCCGAGCGACAGCTGGTTGCGCATATTGCCCGCATCCCTGTTGAAATAGCTGAAGGCACCCTGCACGTGACGTAGGCGTCCAATGGCGCCTTCAGCGATCAGTTCACGCACTTTCAGCCATTGCGGATGATAGGTCACCATGAATGCCTCGGCGATCAGAACGCCGTGGGTATCGCGGGCACGCTGCAAGGCTGCGATTTCGCTGGCATGCAGCGAAATCGGCTTTTCGCACAGCACGTGCTTGCCCGCTTCGGCGGCTTTCAACGACCACTCCACATGCTGCGAGGTGGGAAGCGGTATGTAGACGCCGTCAATATCGGCTGATGCCAGCATGGCCTCATAGGAGCCGAACGCATGCGGCGCACCGAATCGCCCGGCGACGGCCCGCGCTTTCAAGAGGTCGCGGCTGGCGATACCCGACAGGACGGAG
>JAEUQN010000577.1 GCA_016789725.1 Blastocatellia bacterium | reverse complement strand
GAGTACGGCGATGGGTTTTCCAATGTGCCGCGTGCGGTGTATGCGCATGGATTGGTGTATATCTGCTCAGGGTTCTTTCAACCTGTGCTCTTCGCGGTGCGGCCTGACGGGAAGGGAAATGTGACGAAATCGCATGTGACGTGGCAGCACGGCCGCGCGGTGCCGCTGACACCTTCGCCGATTGTGGTGGAGGAGGAGTTGTACATAGTGAGTGATAACGGGATTGCCACATGTCTCGATGCCCAGACGGGGACCGTGCACTGGCAACAGCGCATTGGAGGGAACCATTCCGCATCCCCGGTGTTTGCCGATGGGCGGATTTATTTCTTGAGCGAGGAAGGCGAGAGCGTGGTGGTCGCCCCGGGGAAACAGTATCGCGAATTAACCAGAAATAGCGTCCCGGAGCGGACGCTTGCGTCTTTTGCGATCTCGGAGAAAGCGATCTACCTGCGCGGGGATCAGCATTTGTACCGGATCGAGGCGTAGGGCGCTTTACTGGAGCGCCTGGTACACCGAGGAAAGGAACTTG
>JAEUQN010000576.1 GCA_016789725.1 Blastocatellia bacterium | reverse complement strand
AAGTTGCTGTTTTCAAGAATGGAAAAAACGGCAGCAGCATCCGTACCCGATACTACGGCGCCCAGCAGCAGCGATTGCAACCAGGGCCAGCCCAGCAACCAGTGCGCCAGTGCGCCGAAAACAGCCATCGTCAGCAAAACGCCCAGCGTCGCCAACGACACCCCACGCCATAAAATGGGTTTGAAAGCATTCCAGTTGGATTCAAATCCACCAGTAAAAATGATTACACAAAGTGCCAGTTCGCTGATATGCAGCGTCAACGACGGATTGTTGTAGTAAAAATCATATTCGCCTCCATTTCCCAACGACAAACCTATTGCCAGTGTAACCAACAGCGAAGGCGCACCAAAACGCGATGCAAAACGACTGACAATGATATTCAGAATGATAAGCGCCGCAGCGAGCAAGAGTATCGTCGGGTAAGTAAGATGCATATTAAATCAAGTGTGGGCTGGATTATGTTGAAAGTGAAAAATCAAATCAGGGATAGGTTCTTCCTATAACTCCATTCCATCCCGAAGGTTGACAT
>JAEUQN010000575.1 GCA_016789725.1 Blastocatellia bacterium | reverse complement strand
AATATAAAAAGTTGGAAGATGAATACGCTGCCGCTTATAACAAACGGAAACAGAGCGCTATGTTTTATTCGGCTCTTAACGGAGAAAGAAGCGAAAAGAAAGACGAGTTGATTGATAAAGCCGTTAAGGAGATTGGTCGAGAAGCCATACAGAGTGGCACTTCTCCTAGCCTCGTCGGAGTAACTATGCCGAAGAGAGACGAGGCCAAAGAATCATACGTCGCCGCCAATCAGGAAATGAACTCAATTCGCAAACGCGCAGGCGATCTGGTCAAAAGCGTCACGGGCAAAGCTTTCAACGACACGAACTACGTCTTCCCAACCTTCGTCACGACCTACGCTCCGGCTGGAATCGTCGGTTTGATCATCGCGGCGATCTTCGCAGCGGCAATGAGTTCGATTTCGGCGGAACTGGCTTCGCTTTCGACGGCAACGGTGATTGATTTTTATCGCCGCCATTTCAAGAAAGAAGCTCCCGACGCGCATTACTTGTTCGTTTCCAAAATTGCCACCGGATGCTGGGGCGTGTTC
>JAEUQN010000574.1 GCA_016789725.1 Blastocatellia bacterium | reverse complement strand
GAAGATGTTCTACGCCGAGACCGCGCGCTGGAAGCTGCGCGTACCCAGGTGGCAAAAGGTATTCGCGGGGAAGTTGCTGGAAGAGTGAACCGTGGGAACGCGAAGCGCCTGGGAGCGCAGGCGTCCCCGCCGGCTGTATCGGAAGCTGCGCGCTTTTATTAATTGCAGGCGAAGGCGCTTGCGTACCCAGGAAGTGATGCTCAAAGATTAAAAAAGTTGTTTACAGCAAAAGGTCGGCATGTATAATCCCGCTTCGCTTCCGGTGAATTTTTAAGTTAGCAGTAGCCCCATGCAAGTCTGATTCTCAGTCTTCCCACAGAGAGTCGAACCTTCCACCCCCATCTGACGATCCAGTCAGTGCAATTACAATCAATGTCGAGTTTGTTATTCTCTCCGAAAATTCCCTAGCAGTATCGGTCTGTTGAAAGTCAATGGTGCTGCCTCGGCATGAGGTTTCCTGTAAAGGTCTGGCTATTCGGGCGGAAGTGTCTTTTCAACCCGACGCCAAAAGAAGATGCAATCAATTGAACCG
>JAEUQN010000573.1 GCA_016789725.1 Blastocatellia bacterium | reverse complement strand
GGCGTGCCGGTGTATGAGTTGTTGGGCGGACCGACGCGCCAGCGCATTCGCGTGTATTCGCACGCGCGCACCGTCGAAGCCATCAAAACCGCCAAGGCGCAGGGCTTCACCGCATTCAAAACCGGACCGGCGCGGCTCAATGACCGCTTTTCGCGTCCGGTGGACAATCGCGCCTATGTCGAAAATGTCGAAAAGCATTTTGCGACCTTGAAAGAAGCGGTCGGCAAAGACGGCGATCTGGCCATAGATTTTCACGGCTCGGTTCAACCTGGCACCGCCAAACTGCTGATGAAAGTGCTGGACCAATACCAGCCCTATTTTTACGAAGAGATCATCAACTGTCAGAACGTAGACGTGATGGCGGAGCTGGCCAAACAAACGCACATTCCGATTGCCACGGGCGAACGCATCTTTACGAAATGGGGCTTCCGCGAAATTCTGGAAAAGAATGCCGCCGTCATTTTGCAACCCGATTTGTGCCACGCCGGGGGCATCACCGAAGTTCGCCTGATCGCCGGTATGGCCGAAGCCT
>JAEUQN010000572.1:275-532 GCA_016789725.1 Blastocatellia bacterium | reverse complement strand
GAACGTCGCGCCCCAGGGATACTTCGGATCGGGCGCGGTGCCCCAACTGCGGTGCGTCCAGGCAACCTTCACATCACCGAAATCGAACATCGCCTCCTGCGTGTCGGTGATGTTCGCCTTGCTGGCTTTGTCCACCAGAATGCCGCCACTCGATGAGATGACGACGGGCCAGCCGAGGTTCATCATCCAACGGGCCATGTCGAGCATATGCACGCACATGTCGCCCACAATGCCGTTGCCGTACTCCATAAAGGCGC
>JAEUQN010000572.1:0-265 GCA_016789725.1 Blastocatellia bacterium | reverse complement strand
CACCAGCGAATTGTAGGGCCGCATAGGCGCCGGGCCGGTCCACATTTCGTAGTCGAGGTTCTCCGGCGGCTGGGCGTCCGGCGGGTTGTCCTTGGCGCGCATGTGGTAGTAGCAGTAGGTTTCGACGTAGGCGATTTTGCCCAACGCGCCGGAATCAATGAAGCGCTGCTTGGCCTCAATCAGATGCGGCGTACTGCGGCGTTGCGTACCGATCTGCACAACACGTCCATACTTGCGGGCAGCGGCGACCATCGCCTGACCCTCG
>JAEUQN010000571.1 GCA_016789725.1 Blastocatellia bacterium | reverse complement strand
TCGCCAACGTTGATAAAAACACCGAAAGCCCGTTCGGCGGCGAAATCATGATGGACAAACAGCGCGGCGAACCGAACGGCATGTTGTTGGATCGCGCGCAAGGACTGGTCGGTCGCCACATTCCGGCTTCGACCAAAGCTGATCTGGAACAGGCGTTGATGCTGGCTGACAAACGCAGCATCTCGCTCGGCTGGACGCAGGTGCAGGACGCCGGAGTCGGTTGGGATCAAATCGAACTGGTCAAAAAGCTGTATGGCGAACAGAAACTGAAGATTCGACTGTACGAGGCCATTCGCGGCCCCGGCGCTGATGCGCAGCGATTGCTGCGCGAAGGGCAACAGGTCGGATTGTACGACGGCAAACTGACCATCCGAACGATCAAAGTCAGCATTGACGGCGCGCTCGGTTCCAAAGGCGCTGCCCTGTTTGACAATTACGCCGATCACGACACCAACGGCTTTTTGACCTTCAAGGAAGAGCAAGTCGTGCCGATGTTAAAAGAGGCGCTGAAAAAGACCATTCAGGTCGAAACG
>JAEUQN010000570.1 GCA_016789725.1 Blastocatellia bacterium | reverse complement strand
AGAGTCTTGTTCTCGGGATCGCGGAGGATGTCAACGAGGGTCTTGAGGACCGACTTGTCGCCGAGAAGACCGAGCGCGATGGCGCATTCGCGGAGCAGCTCTGGACGCCGCGTGGCGCCCTTCACAATTTCCTGAATGGTAGCCTTCGAGGAGGTCTCGCCCATGAGGCCGAGCGCCGTCGCGAAGTAGCCGCGATAGTCGTCCGACTTCACCTTATCGAGGAGCTTCAAGAGCTGCGGCGCCGCGGGTTGGTAGCGCAGCAGTCCGAGGCCGATGGCGTAGGCTCCGAGCTGTTCGGGATCGCCGATATCTCGAGTCATCTCGACGAGCGCCGTGCCGACCACTTCGCTCGGCTTCACATTCTGCTTCGTGTTTTGATCGAAGCCTGCGACGCCGAGCGCGAGTGCGGCCCAAGCGCGAGTCATCACACGACCGCCCTTCTGTTGAGCCTTGTCGAGCAGGTACTTCTCAATCGCGTTGCCGGGCTTGTCGGTTCCCGAGATCTCGCCCAAAGCCATCATGCCGAAGTAGCC
>JAEUQN010000056.1 GCA_016789725.1 Blastocatellia bacterium | reverse complement strand
CAGATACGACAAGGCTGCGGCACTGAGATTGGGTTGCGGTTCATTGTCTGTCGGTTGATCGAAAAGCGAATGTTGTTTTTGTTCGGGCTTGAGAAATAACGGAAAGAAATTTGCGCCGCTTTCAATGATGTGTCGGCAGCCTAATTTCACAGCAATTAAAGGAGGCTCAAACCCTTTGCGAACGCGTTGGGTTGCAGCGATCCAGAAATTCCCTTCGCTAACGTGAGGAAAATATTCGCTTCGTTTTTCATCCAATAATTTTGTTTCCGGCTCCCAGTACAGCCAACGCACATCAAACGGACGATAGCTAAAACGCACAATGTTTTCGGGCAAGAAACCGCGCTTGCGTAAATAATCACGGATTTTTTCAGCTTCAAAACGTGCGCCTTTTTCCATCACACCGGGCGCAATACGTTTCATGTCTTCGTGACTAATTTTTGGATCAAAATACTGCTGCATTCGTTGCAACAACCGCTCGCGGTCAATATCAACAACGACATCATCACGGCTGGTTTGCACGCCAGGAAACGAAGCTGGAAAGATGTCAGGCAATAACGGCCAGTTCGCATATTGCTCTTCCGTTTTCATCGGCATAAACGGCAAGCCCAAATGCAGCGGCGGCGCAATCTGTTCGTACAACTTCGCGTCGTCTTGATGCAGCGTTTCCAGCAACTCTTCGCGTTTGCGTTTGCCCCACAGATGGCGGAATTGAACGGCTTCGACGGCTCCGTGTTTTTCCTTTCTGACGAGCAATGAAATGCCTGTGCCGACTTGAATGCCTTCGCGGTTCCATTCAGTCGAAAAGACGCTCGGATCAGGTTCGCCTGCGGGCGTTAGCTTACCGGTTTTGTATTTGTCGCCGTTCAGACAATCAATCCAGACGCGGTCGAAAGCTTCCAAATACCGTTCGCGCATTCCCGTGAACGACAGCCCGTCCAGCCAGGAATAGTTGGAGATGAAACAGACGACACCTTTGCGCGAGAGTTCGACGATGCGGCGTTCGGCCATCCGAAAAAAGCGCACGTACAAATCATTCAGCCCTTGTCCCTGCGGCGCAGGCGCGCGTTTCGTCGTGCGGTAAGCATTGGTCAGGCTGCGCTCTTCGGTCACGGCAACCCCCGCGAAACCGTTGTACGGAGGATTGCCAAGCACAACCAGAATCGGCGTGTTGCGTTTGACCTTCTCCGCCGCGTCGCGCTCTTCTTCCAGTTCGGGATACAGCAATTTTTGCTTCGGCCCCGTCGGGGGTTCCCATCCGGTCAAAGCGTTGGTCAGATACACGCCCGCACGTTCGTCCTTGCCCATCGGCGCGCCCAAGCTTTGCAGCAACAAACCCATTTGCAGATGCGCGACCACAAACGGCGCGGGCAAAATCTCAAAGCCGAAGACGCGATGGATTGCCGCGTGCTTCAACTCTTCCGCCGCCAACGCCTCTTCGCCGCGTTCTTTCAGCGTGCGGTCAATGCGCTTGAGCACTTCGACCAGATACGCGCCCGTGCCGCAACACGGATCAAGCACGTAGACATTTGGATCAGCCAAACCGTCAGCCAGATGCAACTCTTCGCGGAGCACCGTGTCTACGCGCGCGACCATGTATTCGACGATTTCGCTCGGCGTGTACCAGACGCCCAACTGTTTGCGCAATTCGGGATCGAAGGCTTCCAGAAACGGTTCGTAGAAATATTGCACCGCGTGTTCGGCTTCAAAGCGGCTGAAGAATTCGGCGCGATTCACACGATTGAGCGCGGCTGCCGTCCAATCCAGCACTTCAGGCAGATTCAAGCGTTCAAGCTGTCCCGGCTCGGAAACTTCGTGAAAGAGTTTGCGCAGAATCGGCACGCGCAAATAATGCGACGCCAAGCGCCAATCAAATTGATCGTTTGGTTTCTTCGCCTGTTTGTGCCACAACACCCACGCCGAAAAGACGCCATAAAACAGCGTCTGCACGAGCGTCGAGCGAAAGAAATGCTCGCCCTTCTCGTCTTTGAACTGAATGCCAAGTGCTTCTTCGAGCGCCTTGCGAATCGAATCGAGCGCGACCTGTCCGGCAGCTTCCACGCGCGCCTTGGCATCGCGTGCATACGACGCCAGAAACCACGCCACATCCGCCGGAGCTTCGAGCGGCGCATTGGACAACAACACGCGCTTGAGGTATTCGACAAAGCGTTCGCCGTGCATTTTCAAAGCGTCTTCAGGATGCGCTGCCGCTTGCCAAAACACGGCTTCGTTGTCTGCCAGCCGATACGCTTCCAACTCGCCCGCGTCTTTGCTGACCAGCAAAAAATCACGGTAATTCGTCACCAGCACTTGCCCGTAGCGTTGCAGGTATTTGTTGACTTGATCGAATTGCGCGATCTTGGCAACCTCATCTTTCGTGCCTTTCACTTCCAGCACGCCGCGTTCAGGCAACAAGTTGATAAAGGCTTCGGATTCGTCAAAGCGTTGCCGTGAGACGAACAATCCAATGTCAGGAATGCCCGCACCCTGATTTTTGGGCGTCAGCACACAACGCACTTTCGGCTTGAGCGTTTTGCCGATTTCGTTGAGCAGACCGACGAGCGCCGGATAGTACGACGTTTCTTTGACGGCTGAGCCGGTGGAGCGAATGTCGCGCAGTTCGCGCAGATATTTTTCGAGTGAGTTCATGTTGTTATTTGGGGCATAAATAAAATGTCTTCAGCCTGCGGCAGCAGGCGCAAGCATAAAGCCTGGGGTGAAGCGCAGCGTAACCCCAGGAGAGCAAAGATAAATCCCGTCAGCCCGTGCAACGGGCGACAGCTATTCGTTTTCAAGCTCGCGGTATTGTACACACTGTCGCTCGCTCCGCGAGCTTGTTTGTTCACGGGCGTGCGAGTTCTGGGGTTGCGCTACGCTTCACCCCAGGCTTTATGCTCACCACCCGCTGCGCGGGTTCGAGGCCATCTTCATTAGGCGTCAAATGTATCGCTCATCGTATTCGACGCCGTTCGCTCTCAAAAACCGGATGAATTCGTCGCGGAACGATTGCTTGCGATGATGCTCTTGTTGCGCGGCGATGTACTCGCGCACTTTCTCAACATGCGATTGGCTGACCGTGAATGCGCCGTAGCCGCGTTGCCACGAAAAATCCTCCAGCGCAGGAAAAACGTCATGCATCCAGCCGCTCGCATTCGCTTTGAGGTCGCGCAGCACATCCGACACGGACTTATCCGGTCGCAACTTTGCCAGCAAATGCACGTGATCTTCCATTCCATTGAGGGCCAGCGAAATGCCGCCCAGCCCGCGAATTGTGCCGCTGAGATAATCGTAGAGTCGTGATTGATACGCATCAGTGATGATCGGGCGGCGATCTTTGGTGGAAAAAATGATGTGGTAAATCAGGTTCGTATAGGACGATGACATGGCTGATTCCTGATGGCTGTCGCCCGCTCGCGCGGGCTAGTATTGTTGTTCGGTGTTCGGTTCCTGGGGTTACGCTGCGCTCCACCCCAGGCTTTATGCTTGCCACCCGCTTCGCGGGTTAAAGACAACGGAATTGATGATGGCTCACTTGGCGGGGTATTTCGCCAACAATCCTTTCGCAATAATCAACTTCTGCAACTCGTTCGTGCCGCCGCCAATCACGAGCAACGGCGCATCGCGGTAATAGCGCTCGACATTCAAATCTTTTGCGTAGCCTGCGCCGCCGTGGACGCGCATCGCTGTCCATGCGACTTCCTGCGCGGTTTCGGTCGCAAACAACTTGGCCATTCCAGCTTCTAAATCACAGCGTTCACCACGATCTTTCTTTTCGGCGGCGGAGTAGGTCAGCAAACGGGCGGCTTCGATCTTCGTCCCCATTTCGGCCAGCATGATTTGAATCGTTTGATGTTGGCTGATTGGTTTGCCAAACGTTTCGCGTTGTTGCGCATATTGAATCGCATCCTCAAACGCGGCCCGCGCTAACCCCACACCACGTGCGGCAACATTGATGCGCTCACTTTCTAACCCGGTCATCACGTGTTTGAAGCCTTTGTTTTCAAGGCCGCCGAGCAGGTTCGCTTCCGGCACAAAGAAATGGTCGAAATACAATTCGCACGTCTCAACGCCTTTGTAGCCGAGCTTGTCAAGGTCACGCACTACTTGAAAACTTCGATCCTCACTGGCCCCTTTCTCAATGATAAAGGCGGAGATGCCTTTGTGTGGCGGGTCGGCTTCAGTATCGGTTTTCGCGGCCAGGATGAACGTGTTGCCGTAGCGCCCGTTCGTAATCCACATCTTTGAGCCGTTAATCACGTAACCGCCTTCGACTCGTTTGGCGGTCGTGCGCAATCGTTGCACATCCGTTCCCGCATCGCTTTCCGACAAGGCCAAACCGCCACGCCGTTCACCACTTGCCAAGCCGGGCAGGTAGTGTTGTTTTTGCTCGTTCGTGCCGAAGCGGTTGATAATGTCGCAAATCACGGAATGCGTACCAATCGGGCCGACCAGACTCATCCAGCCGCGCGACAGTTCTTCGATGATCATCGCAAAGGTTGTGTAGCTCAAACCTAATCCGCCGTAGGCTTCCGGCACGTTGCAGCCGAACAGACCAAGGTCTTTCATGCCGTTGATGATCTCGTGCGGATATTCGTCCTTGTGTTCTAAATCAGCGGCGACGGGAATGACGTGGCGGGCAACAAATTCACGAATGCTGGCGACGATGTGTTGTTGGACTTTGTCAGGAGTGAACATAAGGTAAGACGGGGTTAGGAGAAAGAATTCAGGAAACAGGAACTACGACCATACAACCTAAATCCTAACTCCCATCTCCCAAATTCTTTCCCTTAAGATACTTTCAACTTCTCGGCTTGCTCCATCACCACGACCATTGGGCTATCGCTATTGCCCAAACTCGTGAAGGCGGCGCGGGCGATGGCCTTGGCTTCGGCGATGGGGCCTTGCACCTGAATCTTACCGAGCAAAAAGCCAATCACATTGTTTTGCCCGTCCACGAGAATGTCACTGACCGCGCCGATTTTCGTGCCGCCATCGGTTTGAATCTCACGACCTCGCAGCGTATCGCCGAGGATGTATTTGTCCGCGCCTTGCACTTCGTCAGTCGCAATCACAATCTCAGAACCATCCACCAGCCAAACATCCAAACCAAAGAGCGTGACGTGCGACAGATCCACCATTAGCGATTTGCGATTGATGATGCCGGATTTGCCCAAATGCGCGGCGACGACGCGGGTGACGTCGCTGTCACAATAAATGTCTTTCACTTCGCCAAGCTTTTTTCCGTCGGTAACACTGACGAGCAACTTATCAGCATAGTCTTTTGTAGCGATCATAGAATTCCAATAACCTTTCTCCTGGATAAAAATGGTAGTCATTATTTTATGCGATTACGCAATACACCGATGCCTTCGATTTCGACTTCGACAACGTCACCGGGCTTCATCGCAGTGGTTGAACCGGGCGTTCCGGTGTAAATCACATCGCCGGGCTGTAGTGTGACGTGCTGGCTGGCGAAGCTGACAATCGCGGGGACGTCAAACAGTAAATCACTTAGTAGCTGTGACTGTTTGACCTCACCATTCACCCGTGTTTGCAGGCGCGATTTGGGATAATCCAACCCCGTCACAATCGCCGGGCCGAGCGGTCCAAACGTGTCAGCTCCTTTCGCGCGCCACCATTGCAAATCCCCTTTCTGCCAATCGCGCTCGCTCACATCATTGCCACACGTGTAGCCAAAGACATATTGCAAGGCTTCGCTCTCTTTCACCTGCCGCGCCTGCTTACCGATCACAATTACAAATTCGCCTTCGTAATGGACGTTATTTGCGCCGGGCGGAATGACAATATTGCCGCCGGGTTCGACCAATGAGGTCAGCGGTTTGAAGAACAGCTCCGGCTTGGTCGGGGCGGGACGCGAACCCAGATGACTTTTGTAATTTAAGCCAACCGCCAGCACCGTCGTCGGTTCGCACGGATACAACAACTTCACTTCAGCCAAATTCACTTTTGCGCCGGTGAGCGTTTTAGCGCCAAACAGGCCGCCGCGAATTTCCCGAATCGTGTCTTTTTCGAGCAAGCCATAGGCTCGTTTGCCGCGATATTCGTAGCGTACGTAGTAGTGCAGTCCGGCTGCGGCAGCCGCAGGGTTCCAAATCAATCCAGCGGCAACCATTGTAGCAACAAAGTCTCGTCTCGATAGTTGGTGCTCAACGCCTTTTGGCATCATAGGAATTCTCCTTTTGGTTGTGTCATTGTTTATACACTCTATATCACACTCGGTGCTTTGTGTGATAATCCCGGCTTCAATGAAAACTGAAAAATTACCGAACAAGGAGTAGGTTTATGATGAGCCGATGGAGGATATTCGCCTGCTTGTTTTTGCTTGGTGCAACCGTGCAGGCGCAAGTCGTATGCAAAGAAGCGCCCAATAAAATCACGGTCGAAATCAACGGCCAACCGTTCACGACGTATCATTTCGGCAACGATTGGCCGAAACCGTTTTTGCATCCATTGCGCAGCGATACTGGCGTGATCGTCACACGCGGCTATCCATTGGAAACGGTCGCAGGCGAAAGCAACGATCATCACTGGCATCGCGGTTTGTGGTTCGCGCACGGTGACATCAATGGGATAGATTTCTGGCGCGAAACCAGCGGCAATCCCGCACAGGACAAAAAGCTCCCGCTCCCCGTCGGACGCGTCGTCAGCAACACCGCGCCGAAAGTTTCGAGCGGCAGGAAACAAGGTTCCATTAGTGCCGAATTCGATTTCATCGCGCCGGGCAACAAGGTGCTCGGCACGTTGCGCGAACAGTTCACATTTCAGCGCCTCGGTTCAAACAATGTGATTGATGTGCGAGCCACTATCCGAGCAGATCACGGCGTCGCGTTGAAAATGGGCGACACAGAAGAAGGTTTGCTTGGCTTTCGTTTCGCTGATGCCTTCAAGGAAGAGCGCGGCGCAACGCTCATAAATTCAGACGGATTGAAAGGGACAAAAAACATTTGGGGCAAGCGCGCTCGTTGGGTGGATTATACGACGATGATCAATAACCAAGCGGTTGGCGTAGCCATCTTCGATCATCCGTCGAACCCGAAACATCCGACGTTCTGGCACGCGCGCGGTTATGGATTGAATGCTGCGAATCCATTTGGAGAGCACGATTTTTACAACGACAAAGCGCGCGACGGCAGCGTCACGATCCCCGTCAACGGCACGCTGACCTTTCGCTATCGCATCGTGATCCACAATGGAGACGCGGCGACGAGCAACGTTGAGCAATTGTACACAGCGTTTGCGAAAATGCGTTAACAAGCGGAGCGATTGGGTGCGCAAGCGCCCCGCTTGCTGTTTGCAAGCGATAGCGCAGCAAACTACCTGGTGAGGCAATCCGCTGAAAAACCAGGGATTGCCTCACGATGTAAACGAGCAACGCTTGCGCGCGCTCGGCAAGCGGGGCGCTTGCGCACCCAATCGCTCCGCGTTTCATCCAGAGACAACGCTTATGAACCGACGAAACTTTATCACTTCTACTCTTGCCGCATCTGCTTTCATCAACCATCGCACCGTTGCTGCGAGCGACAAAGTCAATCTCGCCATCATCGGTGTACGCAGTCGCGGCAAGACGCTGGCGACTGGCTTTGCCGCGTTGTCAGATGTGAACGTCGCGTACGTGTGCGACGTGGATGAACGAGTGCTCGGCGCTGCCGCTCAGGCCGTTGAGCAAAAGGCGGGCAAGCGTCCACAACTGATCGGCGATTTGCGGCGCGTGCTGGACGATAAGAGCGTTGATGCGGTGGTCATTGCCACGCCCGATCATTGGCACGCGCTGGCCACCATCTGGGGGTGTCAGGCGGGCAAAGACGTGTATGTCGAAAAGCCCTGCTCGCACAATCTGCGCGAAGGCCGCTTGATGATCGAAGCCGCGCGCCGCAATAAACGCATCGTGCAACACGGCACACAATCGCGCAGCCGCCCTTCCACGCAACGCGCTATCGCCTACATTCAATCCGGCAAAATTGGCAAAGTGCTAATGGCGAAAGCGTGGGATGTGCAATTGCGTGATGACATCGGGCGCAAGCAGGATTCGCCCGTTCCTAAAGGCGTAGATTACGATACGTGGACGGGAGCCGCGCCCTTATTGCCTTTCAACGAAAATCGCTTTCACTACAACTGGCATTGGCATTGGAACTATGGCACGGGCGACGCGGGTAATGACGGGGTCCATCAGATTGATATGGCGCGTTGGGCACTCGGCGTCGAAGCTCCAAACGAAGTCAGCGGGATGGGGCGCAAGATTTTCTTTCAGGACGATCAGCAAACGCCCGACACCATGAACATTACGTTCAACTGTGGCGACAAAGCGTTAATCTTTGAGATGCGCATTTGGAATCCGTATCAAATGGAAGGCGTCGGCAACGGCGTCGCGGTGTATGGGTCTGAAGGAATGGTTCAAATCGGGCGATGGGATGGCAAATGGGGCTTCAAAGCATTCGACAGCAAAGGCAAGGAAGTGCATTTCGACAACGCCAACGAGCCTGACCATCACGCCCGCAACTTCATAGACTGCATCCGCAGTCGGCAAGCCCCCAATGCCGAAATCGCGGTTGGTCACACCTCGACCACTTTTGCGCATTTGGCGAATATCGTGGCCCGCACCGGGCGCAATCTAAAATTCGATGCCAAGACTGAAACGATCCTCGGCGACGCCGAAGCCAATCGCTATTTGCGACGACAATACCGTAAACATTGGGCGACACCGAAAGATACGAGTATGACAGCGCGTAGTTGAATGGCACGTAGTAGCACTAAATCTGCTGCTATGTGCCATTCAATGCCATGGCTCCTCAAGCTTGTGGTGTCAATTGAATCACTTGAAAAACCGCGCCTTGCGGGTCGCCGATGACCGAGAACTTACCAACGTTCGGAATGTCGGTCGGCGACACATGAATATTGCCTCCGAGTTCTTTGGCCTTCTCTACCGTTTGCTCACAATTTTCGACAGCAAAGTAAAGGCTCCAATGGGGCGGAACCCCTGCCCAGTGGTCGCCGATCATCGCCAGGATGCCACCGATGCCTTGCCCATTGTTCGCTAGTTCAGTGTACGGCATTGCATCGGTGCCTTCTTTCAAGCTCCAGCCGAACAGCCCGCTGTAAAAGCTCTTCGCGCCTTCTGCATCGCGTGTCGCCAATTCGCTCCAGCAAACAGAACCCGGCACGCCAACGATGTCCGCGCCGTAATGCGTTTGTGGTTGCCAGATCGAAACGACTGCGCCAGTCGGGTCTTTGAGAGCTGCCATTCGCCCAAAATCAAACACATCGAATGCAGGCGCGATAATTTCAGCTCCCAGCTCAATTCCCTTCGCTACTGTTTCATCGGCGCTGGTGACGGCGATGTAAGGCATCCAGTGCGGAGGGACACCCGGTTGATGTTGTTCCGTTAATTGGTAGGCCGCGCCGACTTCTTTGCCGTCAAGCGTAAACGTCGTATAAACGCCCATGCCTTCGCCCAAGGGAACGTCGCTGGATTCCCAGCCAAAGAGATTGGTGTAAAAGGCTTTCGCCGCGTCTTGATCATTGGTTCCTAATTCAAACCAGCAGAAATTGCCTGCCGGGTGTTGCATTCCGTTACCCATAGCTTTTCCTCCTCGGAATTAAAACTGTAATGAAATTTGAGTGAATCGCCGCTTGGAAAGCATAACGCAGGCAGGCCCCAAAAGGTTCATCCCAAGACGTTAATTTTGCATCAGGAACGACAGGAGATGTAAGGAGAAAGCGCCAGGACCTCTACGTAAGTCTGGAAGAGTCCGGGGAAGTTTTGCTGAGTCTGGAAAAGTCTAACAACACTTTGTCCCCAGAACTTTTCTGACTTCCCGAGACTTCCCCAGACTTTCCTACACTTTTCTCGACTTACTTAGGCCAGTAACGGCTTGATAACTTTGCCGTGGACATCGGTCAAACGGCGCTGAATGCCATTGTGATAGAAACTCAAGCGTTCGTGATCCAAGCCAAGCAAATGCAGGATCGTCGCGTGAATATCGTAGACCTGCGTCGGGTTTGCGCGATCCTGCGGTTTGTAGCCAAATTCGTCGCTTTCGCCATAGGTGATGCCGCCTTTGATCCCGCCACCACAGAGCCAATTCGTGAAGCAGTATGGATTGTGATCGCGCCCCGCTCCGCCCTGACTTGAAGGCATCCGACCGAATTCCGTCGTCCATAAAATGATCGTGTCTTCGAGCAATCCGCGCTGTTTCAAATCCTGAATGAAGGCGGCACAACCGCGTGCCATTCCCACCGCGAGCGGGCCATGATCCTGTTTGATATTTTCGTGCGAATCCCAATTGCGACGCGGGAAGCTGTTGTCGTTGCCGCTCCAGATTTGAATGAAGCGCACGCCACGTTCCAGCAATCTTCGCGCGGCCAGACATTTCTGCGCAAAGTAAAATGTCTCTTCGTCATCGTTGATAACTTTGGGCCAGGATTGCGGGCCGCGATCCAGTCCATACAGTTTCAAAACATGCGCAGGCTCCGCTTTTAAATTCAAAGCTTCGGGCGCGGCAAGCTGCATTTTGGCCGCGAGTTCATAGCTGCGAATACGCCCGTCCAACCGCTGATCGCTTGCGCGTGTCGCAGCGTGCGAGCGATTGATGTCGGCCATCAATTTTTGCGTGGCGGCCTCGCTTTCGCGGGTGATGTAGCTGCCGGATTTGTGCGGGAACAAATCGGCTACTGGCGATTCCTGTCCCGGATAAATGACGGTGCCGCTGTGTTGCGCGGGCAGAAACGCGGCATCCCAATTCTTCACACCATTCGAGGCAAAGCCGCGATGATCCGGCAAGACCACAAACGTCGGCAGATTGTCATTCATCGAACCGAGGCCATAGCTCACCCAACAACCCGCGCCCGGAAAGCCCGGCAACAAAAATCCCGTAGATTGCAATAGCGTTGCCGTGCTGTGAACGCCCGACTTGCTAATCATGTTGTGGACGAAGGCGATATCGTCTACGACATTGCCGAGCGCCCAAACGGGTTCACCGAGCATCTTGCCGCTATTGCCATACGGCTTGAAGTCCCAAATGGGTTTAAGCCACGGGCCGAGGCCGTCCTGAAAGGCTTCGACATGTTCGCCAAAATCGCTCGGCTGGCCGTGGCGTTTGATGAGTTCGGGTTTGTAATCGAACAGGTCAATGTGGCTCGCCGCGCCTGCCATAAAAAACTGCACGACGCGTTTGGCTTTGGCCGGATGATGCAGCGGCGAGACTTTGCCATTTTGTGCGAGCGCATTGTCTTCGCCCAACATCGCAGCGAGCGCAAGCCCACCCAGGCCGCCGCCCGCCTGCCAAAGAAATTCGCGGCGCGTTGGAGCTTGATTCGTCTTCGTAGCGTGTAAAAACAGACTTTTGTGCATAAAACCTATTTGTGCTGTGGATTTGCAATTCCTTTGTCACGAATGTACGGCGCAGGAAAATCAGCCGTGGTGGAGCCTCCCTTGCGTCGCAACCTCATAGACATACCGCGATCTGCATAAAGTGGAATATACATCCCAGCACTGTTGCCCAAAGTCTCGAACAGTTGCTGATTCATCTGCTTGACGACATCCTGATGCGTGGCGCTGAAAATCAGGTTCGTGGTTTCAAGCGGATCATTTTGCAAATCGTATAATTCATCCGTATCCCACAACCCATGCACGTGAACGTATTTGTAACGACTACCGCGCAAGGCGTGCAGCGTGGGCGTTTGCGGGAAGTTACGTTCCCAATAGTATTCATACAATAATCCATCGCGCCATTTTGTCGCCTTGCCTTGCGCGACCGAAATGAAACTTTGCCCGGCCATATGCTTCGGCGTTTGCAAACCGGCGGCTTCCAGAACGGTTGGTGCGATGTCTATATTAGCGACGACTTGTTCGACCATTGTACCGGCTTTGAAAAGTTCAGGACATTGCATCAGCATCGGCACGCGCATGGATTCTTCGTACGCGGTGCGCTTGTCAATCAGGCCGTGTTCCCCAAAGGCAAAACCGTTGTCGCCCATATAAATCACCAGCGTCGAATCCAGCAGCCCTTTTTCTTTGAGCCACGCCATCACGCGCCCAACGCTGTCATCCACGCCCAGCAAGGTTTCCGCGTATTGTTTGTAATACTCGGCGATGTTCAGATCGCTGTGGTACGGAAAGTCTACGCCATGCCAACTGTTGCGCTGATTGCGCACCCAGGCGGGCGCGTCCTTGACGGCCTGTGGATTCATCGTCATCGGCTCGACGAAGGTTTTGTCTTTGTAACGTCCTTTGTAGCGAGCTGCTGGCATAAATTCAGCGTGAACACCTTTATGCGATAAATAGAGCATAAACGGCTTGTCACCTTTGCGAGACTTCAACCAATCAAGGGCATAATCCGTCAGTTCATCGGTGATATAACCTTTCTGCGGAACCTTTTTGCCATCCACATTGAAGCCATCAGGATTCGGCAGATACGTTCCCTGCCCCTTAAAACTCACCCAATGATTGAAGCCGCGTTGTGGCACATCGGTTTCGCCACCCATATGCCATTTGCCAATCATTGCCGTTTCGTAGCCTGCTTTTTGCAAATACTGCGAAAAGAAGACGAGGTTCGGCGACACAGGATTGTTGTTGTCTACTACGCGATGCTGATGCGCGTATTGCCCCGTCAAAATCGAAGCGCGTGAGGGCGAACACAACGCCGTCGTCACAAACGCGTTTTTCAAATACACGCCATTGCGCGCCATCGCATCCAAATTCGGCGTTTCAAGAAACGGCTGTCCTTTCAGAAACCCCATCGCGTCATAGCGATGATCGTCTGTCAGTAAAAAGATAACATTGCGTGGCTTGGCCTTTGGAATGCGTGGCAGCCGTAGGTTTGGCGACTGTGCAATGGCGACGCCAAGGCCAAGAGCAAAGCCCAAAGTCAGGGCCATCAGGTTTCTCATAGGGTTCATAAAAAAGAAAACCACGGGGAACGCGGGGCGCACGGAGAAAATCTTTGCGCGCGTAACGTTATGTCCCCTTGGTTTGATTGTGGTGGAGTCGTTTTTCGCCCTCCCGTGAACCCCGCGTCCCCCGTGGTCAATTCGGAAATTCTTTTGCTTGCTCTCGATCAGTTTCATAGGTGCCTGCTTCATTTTGTGGTTGAGTTGGAATCGTTGCTTATTTTTCGGGCAGCACATCTGCGCCGCTAATTTTGAAGACAAATGCGTGCTGACACGGCGCTTGATCCGGGCCTAAATCCGGTGTGCTAATTGTAAGTGTATTTTGCTTCCGCGCAGTTTTCAGCAACCCCGGCACGCCGAGCATTTCGACCTGCACATTCGCTGGTAGTTTCAGATCGCGCAGCACCAATTGCCTGCCCGGCCAGCCGACCGTGATGGCATATAACGCATCGGGCTTTTTGGTGAAAAACACTTGCTTCACGGCATTCCCGTTTTTCGGTTGTTGTCCGATCTGATCCATCAATTTGTACTTCACCATGAATTCGCCGTACTGCTGATCCTGGCGTTTGCCTTCGCTCCATTGAGCTTGCCGAGCCGCCGCACGCGTGCCGTAAATCGCTTCGCCGTTGACCTTCAACCAATCGCCGATTTCGAGCAGTCGTTGTTCCATAATTGGCGGAATCGTGCCGTCGCCATTCGGGCCGATGTCGAGCAACAGATTGCCACCGCGACTGACCAGATCAATCAAGGTGAAAATGAATTCGCGTCCGGTTTTATAATCGTCAATCCGTTCGGCGCGATTAACGCCGTAAGAATAAGCCATCCCGCGACTTTCTTCCCACGGATGCGAACCGTCTTTCAATCCAGCGGCATACTCTGTCGTCCAATAACCGCCGTGTTTGTGGCGCGTTTCTTTGCCCCAGCGATCATTGATGACAACTTCGTCTTTGTTCGCCGTTTCGTTGAAAAGCCATGCGAGCAGTTCTTCACTCTGCCAATCTTTCGACGGCATATCCCATTCGCCATCGCTGAAAATGATGGACGGTTGGTAACGGGTCACAACGTCTTTGAATTGCGGCGTCATGTGTTCGCGGACGTAGCGCGCGCGGTCGGATGTCCAGAGCGGGTTGTACCATTCATACAGCGAATAATAGAACCCGAACTTCATCCCCTCAGCACGCGTCGCGGTGGCGAGTTCGCCCAGCACATCGCGTTTCGGCCCAATTTCGACGGCATTCCACGGACGCCCCCACGTGCGGCTGGCTTCGGTGCTCGGCCAGAGCGCAAAGCCTTCGTGATGCTTGGACGTCAGCACAACGTACTTAATGCCGCCGCGCTTGAAAATATTGGCCCACTGCTTGGCATCATAAAGTTCCGCTTTGAATTGAGAGGCAAAATCCATGTAATCAAAACCGTAGTTTTTCTTGTGAAACTCCCGCCACGGCGCAAACTTGTCCTGATTGCCCATAATGCGGTTCCAGTACCATTCGGCATATTCGCCAACCTGCCCGTAACCCGGCACAGAGTACACACCCCAATGAATGAACACGCCGAATTTCGCATCAATAAACCATTCCGGCGTCGGACGTGTATCCAGCGATTCCCATTTCGGTTCATAACGTTTGCCCTGTGCCAGCACTGGGCCTAGCAAGCAAGCAACCATGAAGAGAGACAACAAGACCTTTCGGCCTGAATGATTCATAGTTCGTTTCATATCAATCCTCTTTTTTTGTGCAGCGGGAAGTATTGTTTCAGCGGTAAGCATTGTGCGGCGCGCTGCGATTTCTGACAAGTCTCATGAGGCGTTTGGATGGTTGCTCGCGCCAAGAAGTGATAGCCTAATTGCCTTATGACACTAGACCATCAGATTGTTCTGACTGTTCCCGATTTGCCAGAAGCGATGGAGTATTTCACGAATCGCCTGGGCTTCCGACTCGCTATGATTTTGCCGGCGGACGAGCCTCACACCGCGTTGCTTTCCGGGCAAGGCATAACGTTACGTTTGGAAGCGCAGGCGGCAGCGCAGCCCGAAACAGCGCAGGAGACCTTCATCATCAGCCGCTTGCCAATGAAAGAGGCGTGGCACGAAGGACGCGCCGGGATGCAATACCGCGATTTGATTCCGAGCCGTCTGGGCGGGCGTTTCATCGCGTCGCATATTCGCATTCCTGACGGCGGCCCGGTCGCAGATTATGTGCATTATCACAAGATTCGCTTTCAGATGATTTATTGCAAAACGGGTTGGGTACGTGTTGTGTACGAAGATCAAGGGCCGCCGTTCGTGCTCGAAGCGGGCGACTGTGTGTTGCAACCGCCGGAGATTCGCCATCGTGTGCTGGAAGCATCGCCTGGATTGGAAGTTATCGAAGTCAGTTCGCCTGCTATTCACGAAACGTGGGTGGATCACGAGCTACAGCTTCCTACTTCGCAGGTACTGCCCAACCGGTTGTTCAGCGGGCAACGCTTCGTGCGCCACCAGGCGAAGGAAGCGCAATGGTTGCCGTGGCGAAGCGCAGGATTTGAGGTGCGCGACACAGGGATTGCCGACGCGACGAACGGCTTGGCTACGGCACGTGTGGTGCGAGCAACAACCGCAACCCAAGCCCTTGTCAAAGGACATACAGGCGAGTTTCAGTTCATTTTTGTACTCGCGGGCGAAGTGGCGATAGATTGGCTGTCACAGCCCTTGCAGGTAGGCGACAGTTGCGTTATCCCTGCGCAGTCAGAATACAACTTGCAAGCCAGCGCAGGCGCGGAACTGATGGAAGTCGCGCTGCCCGCATAATCATTTTGTCCATTGCAACGGCGGCAATTCGCGCAGGTCAATCAGCGCAATCGTTTCCTGTTTGCGCCCCGTGTGAAATTGCACATAGTTCCCTAACCGATCAAATGAAGCGTGGCCATGAACCGTGCGCACAGTATCGCGCAGCCCCGTCGCCAGCAAACGCGTGTTTCCCGTCGCCGTTTCCATCAACCACAAACGGCCTTTGTTGTCGTCCAACACGAGAAATTTGCCATCCGGTCGCGCCGCGACGTGCCAGTAATCACCTTCGCGCACCATCCGCGCCGCCCCTTCTTTATTGACGATCATCACACCTTGCTTGTCATTGATCATCGTCATCTCGCCCGTGTTCTGAATCCAGGCTTCGTGGGTGATCCATTCTTTCAGCGGCGTGAACCACGTCTTCGGGTCGGTGCGCGCATAAAACGGACGATTGCCTGTGCCGTCGGTATTCACCAGCCACGTACGCTGCGGCGCGTAGCCGCCCGTTTCCCATACGTAAAAAATAATCGGATCGGTGGGGCTGTGCTGCACGTGCCCGATGCGAAAGCCTTGCGTGATGACGGTCTTGTATTCGCCTGTCGTTACATTCATCAAGCCGATTTCCCAATGCTGTGCATCGCGTTGTTTGGTGATCGTCAACCACTTGCCGTCGCCGCTCAAAGTCGGTTGCTGAAAACCGCCGATATAAGGTTTGGGAATCGTGCCAATTTTGCGCTCGCTGAAATCTTCGAGGTCGAGCGCGACGACTTCTGCGCCGCGAAACAGATACACGCGCCGCGCATTCGTGTCATCAGGACACAACCCGCGCGCCGTGCCGACAGGGTAATCCGTCAATTGCACGATGCGTCCCGAAGCCACTTCGGCGCGATAAAATTGCGATGCTCCCGTGCGATTCGACGAGAAGATCACGTACCGATTGTCGGCAGTAAAATTCGAGAAGTGAAAATATAAATTGTCGCTCGTGCCGGTCGTCGTCATCTCCCACACGCGCACGCCCGTGACCGGATCAACGTACGATTGCTGTTCGATCCCCCAGTCTTTGCCGACCTGTGCGAAAGCTGCGGCGTGCATCGTTGCGAGCAATAAAAGCAACCGGATGTGATGGTGTGCGGTATGAATCATCTTCGCTCACTTTTTGATTAACCAGATTTCCGCGACCTGACAGCCGCGACCTGCGCCGCGATTGCTGGGCGCTTGGGTCCAGGTCAGCGTCAATTCGCCGCTCGCGGTTGCTGCCGCTGGAATATCGAATTCGACGGGCTGCAATTCTTTTTTGCGGAAGGGGTGAATTTCAAATTGGTCATTCGCCATCAGACGAATCGGAATCTGTTGCGTCGCGCTTGAATAGACGATGCGGACTTTGTATTGCGCGCTGGTGTCCAACCCGGTGTAGCGCATTTTCAGCGGCGTGTCGTAATACGTTTCGGCAATGTCCCACCACGACATCCGCCCGTACGGTTGAAAGCCCATTCCCGTCAGCGAAAATTCATCGCGGCGCAATTGCACGCTGCCGTCATAAGCGCCAACCATGCTGACGGCGCTCGATTCCAACAGGTACGGATCACTGGCAAAACCGGGACTCCGCACCAGATGCGGTTGGCGTGTCAGGTTGCCGAGGTCGTCGTAAAAGCCGCCCGGCCCCGGATTCGTCCAATCCACGATTTCGGCGAGGTGTTTTTGGCGTTCCGCTTCGCTTTCGATTTTGCGAATTTCGCTGAAGCGTTGTTTCAGCCACAAACGATTGTTCAGCGGAAAATCAATCGTGTTCAGATTGGCCCCGCGTCCGACACCGATGGCCTGATATTTTTCCACGCTGAGTTGCATGCGGATGCTTTGGAACAAGGCTTCGCCAAGTTCAAAGACACGCGCGCGCAAATCCTGCGCGATACGTTCGGTCACGGCTTTATCGAGGATGCTTTCGGCCTGTGTCATCGCGGTGGAAGCCCCCAGCACGCGCGCTTCTCGCAATTTATTCATTGCTTGTTCTTCGAGTGAGGTTTCGTAGATCGCGCGGCTGCGCACGTATGCGTCGTAATACGCACGATACAGCGCCTGCTGAAAGCGCCAGTTCTGTAAATCACGCGGCGTGGCGTGACGTTCCAGCGTTTGGAATTGCTGCAATGTGACGTTGATGTCGTGATTCATCACAACGGGGCCGCGCCAGTTTTCTTCGAGCGCAAATAAACCATTGGCAAAACTGTCGGCATAATTTGCGCCAATGAAATAGCGGCTGTAATCGCGCAACACATCTTTCACATTAGCCTCAGGATTCCAGCCCAGCGCGCTCCAGATGATTTTATTGACGTCATCGTTGCAGCCTTCGGAATACGCGATGAAGCCGTTCGTGTGCGGTTGCAGCAAGTGAAAGATCAACGCCATATCCATTGGACGCGGATTGATAACTTCGCGCGCTTCCGTCAGGGCAAACGCCAAATCCCAATCCGGCACCGCGAATTGCGATTGGCGCGAATGCGTGATGTCGGGGTAATGTCGAATCGGATATTTGGCCGGAATCGCCGCGCGCATCTGCGGCAGAGTCAGACGTGATTGCGGGCCATAAACAATGCCGCTCAACCATTTGGGTTCCGCGCGCACGAAGCCTAAAAATTCATTCAGCCACTCCTGCGAAAAGCCCTGCGGCGCAACCCACATTCCAGCGTTTGGATGATAACGGCGCACGTTCGCCGTTTGCTTTTCCAACAGCGGCATCAGCAGCTTCGGCGGCGTGGAGCCGGGATCACCACCCGGCACAAAGATGTGGTCAATGCGCGGCAGTTGCTTGAAAACCTCGCCCCATTCGTTCAGGGCAAATTCGACGGTTTTCGGATCGCCGTAATCTTTGTCGAGCGCGGGATACCAAATCCAAACGTCCAGCCCGTACTCTGCACAAATCCGCGACATCTCAATCATCATCTTCATCGGCGGCAGCGGAAAGTGCGGGCTGTCAGCATCGTCATCCGAACGCGGCGGAATCAACTCAATCGCGTTTGTACCCCACACCGCCAAATCGCGGATGTATTGTTCCCATTGCGCCACATCCCAGCCGTCATACGAATTCGTTTTCGGACGATAACCAAGCTGATGCCCGCGCACCGGATATTTCGGCGCGGTCGTCAGGTTCAGCGCCGTCGGCAATGTGATCTTATTTTTGGTGAGGTGCAGCGAACGCAGCAAATGCCCAACGCCAAACAACACGCCGCGCGCATCGTTGCCGAGAATCGTGACGCCGTTGCCAGTCGTTTTGATTTGGTAGCCTTCGCGCGGCGCGGTGTTGTTTCCACGAGACAGCGCAATGACGGGCGCACCATCATTGGGCGTTTGCGCCGCGCGCAGCAGGCGCACCTGCGAACGTTTTTCGACTTCTTCCACCAACATCTGCACGGCTTTGTTTTCCGGCCCGGAGAAATTGGCAGGAGCGACGACGACCGCGCGTGTCAGATCAAGCGCGGAATTCGTTTGCGCAGTAGCGCGCGTGGGCCAGAGCAGCAGAAAAGAAAGCAGCGGCAGAAACGGAACGAAACGCGATTTCATGCAATGAATCCTTTATCGTGAATAACGGCGGCGGCAACTTCAGTCTCAGGTGGCCGCCACCAATTCCTTGCGCGGTTTGATGAGCAGCACGATGAACACCGACAACAACGCGACTGCCGCAAACACACCGAAAATCACATTCAGCGGCACGCTTCGGTCGCGCAGCGCACCAAAGCCCCAATCGGCCAAACCGCCACAACTGATGCTCACGAGATTCATCAAGCCATAGCCCGTCGCGCGCAATTCGGGACGCACGATCTGGCATAGAATCGGCATGTTGTTGCAATCGAAAAAGCCCCAGCCCAACCCAAACAACATCAAAAATCCAATCGCCATCGTGAGCGTCCCAGCGTTCCCCACACCAAACAACGCAGGCAGGAAAAAGGTCATGCCGAGCGCGCTGACAAAAATGCGACCGCGCATCGTATGCCGCATCCAACGATCTGCCAAATAGCCCCCGACGCCCACGCCAATCAACGAAGCGATTTGCACATACAATACTGCCGACACGCCCGCCTTGCCTTGCCCAAGCCCGAATTGCTCTTTCAAAATGTCCGGCATCCAATCGCGCACGACCCAGCCCGCGAGCGCCGGTAGAGTGAAATACAACACCAGCAAAATGAAGCCGACGTTGGTGAACAGTTCGCCGCCTGCTTTGATCGGTGAAGGCTGCGGCTGGGCATCGGCACGACGCGGCGGATTGCGCAGGAACGCGAACAGCGGCAGCGCATACACGACACCGACGATGCCGCACAGCGAAAACATCCAGCGCCAACCGAGTGCCGGACTGTCTGCCGCATAGCCCGCAAAACCGCCGAGAATGGTGCCCGCGTAAATGCCCATCTGATGCACACCGACCGCACGCGACCGCGTTTCGCCCAAATGGTAATCCGTAATTAAAGCCAGCGCCGCCGGAATGTAAAAGGCTTCGCTCACGCCCATCAACGCACGTGCCGCCACGAGTTCATTAAACGTGCTGACGTGCCCCGTCGCCCACGTCACGGCTGACCAGACAAACAGGCTCAGGCAAATGACGTGACGACGGCTCAGGCGATCTGCCAGATAACCTCCCACTGGCGAAAGAATCGCGTACACCCACTTGAACGAACCGAGCACAAAGCCCCAATTCGCTTTGGTCGCAATGTCCGGGATGTCGCCCATCATCGAAGATTTCATCGCCGCCATCATCTGCCGGTCGAGATAATTCAGCAGCGCGACGGGAACGAGCAAAATAACAATCAGCCACGCGGTGCGGGCCAAAGTAGGAGAGTTTGATTCAGTCATAAATTCAGCGCATCGTCATTACGTATGTTTTTTTTCCACGAAGCCACACGAAGGAACACAAAATTTTCTCGACAGGATTTACAGGATTACCAGGATTTGGCTAATTCATCTTGTCCATCTTGTCAATCCTGTCTGACTTCTTCTTCGTGATTCTTCGTGTGATTTCGTGGAAGAATAATTTGTTCTTCGCAATGGAGTCATTTCACCTTCAGCACGACCAACGTCACATCGTCATCCGGCGGGCGCGCGCCGCCCCATTCATCGCCCAGTTTCGCCAAGCCTTCGATCAAGGCTTGTGCGGGTAAATGCGCGTGTTCGGTCAACCATTGCTTTGCCGTTTCGTCCTCCAACATTGCGCCTGCTGGATTGAAGCGTTCGGGCAAGCCGTCCGACAACAACACGACGACATCGCCCGAAGCCAGTTCGTATTCGCGTTGCTGATAGACATACTTCGTCACGCCACCGAGCGGCAGTTGTTGCAGCGCGACTTCTTCGATTTGCTGATTCGCAGCGCGATACAGCCAGACGGGCGGCATCCCGGCCAGACTGATCATCAAGCGATTGTCCTTCACCTTCGCAATCGTCATCGCCATAAACAGCCCGCGCAAATTCATCTGCTTTAAGGTTTGACTCAGGCGCGTGAAGATGTGCGGGATGTCGGGATGATAGGCGAGCGTCACAAACAAGCTTTTCACCGAAGCCACCATCGTCCCCGCCTTCAATCCGTGCCCCGTCGCATCGCCCACCGCAATCGTCAACGTACCGTCTTCGCCAAGATGGAAGTCATAGTAATCGCCGCCGACTTCCGTGGCGGTTTTCATATACGCGGCAATATCGAGATGCGGCAGTTGAGGCACAGTCTTCGGCAACATCGAAAGCTGCAATTGGCGGGCTTCCTCTAGTTCTTTCGTTTTGCGGTCGTGTTCAGCTTTGACCTTTTCATGTTCGAGCGCGGCGGCGGAAAGTTGTTTGACCTGTGCAAGCTGATCTTCCAACTCAAGACTGGTGCGGGCAAAGCGGCGGGCAAGAAAGACGGAAAAGGCAATCGTTAGGATAAGAGGCACAAGCGACCGGAGCGTTACTAAAACAAACGTTCCTGGTAAATTCCCCGCCAGAACCACCATGACAATCACCAAGTACAACGTTTCAGCGAGCATGGCGACTCCAACGACACAAGCCCCTGCAACCCGGTTTCGTATCGGTTTTCTCATCCCCCGTACTACCTCGAAGACGGGAAACAAAATGATTGCGAAGAAATACAATCCAAATATTGGCCTCCCTTCCACAAACAACAGATCAAGCGGGATATACAGGAGCGCCGCAATGGCCCAGAACCAAAACCATTTCGGAATGCGGAGTGCAAACACCGTATACATAAACGCCAGCAACATTCCAGGTCTCAGCATCGTCAGAGCCTGGATCCCTCCTGCGTGGAGCATAATTCTCAGAGCGCTCTGATGGCCAAAGTGTTGACTATAGAGCAGAGAGTTATGGGCGGCGAAAGCATAGGTTAAGAGGCCAAAGAAAAGACTTCCGCGCTCGCGGGGATAAAACCAGAAGAGCAACAGGTGCAAGGAGCCGATGGCCAGCATCAAGCCAATATTCAATAAATAATTGCCACCCGCCGCTCTTCTGTTCACTTGCTCATCGCGCGTTTGCTGCGCGTCAGCGATTTGCAATCCGAAGCCTGCGCCATAATCAATCGTGCGGTTGGTAGCAATACTTACTCCTCCCCTGAAACTCTGTTGAGCGAGCCATCTGCCCCAGCCGCCGGACAGATCGCGCATCTCCATGCACGAATGTCGCACGGCCAGCACGTGTTCATCCCGTGCGTCCAGCGTAATGTAGATCGGCAGCGTGTTGGGGTTGTACGCGACTTCCGTTTCCGGCGTTGTGCCAACCGTGCCGAAGCGTTCGACGAGCTTACCATCCAGATAAATCTCTGACGCGCCGTAATGCACCATCACCAGTGCCAGCGATTGACTGGCTAAGGCTGGATCAGCCTTCAGTCGCAGCCGAAACCAGCCGATGCCCTGCCAGCCGCTTTTCGGAATGTTGTTGAGCATAATCGCCGTGCTACTCAACGTTTCCCACGCGTGATCATCAAACTGCGGATCGGCAAAGCGCGGATCATCGTTCGGCGAGTACTTCCAACCCAGCTTGTCGAGTTCGACGGCTTGCCCGTTTTGCAAACTCGCTGCCGTCAGCGTGAACGCGTCCTGCGCGTGCGCCGCCAACGGCCAGAGCCAGAGAACGAGCCAGAACCATCGGGGCTGTTTGTGCATGCTTCCTCGTGTGATTGGGAGTTGAAACTACGACGGCGGATTGTATGCCAGAACCGGAGGAATGGACAGCGCGGCTTATTTCGGTTGTACCAACAAGCCGTATTGATCAGGCTGCCGATCCTGCAAACGATTGACTTCGTGTTCGCCAGGCACGCGCACAATGTGTTTGTCACGCGCCAATGCAGGATGAATTTCTGCCAGCAGCATTTGTTCGGTGTCATCCGCGACGGCGAGCACTTTGCCCGACGGATCAACAATGGAGGAGCGACCAATAAACTTGATGCCGCGTTCGGTGCCGACGCGATTGACGGCGGCGTAATAAACTTTGTTTTCGAGCGCGCGTGTCGGCACCACAAAATCCGGGACAGCACAGCCACCACTCTCCGGCCAGTTCGTCGGCAACGTGATGATGTCCGCGCCCGCCAGCATCATCACCCGCGAGCTTTCCGGGAACGAACAGTCGTAACAAATATTGACGCCCATGCGCGCGAGCGTCGTGTCATACACGCGAAAGCCATCGCGCCCGTGCGCCGTGAAACGATCTACGCCAAGGTACGGCAAGTGAACTTTGCGATAGCTGCCGATCAATCCGTTCGGCCCCATCAGCACGGCGACGTTGTAGAGTTGATCGTTTTCACGTTCGAGCATTCCGACGACGAGATGCAGATTCAACCGCGCCGCAATCGATTCCAACTTCGCTGTTGCCGGGCCGGGAATCGTTTCCGCAAACGCCATTGCCTCCGCCGCTGAATCATAACAATAGCCCGGCACCGCGCATTCGGGAAAGATCACGAGCGACGCGCCTGCCTGTTGCGCCTGCTCAGCCCACGTGGCAATCATTTCTAAATTATGGTCAGGACGTCCGATTTGTGGATCGCACTGGATGCCCGCGACGATGAAAGGTGTAGGTGATGTCATTGTATTTTCCTCCCCGAAGCCACACGAAGTTTCACGAAGAAAGAGAGAGGGAGAGAGAGGAAGTCTGGAAAAGAGAGAGAGTAATGTCTCTCCATCTCTCTTTCCCCCGTCGCTCCATCTCTCTTTCTCCCCTTCGTGCTTCTTCGTGTAACTTCGTGGAAAAAGCTTATTTCGTATTCTTGATTTTGATGGTCTTCAAATTCGGATCGCTCTTGATTTCCGCCTCAGTGAACAAGATGCGCCGCCATTTCTTCTCGGAAAACAACTGCGTCTGGTCATAGAACAAGGGCGAAGCTGGGTCGCCCGACTGCGAATACGTCAGGAACGCTTGCGCACGCGGGCCATTCGCCGTGTATTCGAGCGCCATAAGAAAGCTCGTCCCCCGATTGACTGGATAGCCATCTTTCGTCAGGAAGCGACTGCCCGGCACTTTCACAGGTGGCGTTTCCGGTTCGAGCGTCGTGCCGTTGGCGGCGTAGTTCACGAAATTCGCAATGCCGTCGTACGCGCCTTCGCCACCGTGCATCGGGATGCGACCGCCGTTCTTTGTGCTGTATTGCACGTTGCCGAGCGGCGTATCAAGCGCGATATTCTGCTGCGTCAGCAACCGCACAGCACGCGCGAGTTTGAGCAAGGATTCGTGATTTTGATCAGGTGTTAACGAATGCGGCGTGTTCACCGGATCAGCCGGGTTGAAGGCCTGCGCGAAGAGGGAGCCTTTTCTTCGCAAATCTGCCAAATCGTACTGCGTTATAAATTCGCGCCATAAAACCGGGCCGACACTATTGAGTTCGTAGCGCCCGTCCCACGCGGCAAGAATCTGGCACGCTGGGCGCAGGTCTATAGATTGCCCATCTAGCATGACCGAAGGTGTCATCTGACAACGCTTGACCAGTTCGCCACGCAGAAGCTCCGCCGATAAACTACGATTGCTGAGAATGGCGGCAGCCAGTTCGTCCAGTGTGAATTTGCTGTCTTTGCCAGCAGGACCGGTCGGGCTGGTGTCGTTGAGCATCAAGGCATTCATCCGCGTGCGCAATGAAAGAGGCGTGTTTTCCCCACCTTGCAGCGGCGCAATCCCTGATAGCAATTGGCGCTGGTTTGCTAGCCAGAGACTGTCGTTCGCATTGAAAACGAAATCTTTACGTTCAAGTTGCGGCACGCGCGAAGCCGGAATTATACCTGGTCGCGTCGAAGGCTCGTTCACCCATTCAAACAGAGAATTACTTCCATCCAACAAAACCTGCCCGCGCTCCCACGCCACCTTCGTCAGTGCGTCACTGTCCCTACGCTGCATCCAGGCCACAATCGCTTCAGGTTTCAAGTTTGGCGTTGCGGAAGAATCAACGACCCACGCGCGTCCCTCCGCGCTAGCAACGGTGAGCGTAGTCCAGGGAGTAGCATTGTATTTGGCAATCGCCCGCTTGAATTCGTCCAGGTTACGGGCACGACTCATTGCCATATATTGCTCGAACAAGGAAAAGTTACTTGCATTGGCATCCCGAATTGTTACCGTGCGCTGACCTGACCAACCAACACTAGGGTAATTCAAGATGGGGCCGTAGTGGCTGAAGAACACACGATGCTCGATTTGTTTTATTGTGCCGTCTGATTGTCTCACTGAGACGCCAATAACTTTGCTGGTCATCTCACGCACCTTGCCGTCGTAGAGATATTTGGTGGGATGACCAGACACGAGATTGAGTGTATAAAACGTCATCCGTTTACCGGCTGAAACCGTTGGTGTCCATGCTATCGCCCGGTTGAAGCCCCCCGACATTCGGGGCAAACCGAGAAGTCCTATTCCATAAATATCTAACTTCCCAGGAATGATCAGATGTTTTTCCCAATAGCGATTGGAGCCAACCCAAGGATAATGAGAATTGGATAGCAACATCCCACGTCCGTTTGCAGCACGTTCGGAACCAATTGCCCATCCGTTACTGGCAAGACCGAACTCAGGAAAGCTGGTCGACATTGCATAGGCAGTTTCATTTTTAGGGGGTTGCGCGGTCGCAATCATTTCAGCAAACCCCGTTGTTTGGAAGACGACACTTTGATGGTAAGCCAACATGTCTTCCGCTGTGATTGGGAAAACCCACTCTTTGCCGCGACACCAACCGCCAACACCATTAACAGTAACTTCGCGTAAATATTGGTTGTACCCAGCAACGTAGCCTTCGATCTGTTCGCGCGCTTCTTTAGACATCGTCGGCAGCATCGCTTTCGCCTGTTCATAAATGCCGAGCGCGCGCATCGTGATGTCACTGTACAAATGCCGATTGTTTTCGCCCGCGCCAAAGTATTTCGCCCGTTCGCCGCGTGCTTTGATGACTTGATCCGCCAGCGAGCACAAATGATCTTGCGCAAACGCGTAGCCTTCGCCAAAGCCGAGGCTGCCGTAATCTTTCGCGGTGATGTGCGGAATGCCGTGACTTGTGCGGCGAATTTCGGCTTGGTAACGCGGCTGGGCAATGGCGGCAACAACCAACGCCAAGTGACACAAAACCACAAGCGAACCTTGCTGAGCAAACAAACGGAAGCGTGAGCTGCACATAAAATAAGTCTCCTGTTGGAATGGTAATTTGGAATGTGCGCCCACGATAAAGCTTCTGGCGACTTGTCGCAATCGCACCCGCGCGGGATTAGTCTGCAAACGTAAATTCATTTAGGTTCAGTAAGACCCGACACAGATTCGGCAGCCCGTAACTGCGAGCAAAGGCCACATATTTCTGTTGTTCGATGAGCGTCGGTTTACGCCCAAACGCCAGCCAATGCGCGCGTTCGATTTGTCCGGCCAGATCGTTCGGCTTTTCGTGTTGCAACCGTTCGGCAAAATGCCGCGACTGCGCAATCATAAAACCATTGTTGAGCAGCGCGAGGGCTTGCAGCGGCGAAAGGCTCTCGTTGCGTTTGTCTACGCGCATGGACGGGTCAGCGCAATCCAGCGCCGTCATCCACGGTTGTGTTTGCGAGCGCACAATAAAGCGATAAATCGAACGTCGCCAGGTTTGCTTATCTTCCGGGTCGGCAAGTCCGTATTCGTAATGCGGTGAATGTTCAGGATGCTCAATCACGAAATCCTGCCAACCGGGGCCGCCCATCGTCAAATCCAGTTTGCCCGTCACGCTCAACACGGCATCGCGCACAGATTCGGCTTCCAGCTTGCGACGATTTTGCCGCCACAACAAAGCGTTGTCGGTGGTTGGTAGCTGGTGGCTGGTGGTTGGTTGACTGGTTTGGCGATAGGTGGCGCTCATCACGATGAGTTTATGCAAACGTTTCAGCGAGCCGCCAGTGTCGCGGAATTCGGCGGCGAGCCAGTCGAGTAGTTCGGGATGCGAGGGCGTTGCGCCGTTGTGTCCGAAATCGTTGGGCGTGGTAACGAGTCCTGCACCGAAATGATATTGCCAGACGCGATTCACAATGCTGCGCCATGTCAGCGGATTTTGCGGGTCAGTAATCCAACGTGCGAGTGCGGCGCGGCGTTGACCTTCGGGCGCGTCTTTGGGGATAGAAAAACGCGCCGGTTGAAAGGACAGCATCGCCAGTGCGCCGGGGTTGACTTCGCGTCCGGGGGACGTCACTTGCCCACGCGCCAGCAAATAAATCGGCCGTGGTTTCCCCCCCTGCGCCCCCGTCCCAACAAACGTTCCCGTGCCGTAATGCACGGTGCCAGCATAAACGACTTCCGGGGTCGGGTAGCTGGCGAGGTCTTTGTTGAGCTGAGCAAGTTCGACGTTATAGGCATCGCGTTCCGCGCGTGTTTCCGGCTTCATCGCCGCGTCTACGAGGTCCGCGCGTTTGGTTTTCAAGGCTTTTACTTCGGCCTCGTTGTTGGTCTTTTTCGCGGCCTCAGCAATTTGCGCATCCAGTTTCGTCACCGCTGCGCCCGCCGCTTTTGCCGCGTCTCGTTCGATCACGCGTTTGCGCTCAGCCAAATCGCGTTGACCTCCCTCAAGCTGGTTGAACTTCTGCGTCATCGCCGCATCATTGGCAAAATATTTTTTGTCCGCGCGATCCAGTGCCGCAAACACCGATTGCAACGAATAATAATCTTCCTGTGAAATCGGATCGAACTTGTGATTGTGGCATTGCGCGCAATGCACGGTGACGCTGGTGAAGGTGCCAATCGTGTTGGCAACCATATCATCGCGGTCGAGATGGCGCGCGATCTTGCCATCAATTTTGCTTTCGGGCAATTCGGCATGCCCGATGAAATCCCACGGCCCGGCGGCCAGAAAGCCCAACGCCTGAAGGCCGTCGCGCGTCTGGGGATACAAAACATCGCCAGCAATTTGCTCTTCGACAAAACGCGCATATGGCTTGTCCTCATTGAAAGCGCGAATCACATAATCGCGGTACGGCCATGCGTTGGGACGTGGTTTATCTTTGTCATACCCATGCGTGTCGCCGTAATGCACCACATCCAACCAATGCCGCGCCCACCGTTCACCATATCGCGGACTGCTGAGCAATTCGTCCACCAGCTTTTCATACGCCTTCGGGTCACGATCATTCACAAACCGCTGTAATCGCTCAGGCGTCGGCGGCAACCCAATCAAATCGAAATACAAACGGCGAATTAACGTGCGGCGATCCGCTTCGGGTGACAATGCGAGGTTTGAGCTTGCAAGACGTGCGGCGATGAACGCATCAATCGGATTTTGGATTTTGGATTTTGGATTTTGGAGTGCCGGAATCGCGGGGCGCTTGATTGGTTGCCACGCCCAATGTTGTGAACGATCCGTCTCCACCTCTCTGCGTCCCGCGGTCGCCGCATCCGGCCAATAAGCGCCGGTTTCAATCCACGCTTTGATCAGCGCGATTTGTGCGGTGCTCAACCGCTCTCCTACCGGTGGCATCTGTTCGCCATCGGGCGCGGTGATGCGTTGATACAAATGGCTCTCGGCGGGTTTGCCCGCGACGATGATCGAATCTCGCACAGCAAAGGCTTTGGCATCCAGCCGCAACCCGCCGCTTTGTTTTTTCTCGTTGTGACAGGTCAGACAACGCGCGGTGAGAATCGGTCGGATGTCGAGATCAAAAGAGATTTGTGCAGAGGCGAGAACGGGAGGGAAGAAGTGATTAAGTGCGATGAGCGCAAACCATGCGCCAGCGACAAACAGGAGCAAGATAAACTTCGTGGCAGTGGTTTTCACAGGGTATTATTCCAACGGTCGCAGGTGCGGATTCTTTGCCGATTTGTCGAACGTTACGTGTTCATAAATTTCTTGCAGCGACAATTCACACTCCACTGAGGTGAGTTTTACGACATCCCCCAGAACATTGAATTCGCGGTGCAACCACGAGCCATCATCCTGGCGAATATATTGCGAAACATGTGGACGATGCTGCGCAATCAGTAAGTATTCGCAAAAGCTGGGAATGGATTTGTAATGTGTGAACTTGTCGCCACGATCATATGCTTCGGTCGAAGAAGAAAGAACTTCGATGATAAGCGCGGCATTG
This sequence comes from Blastocatellia bacterium, assembly GCA_016789725.1. Lineage (GTDB taxonomy): Bacteria > Acidobacteriota > Blastocatellia > RBC074 > RBC074 > JAFDVL01. The sequence goes on along the minus strand of JAEUQN010000056.1, from coordinate 8,435 downwards.
GTCAAAACATCTACGCCGCCGACCTTCACGAACTGCGGTTGCCCGCAGAGTGCCGACACATCGCCATACCGATACGGCAGCATAGTGGGAACGCGAATCCGCATATTGGCAGTGAAGACTCGACAACCTCGTCCCTTGAATTGTATTCGGAGCGAAGTATGAACGTTGCTTTCGATCTGATCGTGTTGGTCATTCGCGCCGCTCATATCAAAGATTTCGCCGTCCCAATATTCGAGCCGCGCTTCGGACTTGGCATCTAATTCCAAGTATTCTTCCAATGTGTATTTGTATTTTGGCAATGCTGTCATTGCTTGCTCCCCACTATTTCTCCGGCACAAACGAATTCTTCTGGGACAGCTTTTTATAATATTCATCCACCAACTTGCGATAGCGTTCGGGCGCAGCGCCTTCGTCGGCCAACCGCAAATTCCCTTTGCCCAATTTCGCCTGCAACCGTTTGCTCAGTTCAAGCTCGATAGTGCGGAGCGGTTCGATGATTTCGGCTTTCAAACGTTGCGCCGTAGCTTGGTCATCGCCAAACTGACCATTGGCTAAGCGTGCGAGTTCCTGAATTGCTTTGTCCAATTCTTTCGTCAATTCGCCACCTTTGCCCTGCCGCGCGAGTTGTTGTTTCAGGTCTTGCATTTCGCGCATGCGCTCGCGGATTTCGGAACCGAGCTGACGATCTCCGCCCATCGGCATGCCGCCGCCACTCTGCGCATTTTGTGGCATTCCGCTATAGGCATTTTGCGAACGCGGGCCGCCACCACCGCCACCTTGTTGTTGCCCACCTGGTTGTTGACCCTGTTGACCCTGTTGACCCTGTTGCCCTTGTTGCTGACCCTGTTGACCTTGCTGGCCTTGCTGTCCTTGTTGTCCTTGTTGCTGGCCCTGTTGACCGCGTTGACCTTGCTGCCCCTGTTGCCCCTGGCCCTGCTGTCCTTGTTGACCCTGGTTGTTACGGGCTTGTTGTTGGCCTTGTTGCCCCCGCTGACCTTGTTGTTGCCCTTGTTGTTGGCCCTGCTGATTGTTGCGAGCCTGCTGATTCCCCTGTTGGCCTTGTTGACCCTGTTGACCCTGTTGTTGCCCTTGTTGTTGCCCCTGTTGCTGGCCTTGCTGCTGGCCTTGCTGGTTACGGGTTTGTTGCTGGCCCTGTTGTTGACCTTGTTGCTGGCCCTGTTGATTTTGCTGATTGCGGTTTTGTTGGCGACCAGTCCCGTTTTCGATGCGTCGTTTCAGCGATTCCAAATTGTCGGCAATCTGGCGCGTTTTATCCAACGCCTCTTCGGTATCGCCGCCGGGGCCTTTGTTATTCTTCGCGCTTTGTTTGGCCGATTGATCGGCGGATTGCAATTGATTCACCAAATCGTTCAGATTTTGCTGAATGACACGTTCGCCTTCGCGCGCGGGTTCCATCTGGTTACCTGCGATGTTTTGATTGTTGCGGCGAATGCGATTGGCGACTTGATTGCGCCGCAAATTCGCGGCCCCTTCGCGCAATTGTTCAGCGGCCTTTTGTTGATCGCCGCTCATCCCGCGTGCAGTTTGTTCCATTTCGCGTTCGAGGTTGTTGACCTCATTTGCCAACTCGTTTTTCTTGTCCATCAAGCGTTGTTTGGCTTCCTGAGACGCCGGATCGTTTTGCTTGCGGATCACATCATCCAGTTGTTTTTGAATGTCCTGTTGTTTTTGCGCTGCGCCCGCCGCGCGGTTCTTCAAATCCGAAACGGAATTGCCGCTCTGCCCGCGTTGATTTTGCTGCTGCATTTGCTGTGCCTGCCGCAAACTATCCATCGCGCGTTGCATCGCGGATTGCGCTTCCTGCTGGTTGTTATTGTTATTCGCGGCTTGCGCCTTTTGCATCTCTTCGGCGGCCTTCTTCAATTGATCGGCCTGCCGTTGCAATTGTGGATCGCGGCGCTCGCGTGAGAGGCGTTCCAATTCCCGCGCCTGCTTCTTGGCCTCTTCGATCATCTCTTGTTGCTGGCGCTGGGAGCCACCACCGCCGCCCTGTTGATTACGGGCTTGCTGCTGGCGACGTTGCTGTTGTTCGAGCTGTTGTTGCTGACGACGCGCTAATTCTTCGAGCTTGCGTTTCTGCTCATCGTCCTGTTGCTGGCCTTGTTGTTGTTTCTCGCGGTTGAGGGTCTCGTACTGATTCTTCATCTTGTCGAGTTCCAGCTCAAACAAATCCGCGAGTTCTTCGGCCTGCTGATTTTGCTGCCCCTGGCCTTGGCCCTGCTGCTGGCCCATCTGCACCTGAATTTCTTTGAAGATGGCGTCAGCGCGCAGCAATTGTTGCAAAGCACGCTGCTCAAAGGGCAAGGCTTTGATGCCGCTCTGCGCTTTGAGTTCATTCGTAGCGCCTTCCATTTCTTTTTGCGCCTGCGTCAGGTTTTCGACCAGTTGCTGAAATTGCTGCAAGCTGCCGCCTTGTGGCGCACCGCCGCCCAACCGACGACGAATGCGATCAATCAGCTCATTCGTATCTTCGCGCAATTTTTGTTGTGCCAGCGAAACCGTGTTGTAGTTTTCGTTTTTGTCTGCCGCCGAATATTTTGGCTCTTCGCGGTTGATGCGGAAGGTTGCGGCAATGATGTCTTTTTGCCGACGCGGCAGGGCCTGTTCTTGCTCGCCACCTTGTCCCTGCCCACCGCCTTGCTGTTGTTGTCCCTGGCGGAATTCTTTCTCGAACGGTTTGACTTCGATGAAGTAAATATCGCTCGTCGTTTCGTTTTGCGCGTCACGCGCTTTGGCGTAATACGACACAAAATCGCCGGGCTTCAAACCGTATTCTTCGAGGAAGAACGTGTGCGAACCAGAGAGTGTTTTCGCTTCCGGGCGACTCAGGTTTTGCAATTGAACTTTCTTTTCTTCGCCGCCGTTCACTGAATAAATCAACTCAATCGAAGCCACGCCGTAATCATCTTCGGCTTTGGCCTGCGTAAAAATTTCTTCGATGTTCGTGGCCTTCAAATCGCGGCCCGGTTTTTCAAACGTGACCGTCGGCGGTTCATCTTCAAGGATGGTAATGTCGTGTTCGTTGGAGCCGTTGTATTTGTCACCTTCGACGCTGATGAGTTCAATGTGATAGCTGGTGTTTTCGGTGATCGTCAGTGCGCCCGTGAAAAATGGTTCGACCTCGCCGCTTTCCAAGCGTTGTTCGCTCGGCTTCATTTCAATCTTCGTCCCATTTTTCAGCACGATAAACGCTGATTTGGCTTTCGCGGACAGCACGGCCTTGACCGTGACGACGGTGCCTTTCAAGGCTGCCACATCGCCACTGTCTTCCTGCGTCTGGCTGGGCATTCCGGTGTACGCCGGGTAATCAAGCGTCGTATCAATGCGTTTGACGAACGGCAAATCCACAACATCCAGCTTGAAGACATCGGATTTGACCGTCCCGGATTCCACAAAATATTCAATCGGGTCCTGGATATTGAAGATGAAATATTGGTAATCGTTTTTGCTCTTGGCCGGTTCCATCACCTGCCCAATCCACTGATCGTCGGTGCCCGCCTTGCGATAATACATGGTGATGGCACCCAGGTTTTCCGGCGCGAAATTCACCAGCGAAGCAATAAACTGTTGATCCGAACCTTTTGGCACGCGCGCGGTTCCCGGCTTGACCGTGATGCGCATCGCATTGGGCGAGAGCAAATCAGCCGCACTGGCCGGCACGATCAGGTTCTTGATTCCGCTCGTCAATTCTTTCGGCCCAAACATCAACGTGCCAACAAACAACGCGACCGTCGCCGCCACAATGCCGCCGTAACCGAACAATCGTTTGCGCGGCACCACTTCGTGCGCGGCAATTTCGCTCGCCTTTTGATTCGCGTCGTCCAGCAAGCGCGCAATGATCGGCTTGTCCTTTTGATTTTCAAACTCGACCGCCGTCGTCAGGCGCTCGTCCAAACCGATGTGCTTCTCTTCGATCAGGTGCGCGACCTGGGCATCCGTCACCTGCTGGCGCAAGGGACGAATCAAAAAGAAATAGACCGCCGCCCCTAAGCCCAGCAACGCCGCAACACGCAATGAAATCAAGGTTCCGGTGCTGTAGCGATATTTATATGCGGCATAACTAATCGCCAACAGGAACGCCGCCGCTGTCGCAATCGTGATCGCTGCGCCTTTGAAAACGGTCACCAACCAACGGCGACGACGAACGGAATGGATGATGCTGGATAATTGGCTGTGCTCGGTCATAACTACCTCTCGACTGGTTCAGAGTTGAACGCGTGATGCGTCAGAATTGCCGCTGTGGCATTTTCGCAAGTTTTTAGCGTGAGGGAAAGAAGGAATCTGATTTTGTGAGGAATTTAATCTCAAAGCCCCCAGGACAGATAATCAGCGCATAGCTCACAATGCGGATTCAGCGGGATCATTGTAATCGCTCAGAAACAATTTGCCTTCGTAATCAACCAGCCCCAAACGTACACGATCCAGCCAGCCTTGCCGGCCAAGAACATTGCGCGTGAAGTTTTCATCGGCGGCAAAATAGACGGTGGTAGTTGTTTCAATCCCAAGGACATCAAGGGTAACTTCGTGACCGTAGGCGATAAAGATTCCCGTTGCCGTAGATAACTTCTCTATCGCGCCACTTTCGACATTGAGTCCAAGCTGTTCGGCATGTTTCCGCTCAAAGATGCAAAGGCTTGCACCTGTATCAATTTTGGCATGCAAATCAATGGACTCAGACCACGTACGAAGTCGAACCGGCACGGTAATGCCTACTTGCAGCGAATCATATTCATAGCCAATGGCAAAGGTCAGTTGCTCCGGCATTTCTCACCATCCTGCGTAGAAAGGTTCTTTCTCTTCAACAATATGTTCGAGGAATGGAACTTCAATTCCGGCAGCCTTGGCTTCGGCATGAACCTTCAGACCATCGGAGCCAGCAGCAATCAATCGGTCGCCTTCCAGCGCAACCCATTGCCCTATATATTTCTCGCGATTTTCCTGGAGCCACTTTTGCGTCTGTTTATAGCGGTGCATTCGCTCTTCAAGAGATTCTTTCGGCGGAGCCTGGCTGGCATCTTTTCGCGCCTGCTCATCAAGCCATTGTTGTAATTGCCTGCGGTCTTCGTGTGGAAGCATAAGGATTTCTTCTTTGACTTGCTCTAGTGTGATATTTGCCATGACTAATCTCCAAAAGAAATGCGGAGTGCAAAATCATTTTGATTCTGCACTCCGCATTTTGCAATCAAATGTACTGCAAACAAGATGTTTGCAGCGCCGATAGAATTTTATCGGAGGAACAAACAAGATGTTTATCTTACACTTTTTCACACCGTCGTCTTGGCAATCGCCGCGCCGCCTTCATCAGCAATCGCCGCTTGTGCTGCCGCCAGCAACGCAATCGGCACGCGATACGGCGAGCAGCTCACGTAGTTCATGCCGACGCGGTGACAGAACATGACGGATTCTGGTTCTCCGCCGTGTTCGCCGCAGATGCCGATTTTCAAATCCGCTTTGGTGGAGCGGCCTTTTTGAATGCCAATGTCTACAAGTTGGCCGACGCCTTCCTGATCTAATACCTGGAACGGATCGTCGGCATAGATTTTCTTCTCGACGTATGCGGGCAGGAATTTGCCGGAATCGTCGCGGCTCAATCCCATCGTCATTTGCGTCAAATCGTTCGTACCGAAGCTGAAGAATTCAGCGACTTCGGCGATGCGATTGGCGGTTAATGCGGCGCGTGGGACTTCGATCATGGTGCCGACTAAGTAATCAACCGTGACGCCTTCTTTGGCGAAAACTTCGGCGGCGACGGCGCGGACGTCATCGGCTTGCAGCTTCAATTCGGCTACGTTGCCAACGAGCGGAATCATGATTTCCGGTTTGACGGTGATGCCTTCTTTTTGGACTTTCACTGCGGCTTCAAAAATCGCGCGTGCCTGCATTTTGGTGATTTCAGGGTAGATGATGCCGAGGCGGCAACCGCGATGTCCAAGCATCGGGTTGAACTCGTGCAATTGATCTACGCGGCCTTTGGCTTCTTCAAACGACATGTTCAATTTGGTCGCCAACGCCTGCAAGGTTTCGTCATCGTGCGGGACGAATTCATGCAGTGGTGGGTCGAGCGTGCGAATCGTGACAGGGAAGCCGTTCATCGCTTTGAAAATGCCGACGAAATCTTCGCGTTGCAGGTCGAGTAATGCTGCAAGTGCGCCGTGATAGAGTTCACTCGGACGTGCGATTTTGGCTTCGAGAGCAGCTTTGTCGGCGTCTTTGGCGTTTGCCAATTGCGCTTCCAAAGATTTGTATTCCGTCGAAGACAAAATCATCTGACGCACGCTGTCAATGCGGTCGCCTTCAAAAAACATGTGTTCGGTGCGGCACAGGCCAATGCCTTCTGCGCCGAAGCCACGTGCGACTTCGGAATCGTGCGGCGTGTCCGCATTCGCACGAACACCGAGTTTGCGATATTCGTTGACGTATTCCATCAACGTTTTGAAATTGCCGCTGACTTCAGGATTGATGAGCGGCACTTCGCCCAAGATCACTTCGCCGGTCGAACCGTTGAGCGTGATCGAATCGCCTTTTTTGATCGTGTTGCCGTTGAGTTCAGCGGTTTGATTTTTGTAATCAACTTTCAACTCGCCAAGACCCGCGACGCAGCATTTGCCCATTCCGCGTGCGACGACTGCGGCGTGACTGGTCATACCACCACGCGCGGTCAGAATCGCTTGTGCGGCAACCATGCCGTGAAAATCTTCGGGTGAGGTTTCGATGCGGAGCAGGATCACTTTTTCGCCAGTCTTCGCCATTTCTTCAGCTTCGTCTGGATCGAATACGACTTTGCCAGTCGCTGCGCCAGGTGAAGCGGGAAGGCCAGTGCCGATCACTTTGATTTCCGCTTTCGGGTCAATCATCGGGTGCAACAATTGATCTAACTGCGCGGGTTCGACACGTGAAATCGCAGTCTTTTTATCAATGACCCCTTCTTCGACCATTTCGACGGCGATGCGTACGGCTGCGGCTCCGGTGCGTTTCGCGTTACGGGTTTGCAGCATGTACAGCTTGCCTTTTTCGATGGTGAATTCGAGGTCTTGTACGTCTTTGTAATGCGTTTCCAGCTTCTGCGCGAGTTCCGCAAACTGGCGATACATTTCGGGCATTTCTTCGTGCAGTTGCGCAATTTTCTTCGGCGTACGGATACCCGCAACGACGTCTTCGCCCTGCGCATTTTGCAGGTATTCGCCGTAGATTACGCGCTCGCCCGTAGCCACATCGCGCGTGAAGGCGACGCCAGTGCCGGAATCTTCGCCGAGGTTACCGAACACCATCGTTTGTACGTTGACGGCGGTTCCGAGCTTGTCATCAATTTTGTTGATGCGGCGATAATCTTTGGCGCGGCGACCGTTCCACGAAGCGAACACCGCTTTGATGGCGAGTTGCAATTGTTCTTTGGCATCGGTTGGGAAGTCATTGCCAGTTTCTTTTTTGACGACTTCTTTGTAATCCGCGACGACTTTGGCAAGTGTGTCTGCACCGACGGCAGTGTCTTCTTTGACGCCGAGTTCGTGTTTGTAGCCTTCAAAGATATGCTCGAATTTTTCGGACTCAATGTTGAGGACGATTTTGCCGAACAATTGAATGAAGCGGCGATGGGCATCCCATGCGAAACGTTCGTTGCCGGAAATTTTGGCAATCGCATCGCGCGTTTCGTCGTTCAAGCCCAAATTCAAAACGGTATCCATCATGCCCGGCATCGAGAATTTTGCGCCCGAACGAACCGACACGAGCATCGGGTTGTCGCCGCCGCCAAATTGTTTGCCAGTAGCGGCTTCGACTTTGGCAAGCGCCGCCAATACTTCATCCATCATGCCTGCCGGGAACTGTTCGCCTTCGTCATAATAGGAATTACAGGCTTCAGTGGTGATCGTAAAACCTGGCGGCACGGGCAATCCGGCGTTGGTCATTTCGGCTAGGTTCGCGCCCTTGCCTCCGAGCAAATCTTTCATGGTCGTGTTGCCTTCGGCTTTGCCATCGGCGAACAAATAAACGTACTTAGTAGACATTGTCTTGTATTTCTCCAGTTGAAGTTGAGTAGTCGGTAGTCGGTAGTCGGTAGTCGGTAGAAAAAAACCTTCGCTTTACTTGATACGAGGCTACTCCCCTACCGTCTACTGTCTACTGTCTACCGTCTACCGGTTTTAATCTGCCCAACATTTCATACGATTTCAATTCACGTTCGAGCGTATTTTTGATAAGTCTCGCTACGATAGACTCAAGCTTGGTTAGCGCACGCGGATCAAATGTTTGCGCGACAAATTTTTCGGGGGGCAAGCGCAGGATGTCGTTGACGAGCATTCGTGTTTCGGAGGTCAAAGCATCACCGCGCTGGTTGGAGCAATTCGCACATTGCGGTGCGCCGTCTGCCGAAAGCCAAACGGACACATTCATCGGCAATTCACGCTCGCAATCAGCAC